>NZ_LMHA01000003.1:0-300000 GCF_001427635.1 Pseudoxanthomonas sp. Root65
GATCGTGCGCAACAACGTGGTGCGCAACACGGGGTATTCGGGCATCGGCATGTATGCGTCCAAGGACGCGGTGGTGGCCAACAACACCATCATCAATGCGGGCCTGAAGGGGCATGCTGCGCTGTTCTTCGGCCTGTCCTTCCAGGACTGGGACAAGGACGCCAAGCGCCCCGCCAACGTCAATCCCACCGTCCGCAACAATCTTGTCGTGCAGGAGGGACGCCCCTGCGTGGAAATCCGCTGGGTGCACGAAGAGGAACTGGGCGGCGGATTGTCCGCGCTGGACGGCGACCCCGGCATGGACTGGAACGGCTATTCGGATCGGCGGGGTGCCTGCCGCTTCGTCGACCAGCGGCCGCAGACGCCGATGCTGGTCGCGGACGGCGACTTCGAGCGGTGGCGGCGGCGCATGGGCGCCGATGCCCATGGCATGCAGGCGGACTTCTCGCTGGACGAAGCGGGCAGGCCGCAGGCGGGAAGCCGCGCGATCAAGGCCGGCACGCCGCTGGAGGCGGTCACCGACGACATCGAGGGCAACCGTCGCGGCGATCCACCGGACCTCGGTGCGTACGAGACCGGCCTGGCCGCTGCGGCGCTGCCCCGGCCCCCAGCGCCTGTCGTGGCCGTCGCCGACAACGCCCTTGCCACGCTACGCGCCGGCGCCGACGATGCGGGCGTGGGCGCCCGCTCGCGCTTCGGCACGTTGCAGCACCTATGGAACCGTTTTGACCCCGGGATATCACTGATGAAGTTCATTCTTCTTGCACTGGCGGTTGCCGCCCTGCTGGGCCTGATGCTGGCCGCGCGCCTGGTAAGCAGGCGCAACGTCATGGGCTGGCTGCTGGCATGGCTGAAGCAGGACTGGCGTGCGCCCGTGCCGAAGGGCACCACCCGCCACCTGCTGTTCTGCTTCGTCGACCACTACGAGCCAGCCTGGGGCAAGCCCGACCTGGAGAAGGAGCGCGCACGCGTGGCGCGCTGGAGCCGCGATCTGCCGCGCCTGTGCGCCGGCCACCGCGATGCGGACGGTCGTGCACCAGTGCACTCGTTCTTCTATCCCGAGGAGGAGTACCGCGAGGAGCATCTCGACGCACTGGTCGACCTCTGCCGGCAGGGACTGGGCGAGATCGAGATCCACCTGCACCACGACAACGACACCGAGGCCGGGCTGCGCGAGAAGCTGTCGCGCTTCACCGAACTGCTGGCCGCGCGCCACGATGCGCTGCCGCGCGATCCGGCCACCGGCCAGCCGCGCTGGGCCTTCATCCACGGCAACTGGGCCCTGGACAACAGCCATCCCAGTGGCCGCCACTGCGGTGTCGACAACGAACTGATCGTGCTGCGCGAAGAGGGCTGTTATGCCGACTTCACGCTGCCGGCGGCGCCGGACCCGTGCCAGACGCGCACGGTCAACCGCATCCACTACGCCAAGGACGATCCGCTGCGCTGCAAGTCGCACGACACCGGCCCGCGCGTGCGCGTGGGTGGCCGCGAGGAGGGCGAGCTGATGATCATCCAGGGCCCGCTGGGCTTCCGCTGGAAGAGTCGCAAGTTCGGCCTGATCCCGCGCATCGAGAATTCGGACATCCGCAAGGTCGCGCCGCCGTCGCGCGACCGCATCGATGCCTGGGTGGAAACCGGCATCCACATCGAGGGCCGGCCCGAATGGACCTTCGTCAAGATCCATACCCACGGCGCCGAGGACTGCGACATGGATACGTTGCTGGGTCCAGCGATGGACGAGGCCTACCGCTATCTGGAGTCGCGCTACAACGATGGCAGCGAGTGGAAGCTGCACTACGTCAGCGCGCGCGAAATGTACAACATCGCGAAGGCGGCGGAAGCCGGCGAAACCGGTGAGCCGGGCCTGTACCGCGATTACGTGATTTCGCGGCCTGCGTATCGCGTCGGCGGCGAGACGGCGCAACCGGCCATGCCGCGCGTTGCCGGGAGCGTCGGATGAGGGTAGGGATTGTGGGGTGCGGCAAGATCGCCGACGGTCATGCCGAGCAGCTTCTCGCGATCGGGCGCGCCGACCTGGTCGCCGCCTGCGACCGCGAACCCTTGATGGTGGAACGCTTCGCGCAACGCTGGACCGGCGTGACCGGCCACGCCGACATGGCGGACATGATCCGCGTCGAGCGTCTGGATGCGGTGCACATCGTGACGCCGCCGGATTCGCACGTGCAACTGGCCTGCCAGGCGATGGAGCTGGGCTGCCATGTGTTCCTGGAAAAGCCTTTCGCACTGGATGCCGCCGGCACCCGGCGCATCCTCGATTGTGCGCGGGAGACCCGCCGCAGGATCGGGGTGAACTATCTCTACAACTTCGAGACCCCCGGCCTGCGGTTGCGCGAGCTGATGGACGAGCGCGCGCTGGGCGACGTGGTGCACATCGACACCAGCTATGGCTATAACCTGGGCGGGGATTACGGCATGGCGGTGATGGGCGACCCGGCGCACTGGGTGCACCGGCTGCCCGGCAAGCTGTTCCACAACGTGCTGGACCATGTGCTGGCCAAGGTGGTGCCGTTCCTGGAGGAGCCGGTGGCGGTGAATGCCTTCGCGCACCGCATGCGCCCGGACAGCGGCGACGCCGCGCTGGATGCGATGCCGGACGAACTGCGCTTCACGCTGGCCGGTGCCAACGGCGTCACGGTGTCCGGCATGGTCAGTTCCCACGCCAGGCCGGTCTCGCATGCGATGAAGGTGTACGGCACGCGCGATACCGTGGAGCTCGACTACGCCGCGCGCACTCTGGTGCGCAGCGCGCGACAGGACCAGCCGAGTGCGCTGGGCCGACTGTTCCCGGCGTGGATACAGGCAGTGCGCTTCGCCGGCAACGGCGCCAAGAACACGGGGGATTTCATGCGCAACCGGTTCCATTATTTCCAGTGTATGCGCGTCCTGCTGGGCGGCTTCTACGACGCCATCGAGGGCCGGGGCGAGGATCCCGTGCCGCATACGCACATCTTGCGCGTCGCGACCCTGATCGACGGGATCGTCGACGCCCTGGAGCGGCCCGCATGACCGTCCTGCTGACCGGCGCCGCCGGATTCCTGGGTCGCAGGATTGCCGAGAGCCTGCTCGATGCCGGTGTGCAGGACCTGCGCATCCATGTGCGCCGCACCGCACCCGCCGGCTTGCTGGAAAAACTGCAGCGTGCGTACCCCGACGCGCGCGTCAGCGTGGTCGCCGCGAACCTGCTGCATCGCCATGACCTGGCGCCGATGCTGACAGGCGTGGAGGTGGTGGTGCATGCGGCGGCAGGCATGCGCGGTTCGGCGGCGGACATGTTCGCCAACACCGTGGTCGGCACCCGCAACCTGCTGGACGCCGCCGCTTCGGCCGGGGTGCGCCGGGTGGTGATGGTGAGTTCGTTCGCGGTCTATCGGACGGCGTCGCTGCCGACCGGTGCCGCGCACGACGAGACGGTGCCGATAGAACCGGTCGGCATCGACAAGGGACCTTACGCGCATGCCAAGACCCGGCAGGAACATCTGCTCAACGAATACCGCAGCCAGCATGGCTTCGAGACCGTGGTGCTGCGCCCAGGGGTGATCTATGGGCCCGGCGGCGGCGCGTTCTCCAACCGGGTCGGCATCAGCGCGATGGGGCTGTTCTTCAGTCTCGGCGGCAGCGCGCCGCTGCCGTTGACGTACGTGGACAACTGCGCCGACGCGATCGCCTGTGCCGCCTTGAAGGGGGTCGACGGCCAGGCGTACAACGTCGTCGACGACGATATCCCGACCTGCGCGCAGTACCTGCGCGCCTATCGGCGCAAGGTGCGGAAGCTGCGCGTGGTGCCGGTGCCGTACCCGCTGTTCAAGCTGGGCGCCAGAGTGCTGCTGCGCTACCACCAGTGGTCGAAGGGACAGCTGCCTGCGGTCTTCACGCCCTACGTGGTCCATTCGATGTACCGCCGTTTCGCGTATCCGAACGACAAGCTGAAGGCGATCGGATGGGCGCAGCGCGTGCCGACCGAAACGGGCCTGGAGCGCGCTTTCGAGGAGCTTGCGGGTCGGTCCGGCTGAGGCCGGACGCCGTGGATTCAGCGGCGTACGGATGCGCTGGTATAGAGCGCGTCGTAGTTTTCCCGCATCACCTCGATCGATCCGTGCTCGACCACCCAGCGGCGTGCGTTCTCCCCCATGCGCAGACGTTGTGCCGGGTTCTCCAACAGCTGCGAAAGCGCGGCGCGGAGTGCGGAAACATCATCCGACGGGATCAGCAGGCCGGTCTGGTGCTCCTGGACGATCTCATCATTGCCGCCCACGCGGGTGGCCACGAGGGGCAGGCCGGCGGCGCAGGCTTCCAGCAGCGCGATCGACAGTCCCTCCGTGCGGGAGGGCAGGGCGAACACGTCGAATGCGTTGAGCAGCCGGGGCACGTCCTGGCGGGGGCCGGTGAAGACAACGCTGTCCTGCATGCCGAGCTGCCGGGCCAGGGATACCAGGTCATCGCGCAATGGGCCATCCCCGGCGAGCACCACCACCAGGCCGGGCCACGACGGGCGCAGCAGCGCCGCGGCCTCCAGCAGCAGACGCTGATTCTTCAGTTCCACCAGCCTGCCGACGGTGCCGATCACCAGCGCATCCTGCGCGATGCCAAGCTCGTCGCGCACCTGCGCGCGCGTATCGGACGAACGCTCGAATCGATCGACCGGGATGCCGTTCATCACCGTACTGCTCTTGGCTGCCGGCACCCGTCGGCTCGATACCAGCTGCTCACGCACCTGGGAGCCGACCATCGCGACCTTCTGCGCGTGCGCCAGCGACCATCGGTAGAGCCAGCGCAGGCGACGATTGCGCAGCCGGCCGCCCATGTTGTGGCAGGTGTTGACCAGCACCGGCGGTCGCCGGGCGAAGCGCGTTGCGGCGGCCGCGTAATAACTGGGGACGAAGTTATGCGTATGCACCACGTCCACGACCGTCTCCAGCAACGTGGCGCGCAGCAGCCGGATCAGTCTGACGTCGGCGCCGCCACGCTTGTGGCCGATGATGACGGGAATGCCGGCCTGCTCGAGGAACGGGCGAAAGCCGTCGGTGTCACACAGGCTGAATACCCTGACGGTGTGCCCGTAGGCCGTCTGTGCGATGGCCAGATCGGCAACGACGCGCTCCAGGCCTCCGTATTCAAGTGAATCAATGACATGAACGATGCCGAGCTTGCCAGAAGGTTTCATATGGAGGAGACAACGTGGAATGCGTCCGTCGGAGGTCACAGGATGAACGAACGCCGTGCCTGCCGCGCACCACGTGTGACCCGTACCGGCCACTTTTGGCGTTGTTCGTGACAGTCGGTATGGGTGCTGCACCTCGCACCAATCACAGGGGACTATGAACCAGCCTTTCAACGGCAGAACGGCCATACGCGGCGCCATCATGGTGATGGGCTCCACGTACGTGACCTACGCGCTGGGTCTGCTGACCAGCGTCCTGGTGGCGCGTACCCTGGGCCCGAGCGATTTCGGCCGCTACACCTACATGGTGTGGATGGCCGGGCTGTTGATCATGTGCAGCAACAACGGCCTGACCACCACCGTCATCCGCTTCGCGTCGGAGAGCCTGGGCCGCGGCTCCCCGCAGACCGCCAGCAGCATCCACGGATGGCTGCGGCGCTGGCAACTGGCGTGCGTGGCGATCGTGGCGGTGGTGTTCCTGCTGACCATGCCGTTCTTCACGCCGGCCGGTTGGGAGGGGCACCTGGCCGTGTTCGCGGCGGTGGTGCTGATCGCCGCGGTCGCCAAGGCCATGTTCCTGTTCGACGTCTCCGTCGCCAAGGGGTACGGCCTGTTCCACGTCGAGGCGCGCTCCACGGTGACGATGAGCCTGATCAACATCGTCGCCGTGCTGGTGCTGGTCATGCTCAAGGCCCCGCTGCTGGCGTATCTGCTGCTCTTCACCGCGCTCAGCGTGGGCTACGTGGTGTGCTCGTCGGTCATGTTGCGCAAGGCGGAGGTCCGGCCCTCCCGCGAGCCCGTCGATCCGGCGACGCTGGCGCGGTTGAAGCGGCACCTCGGCTGGACGGTGCTGTTGACCCTCGCCTACGCGATCAGCAACAAGTCCATCGAAACCTGGATGCTGAACGCCATGGTCGGGTCGGCCGCCGTGGGCTTCTTCGCCATTGCGGCCGCGCTGACCCGCGGCGGCGTGGACCTGCTGGCGTCGGGACTGGGCACGGTACTGATGCCGATGATGGGGCACGCGTTCGGCAAGGGAGGGCAGGACGGCGTCAACGCGATCATGGCCAATGCCATGCGCTACTTCGCCTTCATCGGTCTGTTGCTCGCGGGTACGGGGGCCTTGCTGGCCGACAGCGCGGTCGCGCTGCTCTACGGGCCGGAATACGAGGCGGTGGTGGTACCCCTGAGGGTCATGATGGTGGTGGGCGGCTTCACCATGGTCGGCGGCGCCTTCAACGCCCTGTTGTCGACAACGGACAACCAGCGGCTGCGGGTGGGGTATGTGCTGTTCTCGGTCGTGAGCGTGGCGGTGCTGTCGGTACTGCTGATCCCGCGCTTCGGGCTCAACGGCGCGGTGGCCGCGCACGCCATCTCGGAGGTGCTGATCTTCACGCTGATGGCCACCGGCGTGTCGCGACTGTTGAAGCTGCGGGTGCCGTGGCGCGAGCTCGGGCGCATGGTGGCCTGTGCGCTGGTGGCGCTTGCCGTCGCCGTGGTGCCCATGCTGGTGGGAGGCATCAACTTCTGGACCGAACTGGCGGCCGGTCTGATCTACGCCGCGGTCTTCGTGTTGGGAACGGTGGTCATACGCGCCTGGCGTGCCGATGACGTGCAGCATCTCGGCGCGCTGCTCCAGCGTTACCCCGGCCTCGCCGGCAGGATGCAGGGCCGCCTGCAGCGCTGGGCCGATGGACTGCCGACGGATGGCGTGCGTTGATGCTGCAGACTTCCGCTCTCCTGACGTTCTGGGGCAGCCTGATCCTCATCGTGTTCACCTATGTCGGATATCCGCTGTGGGTGCTGGCATGGGCGCGCCTCTTCTCGAGTCCGGTGCGCAAGCGCCCGCACTTTCCGCGTGTCACCGTGCTGCTCTCCGTCCACAATGCGGCGGCAAGCGTGGTGCCCAAGATCGAGAACCTGCTGTCGCTCGACTACCCGCAGGAGAACCTGGACATCCTCGTTGCCTGCGACGGATGTACCGACGACACGGCCGAGGTATTGCGACGCATCCCCTCCCGTCGCCTGCGCGCGGTCGAGTTCCCGCAGCGCCGGGGCAAGGCGGCCTGTCTCGCCGAACTGGTGGACATGGCGTCAGGTGAAATACTCTTGATGGTCGACGTGCGGCAGAGGCTTGAGCAGGATGCGCTGGCCCGGTTGGCCGCCAATTTCGCAGACCCGGATGTCGGGGCGGTCAGCGGCGAACTCTGCTTCGTCGATGAGGTGGGAGGGTTTGCGGCCAACGTGGGGGCGTACTGGCGGTACGAGAAGATGATCCGCAATGCCGAGGCCCGCAGTGGTTCCGTGGTGGGGGTGACCGGTGCGCTGTATGCGATCCGGCGCGACCTGTACGTACCGTTGCCGCCGGGCACGGTGCTGGACGATGTGCTGACCCCGATGAACGTGGTGCGCGACGGCTATCGTGTCGTGTTCGAGGCGGGCGCGGTCGCATGGGACACGCCCTCCACGACCTCGAAGCAGGAGCGCGTCCGCAAGGTCCGCACGCTGGCCGGCAACTACCAGGCGGTGGCGCTCGCTCCCTGGCTGGCGGTGCCGTTCCAGAATCCGCTGTGGTTCCGTTTCGTCAGCCACAAGCTGCTGCGATTGATGGTGCCCTGGCTGCTTTGCCTGCTGGCGGTGTCCTCCGCCTACCTGGCGTTCTCGCACCCCTTCTACCTGGCATGCCTGCTTGCCGGTACGGGCGGCATCGCACTGCTGATGGCGGCAACGTGGCTTCCGGCGTTGTCGGCGTGGGCGCCCGTGCGCCTGATGTCCACGTTCGTGCACATGAATCTGTATGCCGGCCAGGCCCTGCTGGCCTACGTGCGCAATCCGAGGTTGCACCTGTGGTGAGGGGCTTTCGGGGAACATGTGGGTCCGCCATGCCCGGGCGCACCGAACGGGGTGACCGCCGATGATGATGTTCGTCTTCGTGCTGATCTACCTCATGCTGGTGCTGCTCAGGCCGCAGGACTACCCGCAGATGGCGGACTTCGGCATCCCCATCCTGCCGTTGGCCATGGCGTCGGCAGCCGGTGCCTGGGTGTTTTCGCGCGAGAAGCGATTCAACGCGCCGCAATACTTCTTGCTGCCGTTGTTCATGGTGGCCATCTTCCTGTCGCTGGCGCTGACCGGATGGATGGGCGGCGCGCAGACCGCGGCCGTCGATTTCCTGCCGTGCGTGGTGTCGTTCTTCCTGCTGGCCAACGCGGTGAACAAGCCGACGTACACGCGCGTCATCATGGCGGTGATCGTGGCGTGCGCGTTCGTGCTGGCGGTGCACGGGGTACAGCAGGCGTCCTCCGGCATCGGCTGGACGGGCCAGCCGACCGTCGAGGATGGACGTATCCAGTACGTGGGCATCTTCAGCGATCCCAACGATCTGGGCATGCTGTTCGTCATCTCGCTGCCGATGGCGGTCTACCTGGGCAGCCGGGGCGGCTTTCTCGGACTGAGGCGGTTGTTCTGGTTCTGTGGCTGCCTGCTGCTGTTCTACGGTATCTACCTGACGAACTCGCGCGGCTCCTTCCTCGCGGTGGTCGCGATGACCGCCGTCTACATCTGGATCCAGCGCGGCAGGATCTGGGCCGCCATGCTGGGTGCCGGTGCGCTGGTGGTGCTGCGCCTGATGCCGTCACGCCTCGACCAGTTGAACGTGCAGGAGTCCTCGGCCTCCGGTCGCATCGATGCCTGGTACGAAGGCATGCAGATGTTCATCACCCATCCGGTGCTGGGCGTGGGGGCAGGGCAGTTCACCCAGTACCACTACCTGACCGCGCACAACTCGATCATCCTGGTGCTGGCGGAAACCGGCATCGTCGGCTTCGCGTTGTGGTTCGCGTTCGTGGGCTACGGCTTCTGGATGATGTACCGCATCGTCCGTTTCGAGCCCGAGTTCGAGGATGAGGACGACATCCTGGAGTGGCAGGACGCCAGGGCGATCGCGCTGGTGCTGCTGGTGGCGCAGGCGGGCTTCTTCGCGGCCGCCTTCTTCCTGAGTCGCAGCTACGTGATCCTCCTGTATCTGCTGGCCGCGCTCGTCGTCGCCCACCACTCCAATGTCCTCGCCCGGTTCCCGGCGCTGGGCGAACTGCGACTGGGCAACCATGTCGTACGCTGGTTCGTGCTGACCCTGGGTGCCGTGATGGGGTTCTACGTCGTGTTGAAGGTGTTGTTGGCGATGGGATGATCCACGCGTCTGGCCGGAGCGCTGGAAGAATCGCGTTACATGAGTCTGATGATGCCGCGAATCGCTCTTGTCACCCCGATGCTGCCCGTGCCCCACGACCAGACGCGGGGCCGCTACATCCATGAGACCGCCCGTGCCCTGTCGCAGCTGGCACAGGTGCGCGTGTTCTTCCAGCAGGCGAGCTATCCCCGCATTCCCGGCCTGTCGCCGCGCAGCTTCCTGCGTGGCGAAGTGGGCGAGGACTACACGCTGGAAGGCGTGGATGTCGAAGCGTTCACCTATCCCGCGTTGCCCGGACTATCGCGCGCCACCAACGGCTGGATGGCGAGTCGCGCGCTGGTGCCGCGGATGCGCCGGTTCGGGCCTGACCTCGTGCTGGCGTACTGGGTCTATCCCGATGGCGCGGCCGCCAAGCGCGCGGCCCGGCGCCTGGGCGTGCCGTGCATCGTCGGTGCACGCGGTTCCGACATCCATGTGCGTTCGGGCCTCAACGCCCATCTGACACGGCGCACGCTGCAGGGTCTGGATGCGATCCTGACCGTCAGTCACGCCATGCGCGATACCGCGATCGCCACCTTCGGCGCCGATCCCGAGCGCGTGCACCCGGTGGTCAACGGCATCGAGACGACCGTCTTCCACCCGCGCGACCAGCAGGCGATGCGGGCCAGGCTCGGCGTGCCTGCCGATGCGCGCCTGATCGCCTACGTCGGCCGTTTCGTCGAAGCCAAGGGCATGCGTGAGCTGCTGCAGGCCTTCCAGGGATTGGCATCGGCAGATGCGCGTGTGCGCCTGGCGCTGGTCGGCGACGGCGTGATGCGGGAAGAACTCGCGGGGCTGGTGCAGGCCACGGGCCTTGCCGGTCGCGTCACCATGACCGGTGGACTGGAGCCGGCGCAGGTCGCCGAATGGATCGGGGCGGCTGATGTGCTCACCCTGCCCAGCTGGTCCGAAGGCTATCCCAACGTGGTGGTCGAGGGCATCGCCTGCGGCCGGCCGGTCGTGGCCACCGCGGTGGGCGGTACCGGCGAAATCATCCATGCCGGCAACGGCATCCTGGTGCCGCCGCGCGATGCGTCTGCGCTGCAGCGTGGCCTGGCCGATGCGCTGGCCCGGTCGTGGGACGCCGATGTACTGTCCGCTTCGGCCAGTCGCGGCTGGGACGACGTCGCGGCGGACACACTGGCCATCTGCAGGCAGGTGTTGGCCATGCGCGGCCAGGACGTGTGTCTGGACGTGGCCTGATGAGGCGCGTTGTGGGCGGCATCACGCCGCATGTGCAAGACGATGCGCGGGGTGAACGTTCGGCGTCGGCCGATGTCGCGCCCTGCCTGCACTGGCATCGCATCTCGACCCTGCTCGAAAAGCGTCCCACCCACGTCGTTCCACGCGCATTCCGTGTCGCGAACCCCCCACCGCGACGGCGCGCACGCATGCCCGGCGCCGGCACATTCGGATATCCCATGGCGCTGTGTGCGCCCTCTACCTACGCCAACGAGTGAACATGGAAACCCCCGTCAAGCGTGTGCTCTACCATCATCGGACCCAGGGCAAGGCCGTGGAAGGCGTGCATATCCGCGGCGTCACCGATGCGCTGCGCGCCGAGGGCGTGGCGGTGGACATCATCTCCCTGCCCGGCGCGGATCCGTATTCTTCGCCCAAGGCCATGTCGCCGACGCAACAGGCGCGTCCGTGGATGGGTCTGGTCAACAAGCTGCCGGAGCCGCTGTTCGAACTGGTCGAGGTGCTCTACAACCTGGTCGCGGGCTGGCGCCTGCTGGCCTACCTGCGGCAGCATCCGGACCTGGACTTCATCTACGAACGCTATTCGCTTTTCATGTTCCTGCCGACCTGGCTGGCGCGCCAGCGCGGTGTGCCGATGATCCTGGAGGTCAACGACTCGGCCACCGTCGAGCGCGTGCGCCCGCTGTTCTTCAAGCGGCTGGCGATGGCGATCGAGCGCTGGACCTACCGCAATGCCGACGGTCTGGTGTTCGTCTCCTCGGTATTCCGCGATCGCGCGATCGCGGCGCATACGGGGATCGCCCCGGCGATCGTCACCCCGAATGCCGCCAACATCGACAAGTTCACCTTCACCCAGGCGCAGCGCGACGAGACCCGCCGCCGCTACGGACTGGAAGGGCATGTGGTCTGCGGCTACCTGGGTGCTTTCGTGCCCTGGCATGCGATCGATCGCTTCGTCCACCAGATTGCCGACCGGCTGCAGCAGTCGCCGCATCTCAAACTGTTGCTGGTGGGCGATGGCTCGACCTATCCGGCGCTGCGTGCGTTCGTGGAAGAACGTGGCCTGTCCGACCGCGTGATCCTGACGGGACGGGTGCCGCATGACGAAGTGCCCGGCCTGCTGGCGGCCATGGACATGGCGGTGCTGCCGAGTGCGGGCGACTACACCTCGCCGGTCAAGCTGTTCGAGTTCATGGCCTGCAGCGTGCCGCCGGTGGCGCCGGACTTCGAGCCGATCCGCGAAGTGCTCGAGGAAGGCACGACCGGCTGGATGTTCCCGGCCGGCGACATGGAAGCCGCGGTGGAAAGCGTGTTGAAGTACAGTCGCGATGCGGAGGCGTTGCGGCGCGTGGGCGCCAATGCCCGTGCCTACATCACCCAGCACCGGCAATGGCGCAACAACATCCTGCAGCTGATCGACTTCCATCGCACGATCGGACAGCAGGCCCCGGAACAGACGGATATCCGCACCGCATGAATGCATCGACTCCAAGCTGGGAATGGCCACGGGATGCCACCGGCGAAATCCTGGTCGGTGGACAGCCGCTGACGCGCGTCGTGGACGCGATCGGCAGTACGCCTTGCTATGTTTACGATCGCCAGCGGCTGACCGAACGGGCAGGGAGCCTGCGTGCGGCGTTGCCGGAGACGGTCCTGCTGCATTACGCGATGAAGGCCAACCCCATGCCGGCATTGGTCTGCCACATGGCGCGATGCGTGGACGGCATCGACGTGGCCTCGGCCGGCGAACTGCGCGTGGCCCTGGATACCGGGATGTCGCCGCAGCACATCAGCTTCGCCGGCCCGGGGAAATCCGATGGCGAGCTGCGGCAGGCCGCCGCCGCCGGCATTCTGGTCAACGTGGAATCGTTCCGTGAAATCAAGGCGCTGGCCGAGGCCAGCGTGCGGAACGGCACGGCCGCCCGTGTCGCGGTGCGGGTGAACCTGCCGTTCGAGCTGAAGGCCTCCGGCATGAAGATGAGCGGCGGCGCGCGCCAGTTCGGGGTCGATGCCGAACGCGTACCCGAACTGCTGCGCGAGATCGCCAGCGCAGGCCTGGCCTTCGAGGGGTTCCACATGTTCGCCGGTTCGCAGAACCTGCGTCATGCGGCCATCGTCGAGGCGCAGAGCAAGTGCTACGAGCAGGCGCTGGAATGGCAGGACCTGCTGCCGGCGCCGATCCGCAGCCTCAACCTGGGGGGCGGTTTCGGCATTCCGTATTCACCGGGTGAGGCGGCGCTCGACGCGTCGCCGGTGACCGACAACCTGGCGCAGCTGTCGGAGCGGCTGGCGCGCGATCTTCCGGGCGCCCACATCGTGATCGAACTGGGGCGTTACCTGGTCGGTGAGGCCGGCATCTACGTGGCGCGCGTGATCGACCGCAAGATATCCCGCGGACAGGTCTTCCTGGTGGTGGACGGCGGCATGCACCATCATCTGGCGGCATCGGGCAATTTCGGCCAGGTGATCCGCCGCAACTACCCGGTCAGCGTGAACGGGCGCCGTGGCGAGCGTGAGGTCGCCAACGTGGTGGGCCCGCTGTGCACGCCGCTGGACCTGTTGGCTGATCGGATGGAACTGGATGTTGCCGAGCCGGGTGATCTGGTGGTGGTGTTCCAGTCCGGTGCGTATGGCCGCAGCGCCAGTCCGCGTGCCTTTCTCAGCCATCCTGATGCGGTGGAAGCCCTGGTTTGACAGCAGCGAGCGGCGGTTGGCCCGCGGGTCGACCGCGTGTCGCGGTCGGCGCAGGGTCAGCCAGCGGCGGCGGCGCCGTCCGCTGAGGGTGCGGTGACGGGATCCGCTTTGGGGGCCACGGCTTTCGCCACCGGCGCAAGGTGCGCGCGCTCGGGGGGCGGCGTCAGGGTGCCGATGCGGCGTGCCGGGTTGCCGGCCACGACGGTGTAGGGAGCAACCGCGCCGGATACCACCGAATACGCAGAGACGATGCTGCCTTCGCCGATCTCGCTGCCCGGCAGCACCAGCACATGCGAGCCGATCCAGACATTGTCGTGGACGATGATCGGCTTGACGTCGGCCTCGTCCGGCGGCGCGCCGGCGGCACGCCGGGCCGGGTCCGCCGGGTGCCCGCCCGAATCACGCAGCGTGACGCCGCCGGCGATCTCCACATGCGCGCCGATCCTGATTTCCTTTCCCACGACCAGCCTGCAATCGTGGGCCAGGTCGGTGTGGTGACCGATCTCCAGGCGCGGACGCTTGGAGAAGCGCGCCGCGAAGTTGATGGAGATCTTGCCGCTGATGCGAACGTGGTCGCCTACGATCAGCTCGCCCTTGCCCTGCACCCAGGGTACGTAGATGCCGGTGGTGACGCCCTTGCCGACACGCGTGCAGTACGCCTTGAACAAAGGCTCGGCGATGAACGCCCGGCGGATGAAGAAAATCACGCCACGGCCGGCCAGGAACAGCCAGAGGTAGGGCAATACCAGCACCCGGGGCGCCGGCAGCGTGAAGCCGCGCAGGCCACGGCGCGCTTTGCGCAGGGCGGCGGCAAGGGGATGCGGTGACAGGGCGACCCAGTGCCGCATCGATGGCGTTGTCGCCGGGCTTTCCTTGTTCATCGGTTGCGGTAGGCGATGCTGAGGTAGATCACGTTCTGCTTGAACTCCGACGCCCCGCTCGCGGTGCTGCGCTCGTATCGATTGTACGAGAGCGAAGAAGACCAGTGCCGCGACCACTGCTTTTCCAGGCCGAGCGAATACAGCCGGTTGTTCTCGCGACGCGGAAACGGCGGATCGGTCTCCGTCCGATCCCGCGACGCCGCGCCGCGGAGCGTCAGTGAAGGCCGCAGGCGATAGCTCAGTTCGAGGGAGACGCCGCGGCTCTCCTCGCCGGACTCGCCCGGGTCGACGTAGTCGATCTTCTGCGCGTTGCCGGAAATGGAGTAGATGGTGCGGACGCCGGTGTATTCGTAGCCCATGTTGAGGCTGCGTTGCTCGTAGGCCGACGGGGTGATGGTGGAGCGTCCGGTCAGGACGCTGGCCGGGATGCCGGATTCCGTGCTCGCGATGGCGCCGAGGGCTCCCGAAGCGGCATCGGAGAACTGGTTGGCGGCGTTGACGCTGAAGCGGCTGCGCTCGCTCATCCGCCAGCCGAGTTCGGCGCGCAGCAGGGGATTGTTGCGCGTCTGGCCATCGTCGTAGTCCAGGCGCGCATAACCGGCATCCAGCAGCATGTCCAGACGGTTGAACCTGCGGTTGTAGCTGGCATAGGCCTCGTAGCGCTTGTGGTCGCGCGCGAACAGGTCGTTGTCGAAATCGACATCCTGCATCTGCAGGTTGACGGACAAGGTGCTCGTGGCATCGAGGTCCTTGACCGCGCGTAGTGCGGCCGCGATGCGGTCCGAGTTGAAGTCCTCGGTGACCTCGGCGTCGCTGTTGATGAAGCGCAGTTCGGCGCGGCCGCGCAAGGCGTTGCCCAGGTTGAAGTGCAGGTCGGGCCCCAGCGACAGGACGTTGATCTGCTGGCGGTTGTTGGGCGAGTCGGGCTCGAAGCGGTCGATGGTCTGGACACCGTAGCTGTCCTCGACCACGAGGCCTAGCCGGTCGGGGATGACCATCCAGTTCAGGCGGCCTTCCAGCATGCGGTCGGTGGCGTTGGCGTAGATGTCCTCGTAGCGGCGATGGTCGAGGCGTCCGCTGATCCTCGCCTGCACCGCCGAGGAGTTCTGTTCGATCGCAAAACCCAGCCCGGCGCGGAAGATGGTCTGCTCGACCGGGTCCGTCTCGGACAGCGTCACGTTGTCGTCGCGCTCGACGCCGGCGTCGAGGGTGTAATCGATGCGCACGGCGTGGGCCGCAACGGGAAGGGCGGCCGCGATCGCGGCGGCAACCAGCGTGATGCGACGTGGATGCGGTTTCATGCGAACTCCGCGCGGGGCGCGCTCATTGGATGTCGTTGAAGACGACGCCGGCCAGCTTCTCGGGTTCGAAGTTCGCTGCGGCCTTCTCGATCTGTTCGGTGGTCACACGTCCGTATCCGGCGACCAGCACGACAAGGTCGGCCAGGTCCGAGAGGATGCGTGCATCGGGCGACTTGAGCACGGCCGGACTGTCCAGGACCAGGTAACGGTTGCCGTGCGTGCTGCGCAGCGAGTCGACCAGGCTGCGCATCCGCAACGATGAGAACGACTCGCCGGTGATCTCGCGCACGCCGCCGGTGGGCACCAGATACATGCGCGGAAGCACCGTTCGGTACTGCACGGGCGCGATCTCGTTGACGCGGTCGTCCAGGTAGTCCATCAGGCCGCCATTGACGGCATCCACGCCGAGCGCGCCGTGTTGCGCCGGACGCAGGGCGTCGCAATCGATCAGGGTCGCGGTCTTGGTTTCGTCGAACGCGAACGCAGCGGCGAGGTTGCGGGCCACGAAGCTTGCGCCGCAGCCCGGTACGACGGGCGCCACGAGGGTGACGAAGTTGCGGTCGCCGCCCAGAGCGAGCAGGCGCGTGCGCAGGTCGCGGAAGGCATCGGCCTGCAGGCGGGTGGAGTCGTTGCGGTGGATCAGCCGACGGTCCTCGAGGGCACGCGGGCTGAGCAGGGGCGGCTCGACGGCACGCACGATGGAGCGCGCGGCGGAGGGATCGACGCCTTGTGCGCCGTCGTCGTGCGGATGGGTGTGAATGTTCATTGCGTCTTCCTGGCGACGGATCTGGTGCATGGGCGTTGCATCAGGCACTGGTGAGTTTGAGGGCGAACACCAGGCCGTACACGACGAACACGCCGCAGACCATCGCTGCGCTGGCCATGAACCTCAACGACTGGCGTCGACGTTCCTTGGGAGTGAGGTAAGTCGGGATTACGGTCAGCAGCGGAGTACTTGTCTTCTGCGCGATCTGGCGGGCGACGCGGACGCGGGGATCGAAGCGCACCAGCAGGAAGATCAGGCCAAGCGGCAGGGCCACGGCGAACGTGAAGCCGGCGGCCGCGATATGCATGAAGCGCAGGCCGCTGGGCCGAAGCGGCATGGTGGCCGGGTCCTGGATGCGCAGCGTCAGGCCACGGTTCTCCTGGTCCAGCCCCATCGATACGCGCGCGTTCTCGCGGCGCCGCAGCAGGTCCTGGTAGATCTCGCGATTGACTTCATAGTCGCGCGTGAGCTCGGCCAGCGCGCTTTCCGATGCCGCGATCCGGCGGCTGCGGTCCAGTTCCGCCCCGAGCATCGATTCGGCGATGCCCATGCGCGACCGGGTGGCGGCTGCCTCGTTGCGGGCCTGGGCCTGCTGGCTGCGCAGTTCGTTGTACAGCGGGTTGAGCTGCGCGTCTTCCGAGGCGAGCACGCCCTGCGTCGGTTGCTTGCGGCGTTCCTGTTCCTGTGCGATGGCGCGCTGCACGTCTTCGATCTGGTGGCGCACGCGCACCACGTCCGGGTGGCGTTCGGTGAAGGTCAGCATCAGCCGGTCCAGTTCCGTGCGCAGCTCGATGAGTTGCGTGCGGTAGAGGCTTTCGCGGGTCTGCACGGCGGTGACGGCGGATTCACCGGACAGCTGGTCGCTGATGGCGGCGGCACGGGATTCCTGCTCCAGCAGCGACATGCGGGTCTGCTCGACCTGTGTCCGCAGCGAGCTGATGCGGGTGTTCACGTCGGTAGCGCTGCCGGGCTGTGCATCGGCATTGCGCGAGCGGTAGTCCTGCAGGTTCTTTTCCGCGTCGGTGAGTTTGCGGTGGTACTCCTGTACCTGCTTGTCGATGAACTCGTAGGCTTCGCGGCTCTCGCGCTCCTTCGTGGCCAGCGCTTCCTGCATGAACAGCGTGCCGAAGGCTTCGGTCACCCGGTAGGCACGCTCGGGATTGGTGTCCCGGTAACTGATCTGCACCAGGTCGTTGCGCGGGCTGTTGACGGTGGTGTTGTTGCGGATGTCCTCCATCAGCTTGTCCTGCGCGACGGGGCTCAGCTCCTTCTCCGTCCACTTGCCCACCGCGAGGATTTCCTGCAGCACCTTGCGGCCGTACACGATCTGCCGCGCCATGCCGGCCCGATCGGACACGCCCGTGGACACGGCGCGTCCTTCCAGCAGCGGCTGGATGATGTCGCTGTCCTGGGCCAGGATCGTGGTGGACGCGACGTAGTTGCGCGGAATGATCAGCATGCCCACGACCAGCGTCAGCAGGGTGATGGCGCTGAAGGTGGCGGCAATGGCCAGTACCCGCTTGCGTGCCTCCTTGAGCAGGACGAAAGCCAGTTCCTGGGGCGTCAGTTCGTCCGCCTTGCGGGCCTGGGCGGCCGTGCGCGGGGGCGGCAGGATATGGTTGGAACTCATCAGAACGTCCGCTCCGGAATCACGATGACGTCACCCGGTGCCACCGTGTAGTTGGTCGACAGGTCGCCACGGTTGAGGATGCGATCCAGGCGCACCGGGTAGGTGGCGGTGGTTTCGTCCTTGTTCTTGCGGAACAGGTCGGAACGGTCCGGCGCGGCGAATTCGTTGATGCCGCCGGCCGCCAGCACGGCGTCGAGCACGGTCATGCCCTGCCGGTACGGGATGGAGATCGGCTGCCGCACGGCGCCGGTCACGCGCACGCGCGAGAGATACTCGTGGCTGCGAAGTTCGGTCAGGATCACGGCCACCTGCGGATCGCGCACGTAGTCGCCCAGCTTCTTCTGGATGTCGCCGGCCACGTCGGCGGGCGTGCGGCCACCGGCCGCCACGTCGCCCACCAGCGGCACGGAGATCATGCCGTCCGGACGCACCGGCACGGTGATGCCCAGTTCCGGGTTGCGCCAGACCGAGACCTGGACGATGTCGTCCACGCCGATCAGGTAGTTCTCGACGGCGGTGGTCGCCTGCTGCGGCGGCGCGGACTTGCTGCTGGCGCCGCCGGAGGCGCAGCCGGCGAGCAGGAGCGCCAGCATGACGGCCAGAAGGCCGGCGAAGGTGCGGTTCATCGAACATCCCCTGATGTTGTTGCGGATTGCCTCCTATAACGCAGGCAACGCCGTTGCCCGGCCATCCGCGCAGGGGATTCGGGCTATACCCGATAGAACTCCCGGTACCAGTCGACGAAGCGGCGTATGCCGGTTTCGATGGGCGTGGAGGGGTGGTAGCCGGTGTCGCGACGCAGTGCTTCGACGTCGGCGCAGGTATCGGGCACGTCGCCCGGCTGCATGGGCAGCAGGCGCTTCTCGGCCTTGCGGCCCAAGCAGTCTTCCAGCACTTCGATGTAGCGGAGCAGCTGGACCGGCTGGTGGTTGCCGATGTTGTAGACCCGCCATGGCGCGCTGGAGGAGCCGGGGTTCGGCAGCAGCGGGTCGTAGGTCGGGTCTGCGCCGGGCACGGTGTCCAGCGTGCGGATCACGCCTTCGACGATGTCGTCGACGAAGGTGAAGTCGCGCGTGTGGTGGCCGTGGTTGAACACGTCGATGGGCTTGCCTTCGAGGATGCTCCGGGTGAACAGGAACAGCGCCATGTCCGGGCGGCCCCACGGGCCGTAGACGGTGAAGAAGCGCAGGCCGGTGGTGGGCAGGGCGAACAGGTGGCTGTAGGTGTGCGCCATCAGCTCGTTGGCCTTCTTGGTGGCCGCGTACAGGCTGACCGGATGGTCCACGCTGTCCTCGACCGCGAACGGCAGCTTGCGGTTGGCGCCGTAGACCGAACTGGACGAGGCGTACACCAGGTGCTCGACGCCGCGGTGGCGGCAGGCTTCGAGGATGTTGGTGAAGCCGACGATGTTGCTGTCGATGTAGGCGTGCGGGTTCTCCAGCGAATAGCGCACGCCGGCCTGCGCGGCCAGGTTCACCACGCGCTGCGGCTTGAATTCGTCGAACGCGGCTTCCATGGCCGCACGGTCTTCCAGCGAGGCGCGGACGAAGCGGAACCCGTCCTTCGGCAGCAGCCGCGCCAGGCGCGCGTCCTTCAGGGTGGGGTCGTAGTAGTCGTTGAGGTTGTCGTAGCCCAGCACTTCGTCGCCGCGGTCGAGCAGGCGATGGCTGAGGTGGGAGCCGATGAAGCCGGCGGCACCGGTGACGAGGACACGCATCGGGGAATTCCGTGGAAGAGGGCGGTTACAGGCAGTCGTCGACGGCGTGGCGGGGCAGTGCCCGCTTCACGTCGAAGACCACCGCACCCGGCTTGCCGAGGGCGCGGACGCCGTCGGCGCCGCGCTCGGTGAATTGCCGGTGCGCGACGGCCAGGATGACGGCATCGTACTGGCCGGCCTGGGGCTCCGCCACCAGGTCGAGGCCGTATTCGTGCTTCGCCTCCTCTGCGCTGACCCACGGGTCGTGCACGTCGACCTGCGCGTTGTAGCTGCGCAGTTCGGCCACGATGTCCACCACGCGCGTGTTGCGCACGTCGGGGCAGTTCTCCTTGAAGGCCAGCCCCAGTACCAGCACCCTGGCGCCGGCGACGGGAAGATTGCGTCGTGCCATCAGCTTGGCGACACGACGGGCGACATGGCTGCCCATGCCGTCGTTGATGCGGCGGCCGGCCAGGATCACGTCCGGGTGGTAGCCGATCTGCTGCGCCTTGTGGGTCAGGTAGTACGGATCCACGCCGATGCAGTGGCCGCCGACCAGGCCGGGGCGGAACGGCAGGAAGTTCCATTTGGTGCCGGCGGCTTCCAGCACCTCGTGGGTATCGATGCCCAGGCGGTGGAAGATCAGCGCCAGTTCGTTGATCAGCGCGATGTTGACGTCGCGCTGGGTGTTCTCGATCACCTTGGCCGCTTCGGCCACGCGGATGCTGCTGGCCTTGTGCGTGCCGGCGGTGATGATGCTGCCGTACAGCGCGTCGACGAAGTCGGCGACCTCCGGGGTGGAGCCGGAGGTGACCTTCATGATGGTTTCCAGGCGGTGCTGCTTGTCGCCGGGATTGATGCGCTCGGGGCTGTAGCCGGCGTAGAAATCCTCGTTGAAGCGCAGGCCGGACTCGCGCTCGATGATCGGGACGCAGGTCTCCTCGGTGGCACCCGGGTACACGGTCGATTCGTAGATCGCCACGGCGCCCTTGCCGATGGCGTGCCCCACCGTGCGGCTTGCCGACTCCAGCGGATGCAGGTCGGGGCGCTTGTAGTCGTCGATCGGCGTGGGCACGGTGACGATGAAGACATTGCAACCCGCCAGCGCGGCCGGATCATCGCTGAAGCCAAGCAGCGGGGTGTCGCGCAGTTCCTCGGCGCTGACCTCCAGGGTGTGGTCGCGGTAGTCGTTCAGTTCGGCGACGCGCTTGCGGTTGATGTCGAAGCCCAGCGTGGGGAACGTGCGGCCGAAAGCGACGGCCAACGGCAGCCCGACGTAGCCCAGGCCGATCACGGCGATCCGCACCTGGTCCAGGGTGGGCAATGGAGCGTTGTTCAATGGGGGTCCCCTGTGTGCAGCACGTACGGAAGAGTCTAAAGGCCCGGAGGGTGCGGAAGCGTGACCGCGGCCGGGCTGGTGTCGAGTCGATCAACGTGCAAAGCCCGCTCCAGAGGACAGGATGCGACCGATGGCCTGATGGTGTCGTCCGCTACGTACCCCCTGCATGACCGGCCATCAATGGGGCTGGACGACCAGCGACCGGGGAGTCGAGATGCGGATCCTGTTGTGCGGTGGCGCCGGCTACATCGGCGCGCATGCTTATGTGGTGCTCGTCGAGCGCGGCCATGATGTCGTGGTGGCCGACAATTTCAGCAACAGTTCGCCGGGCGTGCTGGCGCGCCTGCAGCGGATCACCGGCCATCCGGTACCGTTCCAGCCGCTGGACCTGCGCGACCGAGAGGCCGTGGTCGCCTTTTTCGCGCGGCAGCACTTCGACGCCGTGGTGCACTTCGCCGCGCTGAAGTCCGTCGGCGAATCCTGCGAGCGACCGCTGGACTACTTCCACAACAACATCGGCGGCACGCTCAACCTGCTGCACGGCATGCAGTCGGCGGGCGTCAGGCGGCTGGTATTCAGTTCCTCCGCCACCGTTTACGGCGACCCGGCCAGTGTGCCCGTGCGCGAAGACGCACGCCTGCAGGTCACCAATCCGTACGGCCGCACCAAGCTGGTGATGGAGGAGCTGATCGGCGACCTGTGCACCAGCGATCCCGGATTCCACGCCGCCAACCTGCGCTATTTCAATCCGGTCGGCGCGCATGAGTCCGGCCTCATCGGCGAGGACCCGACCGGCATTCCCAACAACCTGATGCCCTACATCTGCCAGGTGGCAGTGGGGCGGCGCGAGCACTTGAGCGTGTTCGGCGGCGACTGGCCGACCGTCGACGGCACCGGCGTGCGCGACTACATCCACGTGATGGACCTGGCGCGCGCGCACGCCGATGCGCTGGACTTCCTGGTGCGCGAGCGTCGCAGCCTCACGGTCAACCTGGGCACCGGTCAGGGCGTCAGCGTGCTGCAACTGGTCGAGGCGTTCGCGGGCGCGGCGTCGCGCGCGATTCCCTACCAGATCGTGGCGCGACGCCCGGGCGACGTGGCCGAGGTGTACGCGGATCCGTCGCTGGCCAACGACGTGCTGGGCTGGCGCGCCGAACGCGATGTCGATGCCATGTGCCGCGACGCGTGGCGTTGGCAGTCGCAGAACCCGCAGGGTTATCCCGCCGTCTGACCGGCGCCACGAACGTGACGGGGTTGGCATAAGGCCCGCCGCGACGGTGCGTCGCAGGCTGGCGATGGCGGGACGATTGGCCGAGAATCGGCGCACGTCCTCCCTCATGCCGGATCCGCATGCACTCCGACGCCGTGCGCACGCTGGCGGAACAGAACCGCTCACGCTACGGCCTGCGCATGTACCGCATGCGCGCGCTGGGGTTGGGATTGGGCGCGCTGTGCGTGGGTGCCGTGCTGTACGAACACGCGGCGCCGCCGACGTTGTGGGCGTTGCTGATCGCCAACGGCTTCCTGTGGCCGCATCTGGCCTACCTGCGGGTGAAGTTGCATCGCGGCGATCCGCTGTCGGCCGAGTTCCAGAACCTCACCTTCGACGCGGCCATGGGCGGCTTCTGGATCGCGGCGATGCACTTCGACGCGCTGCCCAGCGTGTTGCTTGCCGTGATGCTGACGATGGACAAGGTGATCGTCGGCGGCGGCCGTTTCGGCCTGCGCACGCTGGCGGCGATGGTCCTGACCTGCGTGGCTGCAAGCGCCGCCTGGGGCTTCGCCTTCGACCCTTACACCAGCTACCCGGTCGTGTTGGCCTGCCTGCCGTTCCTGGCGGTCTATCCGATGGCGATCGGGTTCGCCACGCATTCGCTCTCGCGCAAGGCGCGCCAGCAGAAGGACATGCTGGAAAGGATGGCCCGCTTCGATGCCGCCACCGGGCTGATGAACCGCCAGCAGTGGCTGCATGAAGCGACCGGCGAACTGAAGCGTTACCAGCGGGTGGGGCGCACCGCCGTGCTGGTGCTGATCGACATCGACCGCTTCAAGGACATCAACGACGGCTATGGCCACACCGTCGGCGACGAGGTGGTGGAGGAATTCGCGCGGCTGCTGAAGGCCTGCCTGCGCGATGTCGACACCGGCGGGCGCTACGGCGGCGACGAGTTCGGCGTGGTGATGCCGGATGCGCGCTGGGAGGAAGCCATCGTCGCGGCGGAACGGCTGCGGCGGCAGGTCGCTGCCTGCACGTTCTCCGCGCGTGGATTGCGCTGCACGGTCAGCATCGGCCTGGCGGAATGCCATGCCGGCATCGCGTCGGTCTCCGACTGGATCAACAGCGCGGACGGCGCGCTCTATCGGGCCAAGGCGCAGGGGCGCGACTGCATCGTGGTGGGGTGCTGAGCCTGGCTCAGGCCAGCAGGGCGTCGACCACCGCCTGCGGCTGCTTCATCCAGGCGAAGTGGTCGGCGCGCGTTCCCAGCGCGGCATGATGCAGCACGGTGACGTAGGCGGGACTGTCCGGCATCTTCGCCATCAGCGCGCGCAGCGAGCTTTCCGGGGCCAGCCAGTCATCGTCGAACAGCACGCCGCGCACCGGTGCGCGCAGCGTGCGCATGCCGGCTTCCAGATCCGCCGGCCAGCCTGCCGCGCGGTAGCGGCCGCTCAGTCCCACGCGGGCCCAGTCGCGGATCAGCCCGCGCGCCTCGTCGCCACCAAAGCCCAGTCGCCGCCCCGGCAGCGCGCCGCAGGCGCGCGCCAGCCACGGGGCGAACTGGTAGAAGAACGGCAGCGCGTAGCCGCGCGGTGCCGGAAACGTGCGCCAGAACGGCGTGCCGCTGCCGACCAGCCAGAGCGCCGTGAACGCCTCCCGATCCTGCCCGGCATGGCAGGCCGCCAGTTGACCGCCCAGGCTGTGGCCGCCGATACGATGGGGAACGCCAGGCAGGCGACTGCGCATGGCGGCATGGCTGAGTGGGAGATCGGTGCCGAGCAGGTCGCGATAGCCCCAATCGTTGCGACGGTTGGCGCGCAGCGAACTGCTGCCGTTGCCGCGCCACTCGTGTACGAACACCGCCACGCCGCGTGCGGCCAAGGCATCGGCGAAGGGCAGGTAATGGCGGGCGGCGACCCCGAGCGCGGGGATCCACAACAGCGCGGATGCAGCGTTGGCGGGAATGCGGGCGATCAGCGTGTACGCATGGCCATCCGCCGACTGCAGCGGATGCTCCTCCGCGGCGATGCCCTGTTCGTCGACGGTGTTCATGCGTTCGGCGCAGCCCCGACATGGTCCAGCACAACGATGTCGCTGCGGCCGGGCTGGTAGGCGCCGCGCAACGCCGCATGCACGTAGTCCGAGGCGGCCAGGCAGGCGTCCTTCATCGCCATGCCCTGTGCACGGCGGGCGGCGATGGCGGACGCGAGCGTGCAACCGGTGCCGTGCGCTTCCAGCGCCAGGCGCGGATGCGAGGTTTCGGTCAAGCCATCTTTGTCGACGAACAGGTCTACCACGTCGCCTTCGTCCCGCAGATGCCCACCCTTGAGGAACACCGCGCGCGCGCCCAGCGCCAGCAGGTCATGGGCGGCCACGCGCATCGCCTGGGCATCGGGAATCGGACGGCCCAGCAGCAGTTCGGCTTCGGGAAGATTGGGCGTCACCACGTCGGCTAGCGGCAGCAACTGCGTGCGCAGTGCATGCAGTGCGCTGTCCTCCAGCAGCTTCGCGCCGCTGGTCGCGACCATCACCGGATCGACCACCACCGTGGGCGGGCGATGCGCGCGCAATGCATCGGCGACCACGCCAATCACCTCGGCCGTGGCCAGCATGCCGAGTTTCACCGCTCGGATGTCGAAATCCTCGAAGCAGGCATCGAGCTGCGCCCGCAGGAACGCCATCGGCGGCACGTTCACCGCGGTCACGCCGCGCGTGTGCTGCGCGGTCAGCGCGGCGATCGCCGACAGGCCGTGCACACGGTGGGCGGCGAAGGTCTTGAGGTCGGCCTGGATGCCGGCGCCACCACCGGAGTCGGAGCCGGCGATGGTGAGGGCGGAAACCACGGAAGGGGCTGTCATGTGGGGATTGTGCCACCCGTACGCCAGCGTGTGGGCGGCCGGATCAGTGGGGCGGCGGCCTCGCGTGCCGCCACTGGCGATACAGCACGTAGCCGATGCCCGTAACGCCGGTGAGCAGTGCCGGCGCCATCAGTGCGTCGTAACCGACGTGCCGGTAAAGCCACGCCCCCAGCACGCCACCGCCCAGGAAGCCGGTGATGATGAGGCCACTCAGGGTCAGCCGGCGCACCGGCAACGGCATGCCGCGTAGCAGGTGGCCCAGGCCGATGCCGAGATCGGTGAACATGCCGCTGAGATGCGTGGTGCGCACGGCGGCGCCGCTGTAGGTGGTGACCATCGCGTTCTGCAGCCCGCAGGCCACCGCAGCGAGCAGTGCGCCCCAGATCTGTTCCTGCTTGAACAGCGGAATCGCGGCGATCAGCAACACGGCTTCCAGTGCGAGCACCACGCCGTAGCGGCGACCGAGTTGCAGGGCCTGGTCCTGGATGATCAGGCCGCTCAGCATCGCCCCCAAGCAGAACGCGACCAGCACGCCCCACAGATGGATCACCGCGCGTGGGTCGCCTTGCGCGATCGCCGCACCCAGCAGGCTGGTGGTCCCGGTCAGGTGGCTGACCGCCTGATGCTCGAAACCCAGATAGCCGATGACGTTGACCATGCCGGCCACGCAGGCCAGCAGCACGGCGCCTATCCAGACCCAGCGGGGGAGGTGGAGGCCCATGGCGGCGTCAGCGATCGCCATGTGGGATACGCGGACGTCGTCCTGGCCATATCCACGTCAATGCGCAGCCAGCAAGGGCTGGCAACAGGCCGAGCACCAGCGCCGTCCACGCGAACCGAGTCGGCGATGACGGCAGTACGATCATCACGACGACGGTGTCGATCACCTGGACCAGGCTCCATGCCAGCAGTACATGCAACAGCCGACGGTGTCCTACCCCCTTTGCGAACCACCAGTACGCGAAGGTCGATACCATCATGTAGACGACTTTCCGGACGACGATGGCGGTGTCGATCCAGGCGCCATCGGGAGCGAGCCAGAATCCGACCGTCGGAATCAGGAAGCCGGCCATGAAAGACCATGCCGCCAGCGCCAAAAACAGCGTGACCGAACCCAGCAGCACGCGTCGCCACTGCATGCCGCGTGTCGAGCTGCCCATTGCTCCGTGAAGAGCAGGCCCGAGGGCGTCGGGTGGGGTGTAGGGATCGTGCATGGCAGATCGGTGCCCGGCCGCTGCGCTGTCGGTGAGCGCAGCGGCCGGATGCCGCTACAGCACTTCCGACGCGTAATCCGCCAGCCGCGAACGCTCGCCACGCCGCAGCGTGATGTGCGCGCTGTGAGCCCAGTTCTTGAAGCGGTCCACCGCGTAGGTCAGGCCGGACGTCGTCTCCGTCAGGTAGGGCGTGTCGATCTGCTCCACGTTGCCGAGGCAGACGATCTTGGTACCGGGGCCGGCACGGGTGATCAGCGTCTTCATCTGCTTGGGCGTGAGGTTCTGCGCCTCGTCGAGGATCAGGTACCGCGACAGGAAGGTGCGGCCGCGCATGAAGTTCATCGAACGGATCTTGATGCGCGACGCGAGCAGGTCGTTGGTCGCCGCACGGCCCCACGCGCCGCCCTCCTGATTGTGCGTCAACACTTCCAGGTTGTCGGTCAGCGCGCCCATCCATGGCGTCATCTTTTCTTCTTCGGTGCCGGGCAGGAAGCCGATGTCCTCGCCCACGCTGACCGTGGCGCGGGTCATGATGATCTCGCGGTAGCGCTGCTGGTCCATCGTCTGCGCCAGCCCTGCGGCCAGGGCCAGCAGCGTCTTGCCGGTGCCGGCAGTGCCGAGCAGGGTGACAAAGTCGACCTCCGGATCCATCAGCGCGTTGAGCGCGAAGTTCTGCTCGCGGTTGCGCGCATTGATGCCCCACACCGCATGCTGGCTGTGGCGGAAGTCGTCGACGATCTGCAGCGTGGCCTTGTCGCCTTCCACCTTGCTGACGCGGAACTCGGATTCGTCGTCGCCCGGCAGGTACAGGTACTGGTTGGGGTACCAGCCCGCGCCCTCGGTCATCGTGACTTCGTAGAACGTGCGGCCCTTGTCGGTCCACGAGCGCAGGTCCTTGCCGTGACGCTGCCAGAAATCCTCCGGCACCGGGTCCGCGCCGGTGTACAGCAGGCTGAAGTCGTCGAGCGCGCGATCGTTCTCGTAATCCTCCGACACGATGCCCGCGATCGCCGCCTTGATGCGCAGGTTGATGTCCTTGGAGACGAACACCACCGGGATGTCCGGCTCCTGTTCCTTCAGCGCCAGGATCGCGCCCAGGATGGCGTTGTCCGGGATGACCGCGCCGAAGCTCTTGCCGGCCTCGAAGTGGCTGGTCTGGAAGCGCAGCAGACCGGCGCTCTGGCTGCCGCGCAATTGAATGCTGTTGGGCTGGATCAGCGGGATGCCGGCGGCCAGGTTGTCCAGGCCGGAGGCTTGGACCAGTTCGTTGAGGAAGCGGCTGACCTGCCGCGCGTTGCGGCTCGCTTCCGAGGTGCCCTTCTTGCCGTTGTCCAGCTCCTCGATCACCTGCATCGGCAGGTAGACATCGTGTTCCTCGAACTTGAACAACGCGGTGGGGTCGTGCATCAGCACGTTGGTGTCCAACACATAGATACGCTTGCTACGGGTCATTCGGGCAACCTCATCGAGGAAGATGTGTGAACACGGGCGACTTTTCCGCGGGCAGCAGCGAACCACCATGACCCGCCGCGGCGCGGGATGGTGGGTGGGAGGGAAGGGGATTCCGTCACTGGGCCTGGTGGGCCTTCAGGGCGTCCAGCACGGCCTGGGCATGGCCGGGAACCTTCACGGCGCGCCATTCCTGCACGATGCGGCCGTCGGGCGAGATCAGGAAGGTGCTGCGCACCACACCCAGCACCTTGCGGCCGTACATGTTCTTTTCGTGGATCACGTCGAAGGCCTTGCACAGCGCTTCGTCGGCGTCGCTCACCAGCGGGAACGTAAAGCCCTGCTTGGCGCAGAAGTTGTCGTGCGACTTCACCGAGTCGCGCGAGACGCCCAGCACGGTCGCGTTCGATTTCTTGAACTTCGGCAGCAGCGCGTTGAAATCCAGGCCTTCGGTGGTGCAGCCCGGCGTGCTGTCCTTCGGATAGAAATACAGCACCAGCCAGGAACCGGCGTAGTCGGCGAGGGTGGCGGTCTGTCCGCCGGACAGCGCCAGTGGCAGTTTCAGTGTCGATTTTGGCAGAGCGTTCGCGCTTTTCGCCGTCATCGTCAGAACTTCATCGGATCCATGATCGCGTCCAGGTTCAGATGGTCGCAGAACTCGAGGAAATCGTCGCGCAGCGCGGCGATGTGCATGTTGGCCGGCACGCCGATGGTGACCTGCGCCGAGAACATCTCCGCCCCGGTCTGCATCGCGCGGTAGCGCGTGCTCTGCAGGTTCTCGATGGTGATGCCCTGGCGGTCGAAGAAATCGGCCAGCTGGAACAGGATGCCCGGCTTGTCGGCAGCCACCACTTCCACGATGTACGGCAGCAGGTTGGACTGCACCACCTTCGGGCCGGTACGGTAGAACACCAGCTTCAGGCCGTCATCGCGCTCCAGCCGCGACAGCATGGTCTCCAGCTTGGCCACCGCGTCCCACGAGCCGGTCGCCAATGCAGTCACCGACACGTCGCGGCCCACCGTGGACAGCCGGGCATCCACCAGATTGCAGCCGCTGTCGGCGATCCGGCGCGTCACCGACAGGAGCGGCGATTCCGGATGCGTCGTGTAGGCGGTGATCAGGAGGTGGTTTTCGGTCGGCGAAGGCCGGGGCGTGGAATCGGTCAAGAGAGCTTCCGGCGTTGCGGTCAGGCTGAATGGCGGCCGGGCCGTGGCCCGGCGACGCAGGCAGCATACTTGCCCGCCCTTTGAGCCCGCAAGTAACATGCGGCCGACATTGCAGGCGGGCCGGGATAACTGCGCTTACGGGCGCTTCCGGTGCGCCGGATCCCCACCGAGAGCCTTCCCTTGCATCTTTCCGGCAGCATCACCGCACTGGCCACGCCGTTCCTGGCGTCGGGCGAACTCGACCTGCACGCCTGGCGCGCGCTGCTCAAACAGCAGATCGACGGCGGCACGCAGGGCGTGGTGGTGGCCGGTTCCACCGGTGAAGCGGCGGCCCTGTCCGACGACGAATACGACACGCTGCTGCGCATCGCCGTGGAAGAGGTGCATGGCCGCATCCCGGTGCTCGCCGGCACCGGCCAGATGAACACCGTCAAGACCATTGCCGCCACCCGCCGCGCCGCCGCGGGTGGCGCGCAGTTCGCGCTGGTGGTGACGCCGCCGTACGTGCGGCCGACGCAGGCAGGGCTGGTGGCGCATTACCGCGCCGTGGCCGACCAGGGCGGATTGCCGGTCGTGCTCTACAACGTGCCCGGCCGCACGGGCTGCGACCTGCTGCCGGAGACGGTGGCCGAACTGGTCGGGCATCCCAACATCGTCGGCATCAAGGAAGCCCGCGCCGAGCCCGACCGCATGGCCGCGCTGCTGGCCTTGCGCCGCCCGGGCTTTGCCGTCCTCAGCGGCGACGATCCCACCGCGTCGCGCGCGATGCTCGCCGGCGCCGATGGCCTGATCTCGGTCGGCTCCAACGCCCTGCCGCGCAGCTTCCGCCGACTGTGCGACCTGGCCCGTGCCGGCGATGCCGCCGCCGCATCCGCGCTGGATGCGCGCCTGCAGGAGATCTACGCTTTCCTCGGGGTGGAATCCAATCCCATTCCGGTGAAGGCGCTGTTGCAGCGCGCAGGCTTCGGCCAAGGCCTGCGCCTGCCGCTGCTTACGCTGTCTGCCGCCCATACCGATACTGCCGACCGCCTCGCCACCGTGGCGCAGGCGTTGGAAGCACAATCCAGCCGCGATACCCTCGCGGCCTGAACCCAGGAGAACCCCATGCGTCTTTCGTCTTCCCTCGTGCGTCCGCTTGCCCTCGTGCTGCTGGTCGTGTCCGTCGCCGGCTGCTCGTGGTTCAAGAAGGGTGCAAAGGGCGACTACGCACTGGCCCCGGAAGCGCGCCCGCTGGAGGTGCCGCCGGATCTCACCCTGCCCAACACCAGTGGCGCCATGCAGGTGCCCGCGGCCGGCCAGGCGACGCCGGCGGCCGCTCCGGCGGCAGGCGGCTTCAATGTGGCGGGTTCGCGTGACGATGCCTTCGCCCGCGTGGGCGAGGCGCTCGCCGGTGTCGAAGGCGTGACCATCGCCAGCCGCGCGCAGCTGCTGGGCACCTATGACGTGAGCTACGAAGGCGCGAGCTTCCTGGTCCGCGTGTCGGCGGTGGAAGCCGGTGCGTACGTGTCGGCGGTCGATCCGCGTGGCCTGCCGGCGACGTCGCCGGCGGCGGTCAAGCTGCTCGCCGCGCTGAAGGCCAAGCTGGGCGGCTGAGTCGCCCACTGCGCAGGAACGACGGTGTCATGGCCGTCGTCCCGGCGCACACTGTGAACCCGCTTGACGCTCTGGCCAGCACGGTCAACGCAACATGGATCCCGGCTTTCGCCGGGATGACGGAAGAAAAGCGCCTCATGGTGCTTTTCTGTTTATGGCGGAACATCCACGCCCGTCGTCCCAGCGTACGCTGGGACCCATCGTGATGTTGCCGGTACCGCCCGACAGCCATGACAAGGGCAACATGGATCCCGGCTTTCGCCGGGATGACGTAGAAAAGGCGCCTTGCGGCGCCTTTTTGATGCATGCGTTGCAGCCAGACGCGATCAGCGCTCCAGCAACGGCAGCTTGTCCGGCTTGCCTTCCCATTCCTTGGCATCCGGCAGCGGCTCCTTGCGCGTGGTGATCACCGGCCAGGCGCGCGACAGCTCGGCGTTGAGCGCCACGTAGCCTTCCTGTCCGGCGGGCACGTCGTCTTCGGGGTAGATGGCGTTGATGGGGCACTCGGGTTCGCACAAGGTGCAGTCGATGCACTCGTCCGGATCGATCACCAGGAAGTTCGGCCCCTCGTGGAAGCAGTCCACCGGGCAGACTTCCACGCAGTCGGTGTACTTGCACTTGATGCAGTTTTCGGTGACGACGAAAGGCATGAAGACGAACGCTCGAACGGAAACCGCGCAAGTTTAATGCAGGTGGCCCGCCATGGCGTGGATGCATGGCTGTGCTCGACGGCATGCCATCTTCATCGCGACACAATGACGCGGCTTCCACCCTGTGCGGCGATGCAGCGTTGTCCTGTCGGCATGGCTGGCTGGACGAGTCCTGCCTAATTAACCACATTAGTGAAACAATCAATTGGTTTGTTGGGTGTTTATTCCATTTTTGTCCCGGTTCAAGCTGTGCGCCATCCCACCACCGAAGGAGTTCCGCCATGATCACCCTGCGCCCCGCCAACGCCCGCGGCCACGCCAACCACGGCTGGCTGGATTCGTGGCACAGCTTTTCCTTCGCCAGCTATTTCGACGACAAGCACGTGCACTGGGGTCCGCTGCGCGTGATCAACGAAGACCGCGTGGCCGCCGGCCGCGGGTTCGGTGAGCACGGCCACCGCGACATGGAGATCATCAGCTACGTGCTGGAAGGCGCGCTGGGGCACAAGGACTCGATGGGCAACAGTTCGAGCATCGTGCCGGGCGATGTGCAGCGGATGAGCGCAGGTACCGGCGTGCAGCACTCGGAGTTCAACTACAACGAAGCGGGTGCCACGCATTTCCTGCAGATCTGGATCATCCCTGACCGTCAGGGCGTCACGCCCTCGTACGAGGAGAAGTCGTTCCCGGCCGCCGACAAGCAGGGGCGCCTGCGGCTGGTGGTCAGCCCGGATGGCGCCGACGGCTCGGTCAGCATCCACCAGGACGCGCGCATGTATGCGGGCCTGTTCGACGGCAGCGAAAAAGCGGAGCTGCCGCTGGCCGACGGGCGCCTGGGCTACGTGCACATCGCCCGCGGCGAAGCCACCGTCAACGGCCAGGCGCTGAAGGCCGGTGATGCGCTGCTGTACGACGGCGAGCCGTTGGTCAGCATCGAGCGCGGCATCGCCGCCGAAGTGCTGGTGTTCGACTTGCCGCGCATGCAGTAATCGCCTCGCGGCGAAGGGAAGGGCGCGCCTGTCGCGCCCTTTTTCGTTTGCGGGCGGCCGTCAGCCGAGCAACCGGTCCGCGACGAGAAACCCTGCCGTCATCGCCACCACCAGCAGCGCACCCTGCAACCGCGGCGGCGCGGGCACCGGAATGTCGAGCCAGCGGCAGGCGATACCGATGGCGAGGGCAAGCACGATGCCGACCAGGGCCGTGGTCATGGTGCGTCGCTACGTGCGGACTGGCCGCTGGGGCCGCCGCAGTCGCGCCGATGGTGTGCTTCGCGCCGGATGAGTACGCGATCGGCCAGCAGGTAGCCGCTGGTCATCGCTACCACCAGCAGGGCGCCGACCAGCACCGGCGGTGCGGGCACGGGCACGCCGAAGGCGCGGCATCCGAAACCGATGGCGAAGCCGAGCAGGAGCCCGGCGGCGAATTTCCAGTTCATGCCAGGCCTCCAGGGGTAGAAGGCGCGGTGGGTGGCGCAGCGCCCGGCGCACCACCGATGAAGTGGCGCACATGCGGCCGTTGCGCGGGATCGGCCAGCGTTTCCAGCACGGTTTCCTGGAGGATGCGCTCGTCTTCGGTCACGCGTTCGTGCTGGCGCAGATGCTCGCGCCATGACGCATCGACGAAGTACTCCAGGTACACGCCGGGCTGCGTGCTGTCTTCTGCCACACCCCATTGCAGCGCGCCGTTGCGGCGTCGTGCGTGTCCGAGCGGTTGCAGGCGATGCAGGAATTCCTGCCTGCGTTTCGGATCGACGCGGTACTCGATCGTCACCAGGACCGGGCCGCGATCGTCGTGCAGGTCCGCGCTGACCACCGGCTGTGGCCAGTGGCCCGAGGGCGTGACGTTCACGCGCGCCGCCTCGCCCAGACGGAAGCGCGCACCCGCAATCGCCGCCACCACCGTACCCACGGCGGCGACCAGCAGCGCACGGGGCGTGCCGGCGTGCTGCGCCAGCCAGCCCCAGCCCAGGCTGCCTGCCGCCATGCCGCCGGAAAACACCACGATGTACAGCGACAGCGCCCGCGCGCGGACCCACGCCGGTACCGCCGTCTGCGCCGCGATCTGCAACGAAGAAAGCACGGCGATCCAGGCGAGTCCGGCGAGCAGCGCGACCCCGTACAGCAGCGGCACCCAGCGCAGCAGCGCAAACGCCAGGATGCAGCCGGCGTATGCAAGCGTCGCCCACAGCACCATGCGGTCGGCGTCCATGCGCGCGCGCAGTCCCGGCAACAGCAGCGCGCCGGCGATGGCGCCCGCGCCGATGCAGCCCAGCAGCAGGCCATACGTGCCGGCGCTTGCCTGCAGGTCCTGCTTCACCACGATGGGCAGCAACGCGGTGAGCGCACTGGCGAAGGTGAAGAACCAGGCGGCCTTCACCAGCACCGCCTGCAGCACGCTCGCGCGCGAGGCATAGCGCAGACCGGCGCGGAGGGCGACGCCGAAGGTTTCCGGCGGCAGAACCGATGCGGTCGGCGCGCGGCGCCAGCGCCACAGCACCACGGCGACGCCGAGGAAGGTCAGTGCATTCACGGCGAACGCCCATGCGATCCCGGCTTGCGCCACGATCAGCCCGCCCAGCGCCGGGCCGATGGCGCGCGCGATGTTCATGCTCAGCGAACCCAGCGCCACCGCCGGTCCCAGCATCGGCTTGGGTACCAGTTCGGGCGTGGTGGCCTGCTGCGCCGGCATCGCCATGGCCGCACCAATGCCGAGCGCGAAGGTCAGCGCGATGAGGGTCCACGGGCCCAGTGCGTCGAGGTGCGCGAGGATGGCCAACGTGCTGGCGACGAGCAGCATCCACAGTTGCGCCACGATCAGGTAGCGTCGCCGATCGACGATGTCGGCCAGGGTGCCCGCGACAATGGCCAGCACGACCACCGGCAACGTGGTCGCCGATTGCACCGCCGCGACCATCAGCGGCGAATCGGTGGTCTCGGCCATGATCCAGGCGGCAGCGACATCGTGGACCCAGGTACCGATGTTGCCCACCAGGATGGCCAGCCAGAGGGCGCGGAAGGTGGGCTGTCCCAGCGGCGACCAGGGGCCCTGCGTGACGGGTGTGGACATGGTCAGAACGCGAAGCACGCGCAGCCGAGCGCACCCCAGAACGTCTGCAGGTCGCCGGTCGGCACGGCGTGCTGTGCCGCATGCTGCGGGCCGGCGTGGTCGTGCGCGTGTACCCGGCACGCCGGGCCATGCGCACGCGCCAAGGCGGCGCTGGCCTGCGCGAGCGTGCCGCCCTGGTAGCCGCCGAAGCGGTTGACCGGCGACCAGTCGGGCATCGGTTCGGGCAGGACCGGCGCGTGCGCTGCGAACGGCCCGGTGCCATGCACGATGCGTCCACCCAGCACCGTCAGCACGCTGGTGATGTCGGGGATATCGTCCTCGGCGACGGCGAAGTAGTCGGCCGACAGCAGCGCGCAGTCGCCCAACTGGCCTGGCGCCAGTCGCCCCTTCCGCTCCTGTTCGGTGGAGAACCAGGCGCTGCCGTGGGTCCACAACTGCAGTGCTTCCCCGCGCTCCAGCCGGTTGTCATCGCCGTACATCTGCAGGCCGCCGAGCGTGCGCCCGCTGACCAGCCAGTACAGCGCCACCCACGGGTTGTAGCTGGCCACGCGGGTGGCGTCGGTGCCGGCGCCGACCGGCACGCCGGCCTGCAGCATCCGCCGCACCGGCGGCGTATGCCGCAATGCGTCCTGGCCGTAGCGGGCGGCGAAGAATTCGCCCTGGTAGGCCATGCGGTGCTGGATGGCGATCCCGCCGCCGAGCGCACGCACGCGGTCGATGTTGCGTGGCGAGATGGTTTCCGCGTGGTCGACGATCCAGTGCAGGCCGTCGAACGGCACCTCGCGGTTGACCTGCTCGTAGACGTCGAGCACGCGGGTGATGCTCTCGTCGTAGGTGGCATGGATGCGGAACGGCCAGCGCTGTTCGGCGAGGAAGCGCACCACGCTGGCCAGCTCGCCTTCCAGTGTCGCCGGCAGGTCGGGGCGCGGTTCGCGGAAGTCCTCGAAATCCGCCGCCGAGAACACCAGCATCTCGCCTGCGCCATTGTGGCGCAGCAGATCGTCGCCCCGGCCGGGCTTGAGCATTGTCGACCAGCGCTGGAAATCGGCCAGTTCCTCGCCCTTCTTCTGGGTGAACAGGTTGTAGGCGATGCGCACGGTCAGCTGGCCGTCGGCATGCAGCTGCTCGATGATCCGGTAGTCCTCGGGATAGTTCTGGAAGCCGCCTCCCGCATCGATCACCGAGGTGATGCCGAGCCGGTTCAACTCGCGCATGAAATGCCGCGTGGAGTTGAGCTGGTATTCGGCGGGCAACCTCGGGCCCATCGCCAGCGTCGCGTACAGGATCAAGGCATTGGGTTTGGCCAGCAGCAGGCCGGTCGGGTTGCCGGCCTTGTCGCGCTGGATCTCGCCGCCGGGCGGATTCGGGGTGTCCTTGGTGTAACCCACCGCGCGCAGGGCGGCGCGGTTGAGCAGGGCGCGGTCGTACAGGTGCAGGATGAAGACCGGCGTGTCGGGTGCAGCCGCGTTGAGTTCCTCCAGCGTCGGCAGCCGCTTCTCGGCGAACTGCGATTCGCTGAAGCCGCCGACCACGCGCACCCATTGCGGCGCCGGCGTGGCGGCCACCTGCGCCTTCAGCATGGCCATCGCGTCGGCCAGCGAGCGCACGCCGTCCCAGCGCAGTTCCAGGTTGTAGTTCAATCCGCCGCGGATCAGATGGGTGTGGCTGTCGTTGAGGCCCGGCACCAGTCGGCGGCCGCCTGCGTCGATCACGCGGGTCGCCTCCGAGGCGTGAGCCATCACGCCGGCATCGTCGCCCACCGCCAGCACACGTCCGTCGGCGAACGCGATGGCGCTGGCCGTGGGCTGTGCCGCGTCCAGCGTGGTGATGCGCGCATTGCGCAGGATCAGCTCGGCCATGCGGGAGTCTCCGGGTCGGGCGTTGCCGGGCAGGGCGGCCAGGGTGGCGGCGCCTGCCATGCCTTTCAGGACGTACCGGCGCGTGTCATCGACGACCATGGAAGACCCCCGGAGCAGGATATCGGTGCTTTCCGTCAGGGGACGGAAGGTGGGCCGGGCCCATGGCGGCGCCCTCAGTGGCCGCCTTCCGACGCGCCGAACATGCTCTTGGCGTACTGGATGCCCAGGCCATAGCCACCGCCGTGCAGCTTGGCGATGCCGGTGGTCAGGTCATAGGTCGCGCTGCGCGCCCAGTCGCGCTGCAGTTCCAGCAGGTACTGCACGCTGGTCAGCGGCCGCACGCCGGCCTGGATCATGCGCTGCATCGCGCGCTCGTGCGCCTCGGCAGTGACGTCGCCGCAGGCATCGGCGATCACGTAGACCTCGAAGCCCTGGTCCAGCGCGGACACGGCCGGGCCGACGATGCACACGCTGGTCCACAGGCCGCCGAGCACGACGCGGCCTTTGCCCGCGGCGTTCACCTCCGCGATGACCGCCGCATCCTCCCAGCAGTTCATCGTGGTGCGGTCGTGGACCTTCGCGTCCGGGAAGGCGTCGGGGATCTCGGGGAACAGCGGGCCCGAGAAGGACTTCTCGGCGACCGTGGTCAGCAGCGTGGACACGCCGAAACCGGCGGCACCCTTGGCGACCAGGGCGACGTTGTTGCGCAGCGTGGCCACATCGATGGAGTGCGTGGCGAAGGCCATCTGCGACTGATGGTCGATCAGGATCAGGGTATGGTCGACCGGCGTGAGCAGGGTCTTGCCGGCGGCGGGCGAGGCGGTGGGCATGGTCGGATCCTTTCGGGCAGGGGATCGGCGCACTGTCGCCCGCCCGCACGCCCGACGGCTTGCATCGACGTGCGCTTGTTGCGCGCTGCGCCGAGGCAACACGACGCCCGTGCCATGCCGAAACCCGACTTCCCGCAGTAACGTTCTCTTGCGCCATCGCAGCTGTCCGCGTACTCGCCCGCGGGTTTAAGGAGTTCTTAAAGAGCCTGCGCGAGCATGGAGGAACCGGATGTCCGGCTCCCCCACCCGATGAGGTTTCCATGAGTGCGTTGCGCGCTTGCACGCCCCTGCTGTTGCTGCTGCCGTTTTCCGTTGCCGCCCAGGTCGTCGAACGTACCGACAAGCAGGCCCAGGATCTGTTGCCGTCGCGCTGGAGCGCTGGCCTGGCGGTCGTCCATCGCGACAGCGAATACGCCGGCGAGGGCACCCGTACGCGCCTGCTGCCGAACATCGCCTACGACGGCGATCGCTTCTACCTGCGCGGTGCGGCGCTCGGTTATCGCGCCTACAAGGACGAGCGTTTCGAACTGCGTACGTTCGTTGCCGGGCGCCTGGACGGGATGGATGCGGATGATTTCGGCGTGACCGAACTGGCGCGCCGTGGCGTGGACCGCAGCCTGCTGTCCGACCGCGACGACAGCGTCGACGTGGGCGTCGGGGGCAGCTGGAAGGGCGCGGCGGGCAAGCTCGATCTCGATGCGCGCGTCGACGTGACCGGCACCAGCGAGGGCTACGCGGTCGCGCTGGATTACAGCTATCCGCTGACGCTGGGCCGCACGACCCTGGTGCCGTCGCTCGGGGCGGTGCGCCTGTCGGCCGACATGGCCGATTACTACTACGGCATCCTGGACGAAGAAGTCGCCCGCGGCGTGGCGGCCTACCGGCCCGGCGCCGCCACGGTACCGCGTGCCAGCCTCAGTCTGGTCCACCCCTTCGCCAAGCGCTGGGTGCTGCTGGGCAATCTCGAATACCGCGCCTTGCCGGACGCGCTGCAGGACAGTCCGCTGGTCGAGGCGGGCAAGGATCGCAGCACATCGTTGTTCATCGGCATCTCACGCGGATTCTGAGGCGCCGCCCGTCCCCCATCCGTTGCCTGGAGTTGCCCATGACCGCCCAACGTTCGCCTGTCGGGATCGCGACGATGCTCCGTCCCATGCCCGTGTCCTTTCTTCCTTCCCCCGATGATCCCGTCTGGACACAGACCGCAGCACGCGTCGATGTCGACATCCAGCGTGTCACCCGCGGCCATGCCGCCGTGCTGATGCGGTTGTGCGACCGGCAGATGGCGGAGTTGCCCGAAGCGCCCGGCACGCGGATGGGCGGCGGCGTACTCGAGCTGATGGAGGCGCTGTTCGAACCGCCCTTGCGCGCCTGGGCATGGATCGCGGAGCGTCATGGAGAACCGGTGGGCTACGCGTTCGCCACCGTCGGCTTTTCGATGATCGAGCGTGCGTACTACTTCAATCTGGAAGCGCTGTTCGTGACCGCGAGCGCACGCCCGTCGGGCATCGCCGCCGGCCTGTTCGCCGAGGCGCGCCGCACGGCGGCGCAACTCGGCTGCGTGGACCTGCGCTGGCAGGTGCCCGTGGGGCAGGGTGGCGGGCTGATGCCGCTGCCCGGCCAGGCCGGCGCCGCGACGGTGATCCAGTACGTGTTTTCCACCTTGCAGCAGGACCAGGTTGACTGAGATGCCCCGAAAGAACGAGAACAAGACCGCACCGCTGCATGGCAAGCGTTGGCGCCGGGTGGCCGCGGCGGCGTGCGTGTCGGCGAGCGCACTCGCCTACGCGGGACTGTCCGGTTGCAGCACGGTGTCCTATCCGCAGTCGCCGCAGTTCGGCGACGACGGGTTTCAGAACGTGCGCAAGCCGCGACCGCTCGGATGGCGCGAAACCAGCAAGCTGTGGTGGGATTTCCTGGTGGGCGGCAAGCCGGCCGGGACGGTGCCGACCCGCTCCATTCCGGTACAGCCGCTGACACGCGCGCAGCTCGATGAAGCCGCCGACGGCACCCTGTACCGGTTGGGCCATTCCACGGTGCTGCTGAAACTCGACGGACGCTTCTGGCTGACCGATCCGGTGTTCTCCGAGCGCGCGTCGCCGGTGCAATGGGCCGGGCCGAAGCGTTTCCATGCACCGCCGATCACCCTCGACCAACTGCCACCGCTGGCCGCCGTGGTGCTGTCGCACGACCACTACGATCATCTCGACCGCGAGACGGTACGCGTGCTGGCGGCGAAAACGGAGGTGTTCCTGACCCCGCTCGGCGTCGGCGACCGCCTGGTCCGTTGGGGCGTTCCGCGCGACAAGGTCCGCCAGCTGGACTGGTGGGACGACGTCGAACTGCAGGGCGTGCGCCTCACCGCGACGCCCTCGCAGCATTTCTCCGGCCGCACGCTGTTCGACCGCAATGCGACGCTGTGGGCGTCGTGGGTGATCCAGGCGGACGGGCTGCGCATCTTCTTCAGCGGCGACACGGGTTACTTCGACGGTTTCCGGACGATCGGCGAGCGCCTGGGACCGTTCGATCTCACCCTGCTCGAATGCGGTGCCTACGATCGCCGCTGGCAGGACGTGCACATGCTGCCTGTGCAGACGCTGCAGGCGCATCTGGACCTGGGCGGCAGGTCGCTGCTGCCGATCCACAACAGCACCTTCGACCTGGCCTTCCATGGCTGGAGCGAGCCGATGGAGTCGCTGTACACGCTGTCCGGCCAGCGCGACGTGCAGATCGTGACGCCGACGATCGGCCAACCCCTGACGATCGCGCGGCCGGAAGCCACGCAGCCATGGTGGCGCGCCGAGTAACGGCGGCGCTGCGACTCAGGGATCGGGCGTTGCCCGGAAATCGACCCGGCAGGCAAAGCCCCGGCCACCGATGCCGTCGTCCACGGTGATCGTGGCTTCGTGCGCCCGCGCGATCCGCTGCACCAGCGACAGGCCGATGCCGCTGCCGCGTTCGCCGTTGCCCTGGCTGCCGCGGAAGAAGCGCTCGAACACGCGTTCGCGCTCTTCCGGCGCGACGCCGGGTCCGTTGTCGCGCACGGTCAGCCAGGCCGTGGCGCCTTCGGCATCCAGACCGCAGGCGATCTCGATGCGGGCGTGTTCGCCGCTGTAGCGCACCGCGTTGTCCACCAGGTTGCGCACCAGGATGCCGAGGTCATCGAGGTCGCCCTGCACGCTGGCCGGCTCGGCATGGATGGCGAGCGTCTGCTGGCGACGGGCGGCCATCGACTCGAATTCGCGCGCGACCATCGTCACCACATCCGGCAGCGCGACTACCGGGCGCTCGTCGCGCAGCGGCGACGCATCCACCCGCGCGGAGTCCAGCAACTGCTGCGCCAGGCGAGAGGTGCGCTGGATGCCGTGCGACAGCTGCGCCAGCGCGGCCTGCGCATCGGCCTGGCTGCCGGCGCGCATCGCCACCTGCGTCTGCGTCAGCAGTGCGGCCAGCGGCGTGCGCAGTTCATGCGCGGCATCGGCCAGGAACTGGCGTTCGCCGCGCATCGCATCCGACAGGCGCTCGAGCAGTTGATTGAACGAATCCACCAGCGGGCGGATCTCGCGCGGCAGGCCTGCGGCGGGCAGGGGAGCGAGGTCGTGAGGTTCGCGTTGCGCCATCTCGCGGCGCAGACGGTTCATCGGCCGCAGGCTCCAATGGATGGCCAGGCCCACGATGGCGCCAAGCACCAGCAGGATGCCGATGCCGCTCCACAGGCTGATCTTCACCCAATGCGCGAGTTCGGCCTTCATCGCCGACTGCGACATGCCGGACTGGACCTGGATGCGGCCGCTGGCGTCGGTGGCGGCATAGACGCGCCAAGGTTCGCCTGCGACCTCGCTCACCACGAAGCCGGACTTGAAGTCCGCACGCAACGGCTGCATCGGCGCGCCGTCCGACGCCACCACGGGCGTGCGTCGGCCCAGGATCCAGACCTGGTAGCGAAGCGTGTCGAACTTCTTTTTCTTCCCTGCCGGGCCTGCTCGCGGAGGCAGTTGCAGGCGCGGGCCATCGTCGAGAGCGTCGAGGTTGCTCGGCATCGACAGCAGGATCTGTTCACTGACTTCCTGCAGGAACAGGTCGTCGTGCCCTTGCTGCTGGCGCGTCATCTGGAAGTGCTGCCCGCCCAGCCAGCACGCCCATCCCACGGCGAGGGGGCTCATCACCGCCAGCAACAGTTTGGCCTTCAGCGAATGATGGCTCATTCGCCTTCTCCCAACCGGTAGCCGAAGCCGTGCACGGTGGCGATCACGCCGTCGCCGAGTTTCTTGCGCAGCTGGTGGATGTACACCGCAATGGTGTTGCTCTCGATCGAGCCCTCACCGCCGTACACCAGCGATTCCAGCATGTCGCGCGCGATCACGCGGCCGGGACGCTCCATCAGCGCGAGCAGGGTGCGGTATTCGTGCACGCCCAGGCGCACCGGCCGATCGCCCAGCCGTACCGAGCGGTCGGCCGGGTCAAGCACGATGTTGCCATGGCGCAGCACCGGCGCCACGCGCCCCTGCGTGCGGCGGACCACGGCACGCAGGCGCGCGCCGAGCTCGCCGGCCTCGAAGGGCTTGACGATGTAGTCGTCGGCACCGGCGTCCAGGCCGCGGACGCGGTCGCTGAGCTGGTCGCGCGCGGTGATGATCAACACCGGGGTGGTGTCGTAGCGCTGACGCAACCCCGCCAGCACATCCAGTCCGGAGCCACGTGGCAGCCCCAAGTCCAGCAGGACGGCGGTGTAGCCGTGGTCGACCAGGGCCAGGCGCGCGGACGCGACGTCTTCGGCGCGGTCGATGGCCCAGCCGTCCTGTGCCAGTGCCGCGGCCAGCGCGTCGCCCAGCATGCGATCGTCTTCAACCAGGAGCAGGCGCGACACGGGCGGTCCTCGGGGGTGGTGGAGACCACCATGCTAGGGCGATGCGATTAAAGCGTTTTTAATGGCGCCGTGCCCGGGCCCGGAAACACAAAACCCCGCGGGAGCGGGGTCTTGGTGGGTCCACCTGCTGCGGCTCTCAACCCGCAACCTCGGCCGGATGGCGCTCCCTAGGGGACTCGAACCCCTGTTTTAGCCTTGAGAGGGCCACGTCCTAACCACTAGACGAAGGGAGCGTTTTTGGTGAAACCGGCGTAGCGGATTAGTATAGGCGGCGGCCAGGCTCAGGGCAATCCACCCAGTCGGCCGCGTGACCCTCCTGCATGGAACTGCCGCTATTACGCCCGTCACCGCTCTGCGAACCATCCCGCGCGACCAGCACACCATTTCGCGCAAGGACATCAGCCCGAACGCGCTGCGCGTGCTCTACCGCCTGCGGGATGCCGGTTTCCAGGCCTATCTGGTCGGCGGCGCAGTGCGTGACCTGCTGGTCGGCGGCCATCCCAAGGACTTCGACGTCGCCACCGACGCCACGCCCGAACAGGTGCGTCAGCAGTTCCGCAACTGCCGGCTGATCGGTCGCCGCTTCCGGCTGGCGCATGTGGTGTTCGGGCGCGAGATCATCGAGGTGGCCACCTTCCGCGCCAACGTCGACGACGGCAGCGGCGACCGCGAGATGGACAACGGCCGGCTGGTCCGCGACAACGTCTACGGCACGGTGGAAGACGACGCGGTGCGCCGCGACTTCACCGCCAACGCGCTGTACTACGCCATCGATGACTTCTCCGTCCGCGACTATGTCGGCGGCTTCGAGGACACGATGGCGCGCCGCCTGAAACTGATCGGCGATCCCGAGCAGCGCTACCGCGAGGATCCCGTGCGCATGCTGCGCGCCGTGCGCCTGGCCGCCAAGCTGGACTTCGAGATCGAAGCCGAGACCGCCGCGCCGATCGCGCCGCTGGCGCCGCTGCTGGCCGAGGCCGCGCCGGCGCGCCTGTTCGAGGAGATCCTCAAGCTGTTCCTGTCCGGGCACGGCGTGGCCAGTTTCGAGGGGCTGGAGCGCTTCGGCCTGCTGAAGGTGCTGTTCCCCGAAACTGCCGCCGCGTTGGCCTCCAACCGCAGCGGCGCGCTGCGCCGGATGGTGCTGGCGGGCCTGACCGGCACCGACCAGCGCGTGGCCAACGACGAACCGGTCTCGCCGGCCTTCCTGTTCGCCCTGCTGCTGTGGCCGGCGTACTGCCGCGCGCTGATGGGCCTGCAGGCGCAGGGCGTGCAGGCCGAGGAGGCGCAACGTCGCGCCGCCGACCGCGTCACCCTGCACCAGTTGAACACGGTCGCGCTGCCGCGCCGGTTCTCGCTGCCCATGCAGGAGATCTGGCTGCTGCAGACGCGCTTCGGCAACCGGCAGCGCAAGCGGGTCACGCGCCTGCTGAGCCACCCGCGTTTCCGCGCCGCGTTCGACTTCCTGGTCCTGCGGCTCGCGGCATCGCCCGAGCATGCCGAGGACGTCGACTTCTGGCGCGAGGCACAGACGCAGTCCGGTGAAGAACTGGCCGCCACGCTCGGTGTCGCCGCATCGGCGGATGCGTTCGGCGACGACGAGGCGCAGCCTTCCAAGCGCCGTCGCCGCCGCCGTCGCCGCACCGGCGGGTCGTCGCCGGAATGACGCCGCGTATCCAGGCCTGCATCGGCCTGGGCGCCAATCTCGGCGATGCCGCGGGCACGCTGCGGCTCGCCATCGACGCGCTGGATCGACGCGAAGGCGTCATCGTAAGCGCGGTATCGCGCTGCTACCGCACGCCGGCATGGGGCAGGGAAGACCAGCCCGACTTCATCAATGCGGTCGCGCTGCTCGAGACGTCGCTGTCGCCACGCGCGCTGCTGGACCTGCTGCTGTCGGTGGAAGCCGAGTTCGGTCGGCATCGGGTGGACGGCGAGCGCTGGGGACCGCGCACGTTGGACCTGGACCTGCTCCTGTACGGCGATGCCGTGGTCGACGAGCCCGGCCTGCACGTGCCGCACCCCCATCTGCACGAGCGCGCCTTCGCGCTGGTGCCGCTGCTCGAGGTGCTGCCCGACGCCCGTATTCCCGGTCGTGGCCCTGCACGGGATGCTGTATCCGCGCTGGAAATGTCCAACATCCATCCGCTATGAGTGGATAATGCCGGACTATGAGCACGCACGCCGACAGCAAGCCCTGGACCGTTCCCGCCCTCGCCGACGCCAAGCGCGACGGCCGCAAGCTGGTGATGCTGACGGCGTACGACAACAGTTTCGCCCGCGTGCTGGATGCCAACGGCGTCGACCTGGTGCTGATCGGCGATTCGCTGGGCATGGTGGTGCAGGGGCATGATTCGACGCTGCCGGTGACGGTGGACGACATCGTCTACCACACGCGTGTGGTCGCCCGCGGCCTGAACCGTGCGTTGCTGGTGTCGGACCTGCCGTTCCAGTCGGACGCCACGCCCGAGCGCGCGCTCGATGCCGCCATTGCGCTGCTGCAGGCCGGTGCCGAGATGGTCAAGCTGGAGGGCGCAGGCCACAAGCTCGACGTGATCCGCTTCCTGGTCGAGCGCGACATCCCGGTATGCGCCCACCTGGGCCTGACCCCGCAGTCGGTGCTTAAGTTCGGCGGCTACCGCGTGCAGGGCCGTGATGAGGCCGCCGCCGCGCGCCTGCGCGAGGAGGCCCGCGCCGTCGCCGATGCGGGCGCGCAGCTGCTGGTGCTGGAATGCGTGCCGTCGTCGCTGGCGGCCGCCATCACCGCCGACCTTGCCATTCCCACCATCGGCATCGGCGCCGGCCCCGGCTGCGACGGACAGGTGCTGGTGCTGCACGATTTCCTTGGCCTGGACACGGGTCACCGGCGCCCGAAGTTCGTGAAGGATTTCCTGGCCGTAGGCGGTTCCGTGGCGGGCGCGGTGCGCGCCTACGCCGACGCGGTGCGCAGCGGTGCCTTCCCCGACGACGCCCATTCCTACTGACCGCGCCGCGCGCAATCACTCGCCACAGGGGCCACGATGATCGAGACCATCACCGAACTTGACGCGTTGCGCGCCCGCGTCAGGGAGTGGAGGCAGCAGGGCCTGCGGGTCGGTTTCGTGCCCACCATGGGCAATCTGCATGCCGGGCACTACTCGCTGGTGATGCTGGCCCGGCAGTACGCCGACCGCGTGGTGTCCAGCGTGTTCGTCAACCCCACCCAGTTCGGTCCCAACGAGGACTTCACCCGCTACCCGCGCACGCCGGAAGCGGACATGAGCGGGCTGGAAGGCGCCGGCTGCGATGTCCTGTGGCTGCCCACGGTGGAATCCATGTATCCGTTCGGCGTGGAGCTGGCGGCCAACGTGCACGTCCCCGGCGTCAGTAGCGTGCTGGAAGGCGCGCACCGGCCGGGGCATTTCGATGGCGTGTGCACCGTGGTCAGCCGCCTGTTCAACCAGGTGCAACCCGATGTGGCGGCCTTCGGCAAGAAGGACTACCAGCAGCTCGCCGTCATCCGCCAGTTGGTCACCGACCTGGCGTTCCCGATCCAGATCCTGGCCGGCAGCATCGTCCGCGAGTCCGACGGTCTGGCGATGAGCTCGCGCAACCAGTACCTGTCGGCGGACGAGCGTCCGCGCGCGGCGGCAATCCGCAGGACGCTGATTGCGATGCGCGAGAGTCTGGTCGCGGGAACGCCGCGCTCTCAGGTCGAAGCCGACGCCGCCCGCCAGCTCGCCGAGATTGGTTACGAAGTGGACTACACGGTGATCCGTCGCCCGGACCTCAGCGAACCGCTAGATGGCGAGCAGGGCGCGCGCGTCGCACTGGTCGCGGCGAGGCTGGGCCGCACGCGGCTGATCGACAACCTCGAGTTCTGATCGCGTCGACCGGTGCGCTACACGCGCAGGACGGGCACGAGGCGATAAACTCCTCGTTCCCGCTCCTCTCTCCGCCGACATGCATCTCAGCCTGCTCAAGACCAAGATCCACCGCGCGACCGTCACCCATTCCGAGCTGAACTACGAAGGCTCCATCGCCATCGATGGCCTGCTGCTGGATGCCACCGGCATCCGCGAGTTCGAGCAGGTGCATATCTGGGACGTCACCAACGGCGCGCGCTTTTCCACGTACGCGATCCGTGCCGACGAGGGCAGCGGCATCGTCTCGCTCAACGGCGGCGCCGCGCGCCACGTGCAGGTCGGCGACCTAGTCATCATCGCCGCGTTCGCCTCGATGAGCGAGCAGGAAGCCGATGCGTTCCAGCCGACGCTCGTCTACGTGGACGGCCAGAACCGCATCACCCACACCAACCACAGCATCCCCAAGCAGGCGGCCTGACATGAGCAAGGGTTTCGACGCACTGCAGTCCCACGCCACGCGCTTGCGCGCGGAGCCCTTGAGCGCATTGCTGGCGCGCGAACCCGATCGCGTCGCGGCGCACACACTGCGCAGCGGTCCGCTGTATTTCAACTTCGCGCGCCAGTGCTACGACGCACCCGCGTGGCAGGCCCTGCTGGCGCAGGGCGAGGCGGCCGACCTGGCGGGCGCGTTCCGCCGCCTGTTCGATGGCGCCGAGGTCAACGTCACCGAAGGTCGCGCGGCGCTGCACACCGCGCTGCGCGGCAAGAACTCCGATGCCGTCGTCGCGCGCGAGGCCTATGCCATGGCGCTCGACGTGCGCCAGCGCATGGCGGCTGTGATCGCGCAGCTCGAAGCGAGCGGCGTCACCGACATTGTCAGCGTCGGCATCGGCGGTTCCGACCTCGGGCCGCGACTGGTCGCCGACGCACTGCGGGATCCGCTGCCGGGTCGTTTCCGTGTGCACTTCCTGTCCAATGTCGACGGCGCGGCGGCGCAGCGCACGCTGGCCCCGCTGGACCCCGCGCGCACGGCGGCGGTGCTGATCTCCAAGACCTTCGGCACCCAGGAGACGCTGCTCAATGGCGGCATCCTGCGCGACTGGCTGGGCGGCAGCGAGCGCCTGTACGCCGTCAGCGCCAATCCGGAACGCGCCGCGGCCGCCTTCGACATCGCGCCCGAGCGCGTGCTGCCGATGTGGGACTGGGTGGGCGGGCGTTATTCGCTGTGGTCCGCGGTCGGGCTTCCGGTCGCACTGGCGATCGGCTTCGACCGCTTCGAGCAACTGCTCGACGGCGCCGCCGCGTTCGACGCCCATGCCGTCGGCACGCCACTGGCGGACAACATCGCGGTGCGCCATGCATTGACGGCCGTGTGGAACCGCAACGTGCTGGGCCATGCCGCACACGGCGTGATGACCTACGACCAGCGCCTGGCGTTGCTGCCGGCTTACCTGCAGCAGCTGGTGATGGAGAGCCTGGGCAAGTCGGTGAAGCTGGACGGCAGCCCGGTCGAGTCCGATTCCGTGCCGGTCTGGTGGGGCGGTGCGGGCACCGACGTGCAGCACAGCTTCTTCCAAGCGCTGCACCAGGGCACGCAGATCGTGCCGCTGGATTTCGTCGGCACCGTGCGTAACGACGATCCCTATGCCGAGAACCACCTGGCGCTGATGTCCAACCTGCTGGCGCAGAGCGAAGCCCTGGCCAACGGGCAGGCCAGCGACGATCCGCACCGCAGCTATGCGGGAGGACGGCCCAGCACGATGATCCTGCTGGATGCGCTGACGCCGCAGTCGCTGGGCGGCCTGATCGCGATGTACGAGCACAGCGTCTACGCGCAATCGGTGCTGTGGGGCATCAACGCGTTCGACCAGTTCGGCGTGGAACTGGGCAAGCAGCTCGCCAATGGCCTGCTGCCCGCACTGAAGGGCGAATCCGAAGCGAAGGATCCGGTGACGCAGGCGCTGCTGGCGGAGATCGCCGCGCGCGGGTGAGGTGCTGGCCTGACGCGCAAACGCCGTGCAACTTGTGGGAGCGACGTAAGTCGCGAGCTTTTCGCCTGAGGGTCTTCGCGACTTACGTCGCTCCCACAAGGGATCGGTGTCGCTCCAGCGCCCACGCCACATGTTCGCGAACCAAAGAGGATGGATCCTCACGCCGGCTCTGCAGCGCGATCAGCACTTCGGGTGTGGTCGGCGCATTGCCCAGCGCCACGGCGATGTTGCGCAGCCAGCGTTCGTGGCCGCTGCGGCGGATCGTCGAGCCTTCGGTGCGGCGCAGGAACTCTTCTTCGTCCCATGCGAACAGCTGCGGCAACGTCGCCACGTCCAGATCGTTGCGTGCGCGGAAATCCGGTTCGTCGCTGCGCTTGGCGAACTTGTTCCAGGGACACACCAGTTGGCAGTCATCGCAGCCGAAGATGCGGTTGCCGATGGCCGGCCGCAGGTCTTCCGGAATGGCGCCTTCGTGCTCGATGGTCAGGTAGGAAATGCAGCGGCGCGCATCGAGCCGGTAGGGCGCGGTGATCGCCTGGGTCGGGCATACGTCGATGCAGCGCGTGCAGGTGCCGCAGTGCGCGCTGGCCGGCGCATCGATCGGCAACGGCAGGTCGACGTAGATCTCGCCGAGGAAGAACCAGGAGCCGCCGTCCCTGTCGATCAGGCAGGTGTGCTTGCCGATCCAGCCCAAGCCGGCATTGCGCGCCAGGGCGCGTTCCAGCACCGGTGCCGAATCGACGAACACGCGATGGCCGAACGGACCGATCTCCGCCTGCAGGCGCTCGGCCAGCTTCTGCAGGCGGTTACGCATCAGCTTGTGGTAGTCGCGGCCCAGCGCGTAACGCGCCACGTAGGCGCGCTGGCCGTCGCCCAGGGTCTCCCAGGCGTCGTCGCTGTCGTTGCGTCCGTAATCGAGTCCGACGGAAATCACCCGCAGCGTGCCGGGGATCAGTTCCTGCGGACGCGAGCGCTTGTCGCCATGCTGGGCCATCCACGTCATGGAGCCGTACAGGCCCTCGGCCAGCCAGTCGCGGAGATGCCGTTCGTCGTCGCCCAGTTCGATGCCGGCGATACCACAGCGCTGGAAGCCGAATTCGCGCGCCAGCGTCCGCACGCGCGTGGCGAGGACAACGGGGTCTGGCAGTGGCGTGGCGGGACCGGCGGTGGGCATGCGGGGATTATAGGAGGCCGGCCGGATTCACTTCCCCGCAACCCGGTACAGACCTAGAATCCGGCCATGTCCGGCACTTGGCCTCTGTATTCCACGCAAGCCGCGCGGGCGCTGGACGAGCGCGCCACGCAGGCACTGGGTGGCGATGCCTACGTGCTGATGCAACGTGCAGGCCTGGCGGCCTGGCAGCACCTGCTGCTGCACTGGCCCGACGGGCAGCGCGTCGTCGTGGTGTGCGGACCCGGCAGCAATGGCGGCGACGGTTACGTGCTGGCAAGGCACGCGCATCGTGCCGGGCGCCATGTCGAGGTCGTCCACCTGCCGGCGCATGTGCCGGGCAACCCGATGGCACAGCGCGCCTGCACCGAGTACGTGGCCGGTGGCGGCAAGGTCACGCTGTTCGACGATGCATTGCCCCGGGCGGACGTCGTGGTGGATGCACTGTTCGGCATCGGGTTGTCGCGGGCACCCGGGCCGGACGTGCGTGCGCTGATCGACGCGATCAACATGCAGGCCGCGCCGGTGCTTGCGCTCGATGTGCCCAGCGGCGTGGATGGGGATCGCGGCTGTGCACCGGGGGCCGCGGTCGTGGCCACCCGTACGCTGCAGTTCATCGTGCGGCATGCCGGGCTGTACACCGGCGATGCGCTGGAATACACCGGCGTGCTGGCGCTGGAAGAACTCGATGCCCCTGCCGCGACCTTCGACGACATCGCCGCCCATGCCGCGTTGCTGGAACATGACGCACTGGCGCGATGGCTGCTGCCGCGCCGCCGCAACACGCACAAGGGCGAATCGGGACATGTGCTCTGCATCGGGGGCGATGACGGCAGTGGCGGCGCGATCGCGCTGTGTGCCGAAGCGGCGCTGCGCACGGGTGCCGGACTGGTGAGCGTGGCGACGCGGCCGGCACATGTCGCGGCGCTGCTGGCGCGCAGGCCCGAGGCGATGGTGCGCGCGGTGGAGTCGACAGAGGATCTTTCGCCGCTGCTCGGGCGAGCGCGCGTGATCGCCCTCGGTCCGGGCCTGGGGCAGGGCGAATGGGGACGTGCGCTCTTCCAGCACGCGATGCGAAGTGGCAGGTCGTTGATAGTGGATGCCGATGCTCTGAACCTGCTGGCGCTGTCGCCGCAGTCACTCGAGGACGCGATCCTCACACCGCATCCGGGCGAAGCGGCGCGCCTGCTGGACTGCACGGCCGCCGACGTGCAGCACGACCGTTTCGCGGCGGCTCGCGCCATCGCAGAACGCCATGCCTGCGTGGTGGTGCTGAAGGGTGCAGGCACCGTCGTGGCGTGTCCGGGTGAACCCTCCCGCGTGATCGATGCCGGCAATCCCGGCATGGCGGTCGGCGGCATGGGCGATGTGCTGACTGGCACCGTCGCCGCGCTGCGTGCGCAGGGCCTTTCCGCGTTCGACGCCGCCAGCGCCGGCGCACTGCTGCATGCGCTGGCGGGCGATGCTGCGGCCTGGGACGGCCAGCGCGGACTGCTGCCCTCGGATCTGTTCCCGCATGTGCGGCGGTTGGCCAACCCGTGAGCAATGCCAGCCTGTGCGGCAGCGGCCGCACGAACGCTTAGAATCGCCGCATGCACGTGTTCCTTGCCGACGACGAAGCCACCGGCGCACTGGGCCAGGCCCTTGCACGCACGCGCCCTGCCTCCGCGGTCGTGCATCTGCAGGGCGACCTGGGTGCCGGCAAGTCCACCCTGGCGCGCGCGTTGTTGCGGACGCTCGGCGTCACCGGCGCGATCCGCAGCCCCACCTACACCCTGGTGGAGCGCTACCCGGTGGAAGGCGGAGAGGCCTGGCACCTCGATCTGTACCGCATCGGCGACGCTGGCGAGCTGGAATTCCTCGGGCTGGACGAGGGCGCGGCCGTCCTGTGGCTGGTGGAATGGCCGGAGAGGGGTGCCGCCGCGCTGCCGCCGGCGGACCTGCACGTGATGCTGGCGGTCGAGGGTACCGGCCGCTCGGCCCGGCTTGAGGGGTTGTCACCTGTCGGCGCGCACTGGCTCGCCCGTCTGGCAGCCGAGGGTGAGTTGCAGGCACCATCTCTCCAGGTCAGTTAGGAACATCCGCCAGGTCACGGATTATTAAGGGAAATTGCCTTGCATTCGTGAGCCGATGGTGTTTGAATCCGCGACATGAGCTCGGGGAACCCCACCACCGCCACGTTGCGTCGCGCCCTTGCAGGTGTGTTGGCGCTGGTGCCGTGCACGTTGATGGCCGGTGAGGTCACCGGCGTTACGGTGGCCCAAGGCAGCACCGGGACCCGGGCGGAGATCCAGCTGGCCGGCGCCGGCCAGTACAAGACCCTCACACTAAAAGGCCCGGACCGGCTGGTCGTCGACCTGCCGGCCTCGAAGGCGAAGACAGGTCTGCGGTTGCCCACGCCCGCAGGCATCGTGCGTGCCGTGCGCACCGGCCAACCCGACGCGAACACGCTGCGCATCGTCTTCGACCTCGCGTCCCCGGTCGCGGCACTAAAGCCCCGGATGGAGCAGGCGGGCGCGGTGTCGCGGCTGGTGATCGAGTGGCCGGGCGATGGTCAGGTCGCGCCGGCCACGGCAGTCGCCGCGATCCCGACGACGCCAGCGCCTGCGTCTGCGCCTTCTGGCGGTCCGGCAGCAACGACCACCGCGCCTCCCCCTTCAGCGCAGGCGGACGCGGCGCGTGCCACCGCGCTGCTGACGGCACAGGTGGTGCAGGCCGGCACGGTGCCCGCCGCAGTCACGCCCACGCCCACGCCGGCCGGCCCGGTCCCGCCTTCGCCGCAGGCCATCCTCAATGGCCAGCCGACGGTGGCCACGGTGCCGGCCCAGACGGTGGCGGGCGACCGACCGACCTACACCATCGCCACCGGCCAGCCCACGCCGATGCCGGGCGCCACCACCACGACGGCCGATGCGGCACCTGCCGCGGAAGCTCCCAAGCCGCCCACCGTGTCGGCCGCGGGCACGCGACCGCTGGTCATCGCCATCGACCCCGGCCACGGCGGCCAGGACCCGGGCGCCATTGGCCCCAGCGGCCGTTACGAGAAGCATGCGGTGCTGGCGATCTCCAAGGAACTGGCGCGCCAGATCAACGCCACGCCGGGCATGAAGGCCTACCTGGTCCGCGATACCGACGTCTATGTCGAGCGGCCGCAGCGTGCACGCAAGGCGCGCGCGGCGAAGGCGGACATGTTCGTTTCGATCCACGCCGATGCGGCGGAGAACCGCAGCGCGTGGGGCTCGTCCGTCTACGTGCTGTCGCTGCGCGGTGCCTCGTCGCAGCACGCGCGCTGGCTGGCCGACAAGGAGAACGCCTCCGACCTGGTCGGTGGCGTGCGCCTGACCAAGGACACCTTGTCCAACGTACTGCTGGACTTGGCCCAGAGCGGCCACATGAAGGCGTCCCAGGACGCGGCCGGCCACGTGCTGACCTCGCTCAAGGGTCTCGGCAAGACCCACAAGCCGCAGATCGAGTTCGCCAACTTCGAAGTGCTGCGCAACTCCGACATGCCGGCGATGCTGGTGGAGACGGGCTTCATCTCCAACGCGGACGAAGAGAAGCGTCTGTTCGACCCGGCCCATCAGCGCAAGGTGGCGGGCGCGGTGCTGGACGGCATCCAGTCCTACTTCACCCGCCAGCCGCCGCCCGGCACGCTGTTCGCCGCGCGTGCGCAGGCCGAGGCCGATGCGCGTACCGTGGCCGCAGGCGGCGCGGCAGGCGCGCCCTGATCGCACAGCCGCTCGGCTATCATCACCGCTGATTCCCCGAGACGGCGCCTGGCGCCGCCAGCACGTGACGATCCGCCAGCTTCCCGACACCCTCATCAACCAGATCGCTGCCGGCGAAGTCGTCGAACGCCCGGCCTCCGTGGTCAAGGAACTGGTCGAGAACGCCCTGGATGCCGGTGCGCGCCGCGTCGACATCGACCTGGAGGAAGGCGGTGTGCGCCTGATCCGCATCCGCGACGATGGTGGCGGCATCGCACCGGAAGAATTGCCATTGGCAGTGTCGCGCCACGCCACCAGCAAGATCGCCTCGCTCGATGATCTGGAAGCGGTGGCCACGCTCGGCTTCCGCGGCGAAGCGCTGCCGTCGATCGCGTCGGTCAGTCGTTTCGCGCTGACCTCGCGACGCGCGCAGGACGAGCACGGCGCCTCGCTGCAGGTGGAAGGCGGAAAGGTCGGTGAGGTGGTGCCCAAGCCGCACGCCATCGGTACCACAGTGGAAGTACGCGAGCTGTTCTACAACGTACCGGCGCGGCGCAAGTTCCTGCGCGCCGAACGTACGGAGATGGGACACATCGAAGAGTGGCTGCGCTCGCTGGCGCTGGCGCGTCCCGACATCGAATTGCGCGTGTCGCACAACGGCCGGCCGTCACGACGCTACAAGGCCGACGAACTGGAATCGCTCGCCCGCCTGAGCGAGACCCTGGGCGACGAGTTCGCCCGCAGCGCGCTGCGCGTGGACCATGCCGCCGCCGGGCTGCGCCTGCACGGCTGGATCGCGCAGCCCAGCTATTCACGGGCGAGCGCCGACCAGCAGTACGTCTATGTCAACGGCCGTGCGGTACGCGACCGCAGCATCGCGCATGCGGTGAAGATGGCGTACCAGGATGTCCTGTTCCATGGGCGGCAGCCGGCGTACGTGCTGTTCCTGGAACTCGATCCCACTCGCGTCGACGTCAACGTCCACCCGGCCAAGCACGAGGTGCGCTTCCGCGATACGCGGCTGATCCACGACTTCGTCTACCGCACGCTGCACGAGGCGCTCGCGGAAACGCGCGCGGGCGCCGCGCCACAGGACATTGCGCCGTCGCCGTTCGGGGCGAGGCCCACCGGATCGGTGCCGTCCGCCTGGATGCCGACCCAGCAGTCGCCGCTCGGGCTCAGCGTGGCGGAAGCACCGGCCGCCTATGCCGCGCTGTATGCCACTCATTCGCCCGGTGCGATGGAAGCCGGCACGATGCCGGCATCGTCCTCTCCGCAGACGATGCCCGCCGACGATGCCGGGGGCATTCCGCCGCTGGGCTTCGCCATCGCGCAGTTGCACGGCATCTACATCCTGGCGGAGAACGCCGATGGCCTGATCGTGGTCGATATGCATGCGGCCCACGAGCGGATCGGTTACGAGAAGCTGAAAGGCGCGCACGACAGTATCGGCCTGCGCGCGCAGCCGCTGCTCGTGCCGATGTCGCTCGCGGTGGCCGAGCGCGAGGCGGACGTCGCAGAACGCGAGGCCGCCACGCTGGCCACGCTCGGCTTCGACATCACCCGCAGCGGCCCGCAATCGTTGAACGTGCGCAGCATTCCCGCGCTACTGTCGAACGCCGAGCCCGAGGCCTTGCTGCGCGACGTGCTGGCCGACCTGCGCGAACACGGCGAAAGCCGTCGCGTCGCCGCCGCGCGCGACGAACTGCTGGCGACGATGGCCTGCCATGGCGCCGTGCGCGCCAACCGGCGCCTTACGCTGCCTGAAATGAATGCCCTGCTGCGCGAGATGGAAGCCACCGAGCGCTCAGGGCAGTGCAACCACGGCCGCCCGACCTGGGCGCGCTTTTCCTTGAACGAAATCGACCGCTGGTTCCTGCGAGGACGCTGACATGGGGAAGAACACGGGATGGCTGGGGGTGGCCATGCTGCTGGGGGTGCTGGCCGGTTGCGGCGGCGATGACAAGACAGCCGCGACCGCCAAGGTCGCGGACGTCAACTTCCTCGCCGACAACGCGGCTTGGCGCGAGCAGCGCAGGACCGAACTGACCGCGCCGGATGGCTGGACCAGCCTGGTCGGCCTGCACTGGATCGAACTGAAATCGCACTTCATCGGCAGCAGTCCCGGCAGTGGCATCAAGCTGGCCGTCGGCCCCGCCAGGCTGGGCATGGTGACGCAGCAGGACAAGCGCGTATTCCTCACCCCGGAAGGCGGTGCCGCGCTGACGTTCAATGGCGAGCCGTTGAAGGGGCGCGTGGAGCTGCAGAGCGACCGCGATGCGCAGCCGTCGACCATCGGCTTCGACGAAGGAAAGGGACTGCTGACGATCATCGAGCGCGGCGGCCGGCATGCGCTGCGCGTGAAGCACGCCGACGCCGAATCGCGCACGCAGTTCATCGGCCTGGACTACTGGCCCGCGCAGGAAGACTGGCGCATCGAAGGACGCTTCATTCCGCATCCGCCCGGCAAGACGTTGACCATCGTCGACGTGATCGGCGTGGCCAGCGAATCGCCGAATCCCGGCGTGGTCGAGTTCGAGCGCGACGGCAAGCCCTACCGGCTGGAGGCGTTGGGCCAGGCGGGTGGGCCGCTGTTCTTCGTGCTGGCGGATCGCACCAGCGGCCATGGCAGCTATCCCGCAGGCCGTTTCCTGGACGCCGACGCGCCGCAGGCAGGCAAGCTGGTGCTGGATTTCAATCGCGCCTACAACCCGCCGTGCGCCTTCACGCCGTACGCGACCTGTCCGCTTCCGCCGGCGGAGAACCGTCTGGATCTGCCGATCGAGGCAGGCGAGAAAGCCTACGCCAAACCCATCAAAGTGCTCTGAAGGAAGGATCCGATGCCGCTGCGCCGTTCGCTGAAAGTCCTCGTCCTCACCGCGCTGCTGGGCAGCGCCTCGGTTCTGGCTACAGATGCGCCCAAGGCGACCACGGCACCGGTACCGCTGCTGTGGAAGGTGTCCGACAAGGACAACGCGGTCTACCTGCTCGGTTCGTTCCATCTGCTGCGTCCGACCGACTATCCGCTGTCCGGCGATGTCGAGGCCGCCTTCGCCGACGCCGAGCGCGTGATGTTCGAACTGTCGCCGGACGAGATGCGCTCACCGGCGATGCCGCAGCTGATGATGCAGGCCGCCGTGCGTACCGATAGCAAGACGCTGCAACAGGATCTGGATGCCGCCACCTGGACGCGGCTTGAAGCGTGGGCGGGCAAGAATAGTGTTCCGCTGGCGACGTTCAACAGCTTCGAGCCCTGGTTCGTCGGCCTGACCATCAGCATTGTCGAGATGACCAAGCAGGGACTGGATCCGAAGCTGGGCTTGGACAATCACTTCATGGACAAGGCGCAGGCGGCCGGCAAGCCCACGGGCGGCCTCGAGCGCGTGCAGGAGCAGATCGCCGTGCTGGATGGCATGGATGCGGTCGAGCAGCGCCAGTTCATCGTCGAAGCGCTGGAAGAGGCGGAGAAAGGGGCGATGGAAACCCAGCGCCTGCATGATGCCTGGCGGCGAGGCGATGCGGAGGGTCTGTGGAAAAGCATGGCGGCGGACATGCGCAAGCAATATCCGCGCCTGTACCAGCGCATCAACGTGGATCGCAACGATGCCTGGGTACCGAAGATCCGGCAGATCCTCGACCAGCCCGGCGACGACGATGCACTGGTCGTCGTCGGCGCCCTGCATCTGCTGGGCGAGGATGGCGTGGTGGAGAAGCTGCGCGCGCGCGGTTACACCGTCGAGCGCGTGTGCTCGGCGTGCAAGGCCGGCGCTGCCCGGTAAGCCGGTGTTCGATGGGCGATGTGGGCGCGACCGTCGCGCTCAGGCCGGTTCCATCACGATGCAGTCCACCGGACAGGCCGGCACGCACAGCTCGCAACCGGTGCACAGCGGGTCGATCACCACGTGCATGTGCTTGGCGCCGCCGATGATGGCGTCCACCGGGCAGGCCTGGATGCATTTGGTGCAGCCAATGCAGTCGGCTTCCACCACCACCGCGACGATTGCCGGCTTGTGCGTGCCGCGGGTGCGGTCGTAGGGCAACGGCGGCACGCCCAGCACGCGGGCGAGGGCGCGAGCCCCTTCATCGCCGCCAGGCGGGCAATGGTCCACGCCCGCTTCGCCGCGCGCCATCGCCTGCGCATACGGCAGGCAGCCATCGAACCCGCACTGCCCGCACTGGGTCTGCGGCAACAGCCGATCAAGGCGTTCGGTCAGGTCCAGGCTTGCCGCCGAGGCCGGAGAAGACTGGGATGGAGCCGGCTTCTGCTCGTTCCTCACTTCTCTTCACTCTCTTCTCGCTACCGCACCGGCATGCCGGGCAGGGCGCCGGCATCGGCGTCCAGCAGCGCCAGCGCGCCGCCGTCGAAACCGGCCGACAGGATCATCCCTTCGCTCAGGCCGAAGCGCATCTTGCGCGGCGCCAGGTTGGCGATGAACACCACGTTGCGGCCGACGAGCGTTTCCGGCTCGCCGTAGCTGGCGCGGATGCCGGAGAAGATCTGGCGCTGGCCGAGGTCGCCGGCATCCAACAGGAAGCGCAGCAGCTTGTCGGAACCCTCGACGAACCCGCACTCCAGCACCCTGCCGATGCGCAGGTCGAGCCTGGCGAAATCCTCGATGCCGATCAGGCCGGTAGCGTCCTTCGTTTCCACGGACGCAGCCGGCGTCGCTTCGGCCTTTTTCGCGGGAGCGGCAGGTGCAGCGGCGAGGGTATCCTTGGAAGCGTCGGTCATGGCGTCGATCAGTTTCGGGTCGATACGGGTGAAGAGCGGCGAATACGCCTGGATGGTGTGCGACTGCAGCGGCGCTGCGACGTCGGCCCAGGTTTCCACGGGCGCACTGAGGAAGGCCTCCGCTTCCGCCGACGTGCGCGGCAGCACCGGCTTCAGGGCCGCGGCGAGGACGCGGAACAGATTCAGGCCCTGCGTGCAGACCGCCTGCAGTTCGCCATCCGCACCTTCCTGCTTGGCGATCACCCAGGGCTTGGTCTCGTCGATGTACTTGTTGGCCTCGTCGGCCAGCGCCATGGTCAGGCGCAGCGCCACGGCAGGTTCGTTGCGTTCGTAGGCGTCGGCGATGGGGCCGAGCGCGTCGACGAAGCGCTGGTACATGGCCGGATCCGGCAGCGCATCGGCCAGCCTGCCGTTGAAGCGCTTGTCGATGAAGCCGGCGCAGCGGCTGGCCAGGTTGACGAACTTGCCGACCAGATCCGCGTTGACGCGTGCGATGAAGTCGCCGAGGTTCAGGTCGAGGTCGTCGACGCCGCCGGACGACTTGGCCGCGTAGTAATAGCGCAGCGCCTCCGGTTCCAGGCCCATGTCCAGGTAGGTACGCGCCATGATGAAGGTGCCGCGCGACTTCGACATCTTGGCGCCATCGACCGTCAGGTAGCCGTTGACGTGCAGGCGCGTCGGCGCGCGATGGCCGGTGCCATGCAGCACCGCCGGCCAGAACAGGCCGTGGAAGTTGACGATGTCCTTGCCGATGAAGTGGTGCAGTTCGACGTCAGTGCCGGCTTCCAGGTGTGGCTCGAACGCGATCCCGCGCTCGGAACACAGGTTGCGGAAACTGCTCAGGTAGCCGATCGGCGCATCCAGCCAGACATAGAAGTACTTGCCGGGCGCACCGGGAATCTCGAAGCCGAAGTAGGGCGCATCGCGCGAGATGTCCCACGCGCGCAGGCCGCCGTCGGCATCCAGCCACTCGCGCAGCTTCGCCTTGACGCCGGGCAGCGCGACGTCGCCCGCCAGCCACTCGCGCAGGAAGGCATCGAAGCGGCCGACCTCGAAGAAGTAGTGCTCCGAGTCGCGGATCTCCGGCGTGCTGCCGGACAGGATGGACTTCGGTTCCTTCAGATCGGTGGGCGCGTAAGTCGCGCCGCAGACTTCGCAGTTGTCGCCGTACTGGTCGGCCGAGCCGCAGTTCGGGCAGATGCCCTTGATGTAGCGGTCGGGCAGGAACATGCCCTTGGCGGGGTCGTAGAACTGCGCCACCGTGCGGCGGCTGATGTGGCCGCCTGCCTCCAAGCGCTGGTAGAACTGTTCCGTCAGGTCGCGGTTCGCGGCGGAGTGGGTCGAGTCGTAGTGGTCGAAGGCCACGCCGAACGCAGCGAAGTCGCGCTCATGGCTGGCCTGGATGCCGGCGATGAAGGCTTCGGGCGTGACGCCGGCTTTTTCCGCCGCCAGCATGATCGGCGTGCCGTGGGTGTCGTCGGCACAGACGAAGTACACCGTATCGCCGCGCATCCGCCGCGCCCGTACCCAGATGTCGCCCTGGATGTAGCCCACCAGATGGCCCAGGTGCAGCGGGCCGTTGGCGTAGGGCAGGGCATTGGTGACCAGGGCGGTACGGCTCATGACAGGCTTCGCGACGGGGGGCGGCGATTATCGCATGGCCGGGCGTGCGCCTTTTCCGGTCCCACAACGCAACAGGCCCGGCAATGCCGGGCCTGCGCTTGAACGGCGCCAAAAGGTTACTGGCGGATCCAGGTCTGCGACTTGCAGATGAAGGCGATGCAGCCGGACACCTCCAGCTTCTTGCCACCCTCGATCAGCTCCATCTTCGACTTGTAGATCTTGCCCTCATCGGGCTTGAGGATGGTGCCACCGGCGTACTGGCCACCGCCCTCGGCCTTCATGCCGCGGATGATCTCCATGCCGGTGATCGGCTTGTTCTTGCGATCGTCCTTGCACTTGTCGCAGGTCGGGTTCGGCTTGCTCGGATTGATCAGTTCGACGATGCGGCCGGTGATCGCGCCGTTGGCGGCCTGGGTGATCTCGACGAAGGACTTCGGCTTGCCGGTTTCGCTGTCGATGGTCTTCCAGCGGCCGACCACCGGATCGGCGGCCGACGCCACCAGCGACACGGCCATCAACGGAGCGGCCAGCATCGCGGCCATCAGGGTCTTGCGCATGTTCCCCTCCCAGGGATTCAGGTCAGGCCCGCCGGCAACGACCGGCGGGATGACGCCTTTTATACCGCATCCGCTGGCGTATGGAAGGGCTCAGCCGTCCTTTCGGGTACCGAGTTCGCTGTCGCTCCGTTCAGGTGTTTCCGGTTCTTTTGCATCGACATCAGGATTCGCGCCTGGGATGCGGGAGGCGGGTTGCTGGGCGGGGAGCTGTTCCACGTCGCCGATGCTCACGCGCCCGATGCGCGGTTTCATCCAGACGTTGTCGTGCCAGGCCTGGTACTGCTTCGGATCCCAGTACTTGTCGTCGAAGAACTTGCTGCCGTCGATCTGCTCGAACCCGTTCGGTCCCGGTACATAGATCTGCACGTTGCCCGTGAAGCCCGTTCGGCTACCGGTGATCTTGTTCCGCTCGCGGCGCAGGACGGTTGCGATACGCGGCTGCGCTGCCTCGTCGCCGTACTTCGCGTACAGCGCTGCACCTTCTTCCAGCGCGCGCTGGCGCTCGGCTTCGCTCAGTGCGCTCCAGTAGCGCTCGCGCAGGCCGAGAAATCCCGCATAGCCTCGTTCTGCCGCAAGATCCATCCACGCATAGGCGAGCGCCGCGTCCTTGGGGGCGCCTTGGCCGTTCCAGAGCATTTCGGCCACCATGCCTTGCGACGGCTTGTCCGCATAGAACGCAGCCCGCTGGAAGAACTTCAGCGCATCTTCGTACCGTCCTTGCTTGAACTCCTCCAAGCCATGCAGGCGGTACCTCAGGTCCGGGTGGGCCGTGAGGAATCCCGCCGACAGCATCAGCCTGTCCTGGGTCGGGTCCGGTGCAGCCACGTTCTGCGCCATCACGGCCTGCGTCGCGACCGGCAGGCACAGCGACGCAAGCATGATCATTGTTCTGAGCGGTTTCATGAACTTCCTTTTCCCCCGAGTGAGTGCCCACCATTCTGTGAATTCGTCGGCGTGCACGCCCGTATCGAAAGTCACGATGCGGCAATGGCAAGAAAAACGGCCGACCCCGAGGGGCCGGCCGTCGACAATGTCACTTCAACGGGTCAGTTGCTCTTGCTGGGAGCGCCGACCGTCACCGTTCCACCGATGTGGCGGGAGAAGAAGTCCAGCATGGTCGTGTAGAGCTTCACCCGGTTCTCGACGTCGTAGAAGCCGTGCATTTCACCCGACTGGATGATCATGCCTTCCGGCGGATTGCCTGCCTCGATCAGCGCCTTGTTCATCAATTCGGTCTGTTCCGGAGGCGTCCGCACGTCGCGGGCACCGGCGGCCAGATACACCGGGATCTTCACTTCGCCGGCCCGACGTGCAGGTGAGTTCTCTGCCCAGGACTTCGTATCGGTTCCGTGCGTGCGACGGAGATAACGCTGCCCGGACTCACGCTCCGGGATATCGCCCTTCTTGAACATCATGTCCACGTCGTAAACACCCACGTAGCCGAACGTGCACTTGAACAGGCCTGGCGCACGGATGGGCGCCATCAGCGAGGAGTAACCGCCGAAACTGCCGCCATAGATGCAGATGCGTTCCTTGTCGGCATAACCCTGACCGATGGCCCACTGCGTCGCGTCGATGATGTCGTTCTGGATGCCTTGGCCCCACTGCAGGTGGCCTGCATCCTGGAACGCTTTGCCGTAGCCACCCGAGCCGCGAAAGTTCACCTGCAGTACGGCATAGCCACGGCTGGCCAGCAACTGCGCCTCCCCATTGAAGCCCCAGTTGTCGCGGGGACCAATCGGGCCGCCGTGCGGGTTGACGATCATCGGCAGGTTCTTGCCGTTGGAGCCGTGCGGCAGGGTGAGGTAACCGTGAATGAGCTTGCCGTCGCGCGACGTGAAGTTGAACGGCCTGACGGAGGCCATCTTCTTCTTGTCCAGCTCCGGCTTGCGTTGCATCAGGAATCGTGCCTTCCCTGTGTCACGGTCGTAGAGATAGAGCTCGCCGGGATTGCTGTCGCTGTAGACGCTGACGATGACCTTCTTGCCGTCTTGGGTCTGGCTCGCGAAGTCGACCATCTGCCCTTCAAACGCACCGGCGAGCGACGCATAGAGTTCTGCGTCCGGGCTGCTTTCATCGATCAGCTTGACTGCGGGAGCACCGGCCTCGGTAACGACGCCCACCAGCGTGGATTCGTCGGTCGACCAGATGTAGTCGGATACCTCGGCGACCTTGTCCTGGAACAAGGGCGTGAACTCGCCGGTCGCGGTGCTCAGTGTGCCGACCGCGGCAGGGGACTTGCCGTCGTCCTGCTCCGCGTAGACCGTACCGGTTGCGGTCGTGCGGATCACCGAAAGGTGTTTGCCGCCGGATTTGGATGCGTTGACAAGTGTCCAGCCCTTGTCATCACGCCTGTAGAGCTCGGTACGCTCGTCGTATTCGCCTTCCTCATCCTTGCTCGAAGAGCAGACCGCGAACCGTGGCTGCTTGTCGGCATCCAGGGCGATACTGCAGTTCTCCTTGGGCGCGCGGCCAAGGGAAACACGTCGGCCGCTCAGCGTGTCCATGCGATAGACCTCGGTGCCGACGCCCTCGGAGGAGCGAGGACTGGTGGCCTGCATGATCACGTTCTGGTCATCGTCGCGCAGCGTATCGAGCAGCGAGAAACGCTCGGACCCCACTGTCTTGCCACGCTGGGTGGCATCACGGGTTCCGTAGAAAATCAGTGGCCGCGGCTGGCTGCCGTCGGCATTCACCGCAAACCACTCGCCCGTATTGAACGGCTGCGCGTAACCGCCCAGCTTCTTGATCGCGTTGAACATCAGGCGATCTGGGCTGACCCAGTAAAAGCTGCCCACGCTCTTGTTGTCGGGCAACTGGTTGACCTTGACGAGCTTCAAGTCGCTGGTGCGCATGACCGCGAGCACATCCTGCTCGCCCTTGTCGACCGTGACTGCAAGATATTCGCCATTGGGCGAGATCTTCACGGTGCCGTAGGCAGGGTGCGAGACGAAATCGCGGACTGGCTGGAGCGTTGCCGCGTGTGCCGGGGCGAAAACAATCCCCGTCACCAACAACGTTTTGATGATGAACTTCACATAACCCCCTAAAGTGATGTGGAATCCGTAGGACACAACGGTCACCACGCAATCCTATAGGAAAAGGGGCCCGGCGTTTCCACCGGGCCCCGTTGCCTTAACCCTCTGGCCGATCAGTTGAACTTGTAGCTGAAGCTGACAAACACTTCGCGCCCGATCGGGCTATACGCGCGCCAGAAGAAGGGATATGTATTGAACGTATCGTCTTCAGGAGCCAGCTCGTCGAGGACGTTATTGATCGCGATGCCGACCGTCGCCTTTTCGGTGATCTTCTTCGATACCTGCGTGTTCCAGATTACGTAGGAACCGATACGACCCGTCTCCGCCCAATTCGGCAGGGAGCCCCAACGATAGCCGTTAAGGTTGACGTTCCAATCGTCCCGTTCCCAGTTCACTTCCCAGTTGACGCGGCTGCGGAAGTTGAAGAACTGCTTGTCATCGCGGATGTTGCGAATGCCGCTGCCGGGGAACTCTTCTTCTTCCAGCTTCAGTACGTGAGTCCAGCCCAGTCCGAAATTAAAGTCGCCCAGGCGATCGGTGTCCAGCTGATAGCGCCACTTCGCGTCGATGCCCGAAGTTTCCAGCATCGACTGGTTGAACGGGAACGACAGGTAAGAATCGATCTCGTCGTCGTTGATTGCATCCACTCCCGTGCGCGTCACCAAGCTGGTGAAGAACTGGCAAGCGTCCGAAGTGCCATCGACGGTGTTGCCGTTACGATCGGTACCGAGCAGGCACGCCGCCTCTTCCCGCATGAGGTAGCTGGTGGAGATGTCGCTGACAGCGCCTTCCAGTTTGATCCGGTAAGCATCGACGCTGATCGACATGTTGTCCGTCACGTCCCACACGACGCCGAGCGTTGCGGAACGTCCCTCTTCCTCTTGCAGCTCCGTGCTGCCGCTGCGAGTACCGAAGACGCTGTAGGTGTATGCGGCGGCGCCACACGGGTTTGGACTGCCAGCAGGCGGAGCCGGGTTCAGGCCGTCGCGGCGGCAACGGTACTCGTCGAGGACGGTGGTGAAGAAGCCGGACTCCTTCGCAAAGACATAGTGCATGTCCGGTGCACGGAAGCTGGTAGCGTAGCTGCCGCGAATCAGCAGGCTGTCAACGGGACGGAACTCGAGGCCGGCAGACCAGGTAAAGGCGCCGTCCACCTCGGTGATGTCATCGTACTTGTCGTAGCGGCCGGCCAGATTCATCTTCAGCGTTTCGAAGACCGGGATGCTGAACTCCATGCCAAGCGCATAGCGGTCGCGATCGCCGCCACCGCCGGTGCCCGTCAGGTTGTAGATCGGGTCGGGACCGGTGTAGTCGGGCGCGATGCGGGGGTCGTTCTGCAAATCATACTTCTGGCTGGCAGCTTCGATCGTCGCCGCCATGCCTAGCGCGCCCGCCGGCAGCTCAAAAAGATCGCCGGATAGCGTGAACGACGCCTGGGACACTTCGGATTCGGCATCGGTGCCCACTGTGGTGATCAGCGAACGATAGGTATCACCCGTCAGCGGCGTGAAGAAGCGATTGACGTTGAAATTGACGACGGGATACGGACCTTGGAAGAGGCCTGTGTTCGGTCCCAGGAAGTACTCGCGGATCGCATTAGCGCGGAAACGCGGTTGCTTGACCTCTAGGTCATAGCGCGCATGCGAGATCGCCGCCTCCCAGTCGAAGCGATCGTTGAACAGGGTGCCCCTTAAGCCGGCCGCAACGTCGAACGAACGTTCGCTGACGGTCGTCTGTTGCGCACCCAATCCACCCAACTCGCTCGGCGTGAAGATGCGCTGCGAGTCCAAGATGGCACGACGGGTGGCGTCGTAAACCAGGCCGGACTGCCAGAACTGAGTGGCGGAGGCGATCTTCGCATCGGCGCTCGACGCGCTGATCTGGCCGAAAGCCTGCAGGCCGCCATCAAAATCGTACGTTCCGTACAGGTATCCGCTAAGGTTCTCGTCGGAGTTGCGGATCTGCTGAGTGGCCGGATAGCCGAAGTAACCACAGGTTCCACGGGCTTCTAGCTCGTACTCACTGAAGCGCGCACAAGCCGAAGCGGGCGTGTCGCCGGTGGGATAGATGTACGCGTTGAGGCCCGTACCAATGGAACGGTTGCGCAAGCGCAAGCCGATGGTTGCCAGTGCGTTCTGCGGCTCGACGGAGGGATCGTCGCGGTAGGAGTCCATGAAGTCGCGCTGCGAAGCGAAGATTTCTTCGCGCGTGAGATACTCGGCCGCATACGTCACGCTCCAGTTGTCGCCGGTCTTGCCGCCGACCCACTGAACGCGACCGCTGTCGCCGCCGCCGCGGGTGGTGGTGCCGCCACGGAAGGTGACCATGTCGCCTTCATAGTTCGACTTCATGATGATGTTGACCACACCAGCCACAGCGTCGGAGCCGTAAATTGCCGACGCGCCTCCCGACAGCACTTCGATACGTTCGATGGCTGCTGCGGGAATGTTGGCCAGGTTCACCGCATTCGACTGGCTGTTGTAGGGCAACGGGTAGTCGGCGGTGCGGCGGCCGTTGACCAAGACCAGCTGGTAGCCCGGGCCGAGGCCGCGCAGGTTCAGGAAGCTAGCGTTAGGGGTAAAACCGTTCTGGTTCAGTTCGTTCTGCACCGAACCGGTGAACTCGGTCAGCGTATTCAGAGCATCGTAGACGGTCGAGAAACCCTGCTTCTCAATATCTTCAGCCGTGATGACCGTGACCGGGGCGGGACCCTCGATTTCGGCCTTCTTGATGCGCGAGCCGGTCACCGTGACCTTGTCCAGCGTGGACGTCGCTTGCGAAGACTGCTGAGTGGAGCCGGCCTCTTGGGCGATCGCGGTGCCCGCGAACGGCATGACTAGAGCAGTGATCAATGCCGCGCTCAGGCGGCTGCGCTTGAGCGCATTCGTATTGCGAACTGACATGTGGTGAATCCCCTAAACTGTCAATGGATGTGGCCCCCACTGGACTGATCCCTCGGTCCCGGCCACACGTAAACGTCCTCGTGACCCGACGTTAACATGGGATTAACGCCGATGCCCATAGCACGGAAACATGTTACAGGCGTTACCACTCAAAGCGTGACCAAGGTCACAGAAATGATCCGGAGTCGACTTGGAACTGGAATACCTGTCTCACATTCATCTCCCGGAATTGCCGGCCAACCTGAACGGAGGCCTGTCTTGGGCGGCGTCGCCCGCTCCCTCAGGCATCGACGTCTCGCTTCGTGCCGGCTTTCCGCTGGAAGGGCTTCGCGGGGATCTCGAGCAGCGGGTGATTGCGGCCTTGGCGGCCCATGGCCAGCATTTGGCATCCCTGTCCCTGGTGGCCCGCATCGCCTCCCACGCCGTCCAAGGCACCCTGTCCCCCCACCCCCGCATCCGCAACGTCATCGCCGTTGGCTCCGGGAAGGGCGGGGTGGGGAAGTCGACCACCTCGGTGAACCTGGCCTTGGGCTTGGCGGCCGAGGGGGCGCGGGTCGGGATCCTGGATGCGGACGTCTACGGCCCCAGCGTGCCGGCCATGCTGGGCCTGTCGGGGCGGCCGGAGAGCCATGACAACAAGTCGATCGAGCCGATGCGGGCGTTCGGGGTGGAAGCCATGTCGATCGGTTTCCTGGTCGATCCGGACACGCCGATGATCTGGCGCGGGCCGATGGCGACCTCGGCGCTGATGCAGCTCTTCACCGACACCTTGTGGGGCGACCTGGACTACCTGCTGGTGGACCTGCCGCCGGGTACGGGCGACATCCAGCTGACCCTGGCGCAGAAGATCCCGGTCGCGGGCGCGGTGATCGTCACCACGCCGCAGGACATCGCCACGCTGGATGCGAAGAAGGCGCTGAAGATGTTCGAGAAGGTCGAGGTGCCGGTGCTGGGCATCGTCGAGAACATGGCCGTGCACACCTGCTCCAACTGTGGCCATGTCGAGCACCTGTTCGGCCAGGGCGGCGGCGAGCGGATGGCGGCGCAGTATGGCGTGCCGTTGCTCGGATCGCTGCCGCTGGACATCGCCATCCGCGAGCAGGGCGATGCCGGCCAGCCGGTCGTGGTGGCCGCGCCCGATTCGCCCGTGGCGCAGGCCTACCGGCAGACGGCGCGGGTGATGGCGGCCACGCTGGCGCAGCGGCCGCGGGCGTCCGTGCCCATCACTTCGTCGCTGGTCTGACCTGCCAGTCGAAGACGGCGGGCCTGGGCCCGCCCTACAATTCCCCGTCCGCCGCGCGCCGTGCGCGCGGCTTTCGTCCCACCAGACCAGGATTTGCATGAGCATCAAGAGCGACCGTTGGATCCGCCGCATGGCCGAGCAGCAGGGCATGATCGAGCCGTTCGAGCCGGGGCAGGTGAAGCAGGTCAACGGCCAGCGCATCGTCAGCTACGGCACGTCCAGTTACGGCTACGACGTGCGCTGCTCGCGCGAGTTCAAGGTGTTCACCAACATCAACTCCACCATCGTCGACCCCAAGCACTTCGACCCCAAGAGCTTCGTGGACATCGAAGCCGACGAATGCATCATTCCGCCGAACAGCTTCGCGCTGGCACGCACGGTGGAGTTCTTCCGCATCCCGCGCGACACGCTGGTGGTCTGCCTGGGCAAGAGCACGTATGCGCGCTGCGGCATCATCGTCAACGTCACCCCGCTGGAGCCGGAATGGGAAGGCCACGTGACGCTGGAGTTCAGCAACACCACGCCACTGCCGGCGCGCATCTACGCCAACGAAGGCGTGGCACAGATGCTGTTCTTCCAGTCCGATGCCGATGATGTCTGCGAGACCAGCTACAAAGACCGCGGCGGCAAGTACCAGGGCCAGACCGGTGTGACGCTGCCGCGGACCTGATCGCCGGTACGTCAGCAACGAAAGGAGTCGCCATGCGGACGCCATCCCCGGCAGAAGATCCTTATCGCAGTCCCGAGGCGGATCTTGCTCTGCCGCCTGAAGGTGCTGCGCTCGATATGGCCGGTCGCTGGTCGAGGTTGGCCGCCGCGCTGATCGACAGCGCGATCAGCATGACGGTGATGTTCCCGCTGATGTACGTCAGCGGTGTCTGGGATGAGGCGCTCAAGGCGGGCAGGTCCGGCGCGTTCGGGTTCATGCCGCTGGGAACGACCTTGTTGTGGGCCGTCATCGGGCTGGCCTTGTTCGTGCTGATTCAAGGGTATCCACTGCACACGAAGGGACAGACCTGGGGCAAGAAGGCCTTGTCCATCAAGGTGGTCGATATGCAGGGCGGCAAGCCTTCGTTCACGACGCTTCTTTTCAAGCGCTATGTGCCGACCGGTGTGATCGCCAACATCCCCTGTGTGGGGACACTTTATGTCCTTGTCGACTCACTGATGATCTTCCGCCAGGACCAGCGTTGCCTGCATGACCTGATTGCAGGCACGCGCGTCGTCCGCACCAACTGATCGAGCGTGGTCGGGTCAGTGTTCCGCGCCGGCCGCCATCCGGATATCCGAAGGCGTCTTCAACGCTACCTGCGTAGCGAGCCGTAGTGCTGCGCTCACCGTCTCAACGGCGATGGATGGCGCGCCCGGATGCAACGCTGCCTGCGTGGGCGAGTAGGGGATGTGGATGAAGCCGGCCCGCACGCTGCGTCGCGCGCGGAAGGCGTGCATCAGGCCGTAGAACACGTGGTTGCACACATAGGTGCCTGCGGTCTGCGAGACCTCGGCCGGGAATCCGGCGGCATGCAGGGCCTCGCGCATGGCCTTGATCGGCAGGGTGGAGAAATAGGCGGCGGGACCGCCGTCGATCACCGGCAGGTCCACCGGCTGACGCCCCGTGTTGTCGGGAATGCGTGCGTCGTCGACATTGATCGCCACGCGCTCCAGCGACAGCTGCGCCCGCCCGCCGGCCTGGCCGACGCAGATCACCAGCGAAGGCGTGATCTCCCGCAGCGCGGCGCGCAGCGACTTCAGGGAATCGCCGAAGGCAACCGGCAACTCGCGCGCCACCACGCGGTGTCCGGCGATGCGTGTGCCATGCAAGGCAGACACCGCCTGCCAGCTGGGATTGACCTGTTCGCCCCCGAACGGCTGGAAGCCGGTGAGCAGGACGGTACGCGTCGTCGTCATCGGATGCCTCGGTCAGACAGGATCAACGGAAGCACAGCCATGCCATCAGCAGCACGTTGGTGCCCATCAGCCACAGGCCGGTGGCGGCCTGCGCACGGATGACGCCGTACTGGTCGTCCAGTTCCAGCAGCACGGCCGGGACGATGTTGAAATTCGCCGCCATCGGCGTGAGCAGCGTGCCGCAGTAGCCCGTCAGCATGCCGATGGCGCCGAGGCTGGCCGGATCCGCGCCGTGGCGCTGCACCAGCAGCGGCAGGCCGATGCCGGCCATCATCACCGGGAATGCGGCGAACGCATTACCCATGATGACGGTGAACACGACCATGCCCAGCGCGAACGCCAGCAGGCAGGCCATGCGGTTGTCCGCGGGGATCACCATCGACACCAGCGAGGCCACGGATTCGCCCACGCCACTGGCGGCGAACACGCCGCCCAGCGTCGCCAGCACCAGCGGCAGCAGCGCCGCCCAGCCCATCGTGTCGAGCAGCCGGCGTCCTTCATCGGCGGCCCTCAGTGCGGGCTGCCGCGTCACGACGACCGCCGCCATCGCCGAGATCACGCAGGCCAGGGCCAGGCCGACCAGCGTCATGCCGGTCGCAGCGAACAGCGGCGTTCCGCCGATCGCGAGATGCGGGCCGGCGAGTACGACGAAGATGGTCAGCGCGGGAATCAGCAGGGCAGGCACGAACAGTCGGTGGCCCAGCCGCAGTGCGGACGCCAGCCGTTCCGATTCTGGCGCCTCCTCCAGCGGTTCGCGGCGCATGCGCGTGGCCAGCAGCGCCAATACCAGCACCGCACCGCCGGCGAACTGCGCCGGCACCGCATCGCCGGCCTTGCTTGCGCGCAGCACCGCATCCCCGCTCGCGAACAGCACGCCGATCAGGGTCCAGAAGGCGGCGTGCGCATACCGCCGCTGGCGCAGGTTGCGCCAGCCGGCATAGGCCAGGAAGGCCGCCAGCACCCAGTAGAAGGGCTCAATCGACAGCATCGGGCTGCTCCTCCGCGGCAGGTGCCGCACGGTCGAGTCGCCGCTGGAACAGCACGATGCGCACGGCATGGATGAGGAAGGCGGCGATCGCCGTCGGCAGCGCCCACAGCGCGATCTGCAGCGGTTCCAGCATGATGCCGTGCTGGGCATAGAAGCCCTGGATCAGCAGCACCGCACCGAAGGCAAGAAACACGTCCTCGCCGAAGAACCGTCCGATGTTGTCGGTCGCCGCCGCCATCGCATGCACGCGCTGCGCTTCGTCCCGCGCCAACGCCCCGCGCGTCTTGCCTGCCGCCGATTCGGCCATCGGTGCCAGCAGCGGGCGCACGGTCTGCGCGTGGCCGGCGATGTCGATCAGGCCGACCATGCTCAGCCCCTGGCGCACCAGCAGGTAGCCGGCCAGCAGGCGCGACAGGGTCAGTCCGCGCAGCCGCGCGATCCAGCGCAGTGCGTGTTCGCGCAGTCCGGCCCGTTCCAGCAGGCCGATGGTCGGCAATGTCAGCGCGAACATCAGCAGGGCGCGGTTGGACACGAAGCTCTCGCCCAGCAGCGCGAGCAGTTCGGGGATCGACTTGCCCGCGGCCAGGCCACTGACCAGACCGGCGCTCACCACCACGATGACCGGATTGAAACGCAGCACGAAGCCCGCCACCACCACGGCGATGCCCAGCAACGGCCAGTAACTCATGCGCGGCGCTCCAAGGTGCGGATGGCGAATCCTGCGGTTTCGATCGTTTCACGGAGACCGCGCGCGAATGCCGCGGCATCGGGCCGGTCGCCATGCAGGCAGATGCTGTCCGCACGCAGCGGCACCGATTCCCCGGTGCGCGCGATAACGCGGCCGGCCTCCAGCATCCGTGCCACCTGCGCGGCGGCGGTGGGCAGATCCTCGATGCTGGCATCGGCGTGGGCGCGCGGCGTCAGGGTGGCGTCGGCTTCGTAGCGACGCTCGGCGAAGGTCTCGTGCGCGACCTGCAGGCCGAGCCTTTCTCCCGCGGCGGTCAATGCGCTGCCCGACAGGCCGTACAGCACCAGGGTCGCATCGTGGTCGCGTACCGCGCGTGCGATGGCGTCGGCCAGTCCGGGTTCGCGGGCCGCCTGGTTGTAGAGCGCGCCATGTGGTTTGACGTGGTGGAGGCGGGCGCCCGCCGCGCGGACGAAGCCATCCAGCGCGCCGATCTGGTACAGCGTCAGCGCATACGCCTCGTCGGGCGTGATCGCATGGGCCATGCGGCCGAAGTTCTCCCGGTCCGCATGCGACGGATGCGCGCCGATCGCCACGCCGTGCGCGATGCACAGCGCGACGGTGCGCCGCATGGTCTCCGGCGAACCGGCATGGAAACCGCAGGCGATGCTGGCCGAACTGATGTGCGGAAGGATCGCGGCGTCGTCGCCGCACTCCTCGCCCAGGTCGCAATTGAAGTCGATGGTGCGCATGGTCGCGAGCCTACCGCAGGCTTACAGGCGTTGGGCGATGGCCAGGCGCAACCGGGCGAGGCGATGCGCATGTTCGAGGGCCAACGCATGGGCGCGCGCTGGCGCGACCGGCTCGAAGTGCACCGGTTCGCCGGGGCGCAATTGCGCGGCGCGTCCCAAGTCGCAGGCGATCACGTGGCCCAGGCGCGGATAGCCCCCCACCGTCTGCGCGTCCGCCAGCAGCAGGATGGGGTGACCGTCCGGCGGCAACTGCAGCGTGCCGACGGCCACCGGTTCGGAAACCCCGTCCGCCGCGTCCGCCGGCAGGCCCGTGCCGGCCAGTCGCAGGCCCTGGCGATTGCTGTCGGGATGCGTGCGCCAGCCCTGCAGGGCCAGTGCCGGCGCCGCGGCGTGCGAGGCGGGCACATAGCGCAGGACGTGACGGTCCGCCGTCCACGGGTCGTCCAGGTCGATCCACCAGCCGGGAAACACGGGCTGTCTTGCGGCCGGTGGGAGGCCATGGCGGGCGCCGAGGGGCAAGCGGTCGCCGGCACGCAGGGCGCGACCCTCCACGCCGCCGAATCCGCCGCGCAGGTCGGTGCTGCGACTGCCGAGTACGAGAGGCGCATGGAGGCCGCCTGCCACGGCCAGCCACGTGCGCAGTCCCTCGCGCACCGCGCCGAGCTTCAGTTCCCCGGCCGGCAGGTCCAGCGGGCGGCCCATCGGCAACGGGGTATCGTTCCACCACGCGGGCATGGCCGCACCGGTCAGGGCGATGCGGCAGGCGGTCGGCAGTCGCAGGCGCGGGCCCTGCAGCGTCATCTCCAGCCCGGCTTCGCCTTCGTCGTTGCCGACCAGCCGGTTCGCCATCGCCAGCGCGGCCGGGTCCATCGCGCCCGCGCGTGCCACGCCCAGATGCCGCCAACCATGACGGCCCTGGTCCTGCACGGTCGTCTGCATGCCGGGCGCCAGCACCAGCCATGCGCTCATGATGACGCCGCCATGCGGTCGAAGGTCGCCTCATCGATGGGCACGAAGCGCACGCGATCTCCCGGCTGAAATAGCGAAGGCGGCGCGCGACCGACATCGAACAGCACCTGCGGCGTGCGTCCCAGCAACTGCCAGCCGCCCGGACTTTCGCGCGGGTAGATGCCGGCCTGCGCACCGCCGATGGCGACCGACCCCGCCGGCACCCGCGTGCGTGGCGTCGCCAGGCGCGGCAGCGCCAGCGCGGGGTCCAGTCCCAGCAGATACGGGAAGCCGGGCGCGAAGCCGATCATCGCCACGGTGTAGACCGGCGCGCTGTGGCGGGCGATCAGCGTGGCGGCATCCATGCCCAACGCGTGCGCCGCGCGGACGAGATCTTCGCCATGTTCGCCGCCGTAGCAGACCGAAATCTCGTGCAGGGTGCTGCCGCCAGCGGGAAGAGGGGATCGGTTTGCAAGCAAGGCCTCGATCGCCCCGGCGACGAAGGCATGGGGGTCGCGGCCGGGCAGCTGGCCCGCGTCGAAGAACACCGCGAGGCTGGCATAGGCCGGCACCAGGTCGCGCAACCACGAGGGCGACAGGTCCCGCAGCTGCGCCGCGAGCCGGTGCACCGCCGCGTTGACCTCAACATCGATGCGGACGCCGAAGCGCACCAGCAGGGCGTCGTCGCCGAGCGGCTCGAACTGCGGTGCGCTCATGCCAGGCGCTGGCGCCAGCGTTCGATTTCCGCCGCAAGCTGGTCCGGCGCGTGGCGCACGACGTGGCCGTGACCCCAAACGGGCCCCGGCCACGCGGCATCGCCGTCATGACGACCCACCAGATGCACATGCAACTGCCGCACGATGTTGCCGAGTGCGCCGATGTTGAGTTTCTCCACCCCGGGCTGTGCGCGGATCAGCTGGCCGGCCTGGTTGATCTCCGCCAGCAGCAGGCGCTGCTGGCCGCCATCCAGGTCCAGCCACTCACTGACGCCGTTCACGCGCGGCACCAGCACCAGCCAAGGGTAGCGCGTGTCGTCCATCCGCCGCACCTGCGACAGCGGACCGTCGGCGATGAAGGTGCTGTCGGCGGCCAGCCGCGGGTCGAGCAGGAAATCGGTCATGCCAGGTTCCGGTGAAAGAAATCGAGCGTGCGTTCGCGTGCCAGCCGCGCACTGGACGGTTCGTAGTCCGTACGCAGGTCGCAGTTGAAGCCGTGGCCGGCAGGGTAGGTGAAGACATCCATCTGCGGCAGCAGGTCGCGATGCTGCTGCACCCGTTCCGGCGGAATGGACGCATCCCGTTCGCCGAAATGGCACATCACCGGCGCCAGCGGCGTTTCGGTCAGGAACGGCGCATTGCGGGCGCCGTAGTAGTTGACCGACGGCAGGCCCAGCCGCATCGCCGCCAGCAGCGCGACGGTGCCGCCCCAGCAGTAGCCCACGCAACCGACCTTGCCGGCGCCGGCGATCGCATCGGCCGCGCTGGCGGTGATGTCCACCGCCGCATCCAGGCCCAGCCGGGCGATCAGGTCGCGACCGCGCGCGATGCCGGCATCGTCATAGCCCAGTTCGACGCGAGGTTCGATCGGGTCGAAGTAGGCCGGCGCGAGGGCGACGTAGCCGTCGATGGCGAAGCTCTCCGCCACGCTGCGGATGTGCGCGTTCACCCCGAAAATCTCCTGCACGATGACCAGCGCGCCGCGCGGCGCATCGGCAGGATCCGCGCGCCAGCCGCTGATGCGGCCGTGGGGCGTGTCGATCTGAATCCAGTGGCCCATCGGCGGGATTCCCGGGGAGAGGGCCGCCAGTGTATGCGCAGCAGGCCGCGCGGCTGAACGCCCGGAGCGGTGGGCCGCAGACCGGGAGGCTATAATCCGCGCCCCGTACACGCCGCCGCCGTACCGTCTCCATGTCCCTGCAGAACCCCAAAGTGGGCTTCGTCAGCCTCGGCTGTCCGAAGGCCCTGGTCGATTCCGAGCGCATCCTCACCCAGCTGCGCGTGGAGGGATACGACATCGTGCCGACCTACGACGCGGCCGACGTGGTGGTGGTGAATACCTGCGGCTTCATCGATTCGGCCGTGGCCGAGTCGCTGGATGCCATCGGCGAGGCGATGAACCAGAACGGCAAGGTCATCGTCACCGGTTGCCTGGGCAAGCGGCCGGAGCAGATCCGTGAGCAGTATCCGGACGTGCTGGCGATCAGCGGTCCGCAGGATTACCAGAGCGTGATGGAAGCGCTGCATGAGGCGTTGCCGCCCAAGCACGATCCGTTCGTGGACCTGGTGCCGGACTACGGCATCAAGCTGACGCCGCGGCACTACGCGTACCTGAAGATTTCCGAAGGCTGCAACCACCGCTGCAGCTTCTGCATCATCCCGTCGATGCGCGGCGACCTGGTCTCGCGCCCGGTCGACGACGTGCTACGCGAAGCCGAGCGCCTGGTGCGCGGCGGCGTGAAGGAACTGCTGGTGGTCTCGCAGGACACGTCGGCCTACGGCGTGGACGTGAAGTACGCCGAGCGCGAATGGCACGGCAAGGCGTACCAGACGCGCATGAAGGCGCTGTGCGAAGGCCTGGGCGAACTCGATGCCTGGGTACGCCTGCATTACGTGTACCCGTATCCGCACGTCGACGATGTCGTCCCGCTGATGGCGGAGAACAAGGTGTTGCCGTACCTGGACATCCCGTTCCAGCACGCCAGTCCGCGCATCCTCAAGCTGATGAAGCGCCCCGGTGCCGTCGACAAGACGCTGGAGCGGGTGAAGCGCTGGCGTTCGATCTGTCCGGACATCACCCTGCGCTCGACCTTCATCGTCGGTTTCCCCGGCGAGACCGACCAGGAATTCGAGGAACTGTTGCAGTTCCTCGACGAAGCACAGCTCGACCGCGTCGGCGCGTTCGCCTATTCGCCGGTCGAAGGCGCGGCCGCCAACCGGCTGCCGGACCCGGTGCCGGAAGAGGTCAAGCAGGAACGCCTGGCGCGTTTCATGGAGAAACAGGCGGAGATTTCCGCCGCGCGCCTGGAAGCGAAGATCGGCACGGTGCAGCAGTGCCTGGTCGACCTGATCGAGGACGACATCGCCGTCGCACGCTCCAAGGCCGATGCGCCGGAGATCGACGGCCTGGTGCATATTCAGAACGGCGGCGAGCTGGGTCTGCGCGTCGGCCAGTTCGTCGACGTCGAGATCACCGAGAGCGACGAGCACGACCTGATCGGCGATGCCGTCGTGGGAACGGCGGGCGTGCCGCTCGATCTCAAGGTGCTGTGACCGCGCCGACCGTCGTGCCCCGCGCTGGTGATGGCCGGCGTCGTTTCGTCGCACCGCTGCGCGCAGACGTGGACCCCGAGTGTTTCCGGCATCCCGTGTTCGATGGCTACGGCGCCTGTCTGGATCTGCTGACGACGGCGGCTTGGCTTGGCATCGAAGACCTCGACGCACGCATGCCGGCCTCCGGTCCCCGCTTCGTGAAGCAGGACGCGGCGCTGCTCGCCGACGGGTTGCATTACGAACTGCGGATCGCGCAGGGACGCATCGCGACGCGGACGGAGCACTGGCACGACCTGTTCAACGCGATGGTCTGGATGCGGCATACGGCGCTCAAGCGGGCCCTCAACGGGCAACAGTGCCGGCATATCGAACGGATGGGCGCACATGAGCGCAGTCCGGCCCAGCAGGCGCTGACCCAGTTCGACGAAAGCGGCGTGATCGTTCGGGTGCGGGACGCGGCATTGCTGGAGCGCTGGGACCGGCACGACTGGGCGGCGCTCTTTCTCGACAATGCCGGATGCTGGCGCGACGGCAGCGCTGCCGTGGTCGCCGTCGTGGGGCACGCGTTGATGGAACAGATGCTGGTGCCGGGGCGCCTGCTGGTCGGCAAGTGCCTGGTGGTGCAGGGCGATGCGAGCGACGGTGTTGCGCGCGTGACCGAAGCGATTTCAGCAGGCGACGTGCTGCTTGCGCCGTCGGAACTGCGCCCGCTGCCACTGGCCGGCATTCCCGGATGGCATGCGGATCAGGTCGCCGCGTTCTATGCGCAGGAAAACTACTTCCGACCGCTGCGCGAGGGCCGCGTGTATCCGCGACCGCTGTGAAGGATCAGCCCGCGTAGCGGACGTCCACCAGCACGAACCGGGTGACACCGCCGGGCAGTTCCACGGCGAATTCGTCATCGATGCGTTTCTTCAGCAGCGCACGCGCCAGCGGCGAGTCGATGCTGATCCAGCCCCGCGTCGCATCGGTCTCGTCGGGGCCGACGATGCGGTAGCGCGAGACCTCGCCGCTGGCGAGGTTCTCCAGTTCGATCGTGGCGCCGAAAAACACCGCCTCCGGATCGCTGGGCGCGGTGTCGACGACGCGCAACGCTTCCAGCCGCTTGCTCAGGTAACGCACGCGGCGGTCGATCTCGCCGAGCTGCTTCTTGCGGTAGGTGTACTCCGCATTCTCCGAGCGGTCGCCCTCGGCCGCGGCGGCGGCCAGCGCCTTCACCACCTCGGGGCGGCGCGCGCGCCACAGGTCGTCCAGCTCCGCCTTCAGGCGGTCGTGGCCTTCGCGAGTGATCAGGGCCGTGCTTTTCTCGCCCGGCGGGCGCCAGCGCGACATCAGTCGGTGTCCGTGCGGGCAGGCACGCGCACTAGGACGGCCCGCTCGTAGCGCTCATCAGCCGCTTCGCAGCTGCTTCCATCCTGGCGGAGCGCTCTGCCGTCGTCATCGATGCGGAACCCGTAGAGCTTCTCGGGATCCTGATCGATCGGGTGGCCGGCGGCGGGCTTCAGGATCAGGCAACTGTCGCCGATCTTGTCAATCCACCAGCGGCTGCGCAGCCGACGCTCGGCCCACGCGGGATCGCCAGGGCAGCTGAGCAGGAGCGAATAGTCGCGTTCGGCGTCCGTACCGCTGCCGGCATGTCTAAGCGTCAGTTCGGCGTGCAGATACTCGCACGCTTGGCCAGTCAGCCGGGACTCGCGGATCGTGCCGCGATACTGGCCGGCCAACTCAGCGTGCCGCCGGCCCGGCCAGGTGTGCGTGTCCGCTGGCTCACCCGCAACTGCAGCGGTCGCGGTAATCAGTGCGGCCAACAGGAGTGCATGTCGCATGGCAGCGCCGAGCGCGATCAGCGCCGCCCGCCGAAGATGCTGCCCAGGATGCCGCGCACGATCTGGTTGCCCAGCTTGGTGCCGATGGTGCGCGTGGTCTGCTTGGCCATCGTCTCGATCATGCCCTGGCGGCGCTTGGTACCGAACACCGCGTCCTTGACTGTCTGACCGAAGCCGCCGGCATCCGGATCGTCCTTTTCCGTCTTCGCCGCCGGCGCATTGGCGGCCTGTACGACCGTCTCCGCGCGCTTCGCCAGCAGTTCCGCTGCCGATTCGCGATTCACCGCCGTGTCGTACTTGCCGCCGACGGGACTGCCGTTGCGCACCTGCTGGCGCTCGGTCTCGTTGATCGCGCCCATGCGGCAGCGCGGCGGCGACACCAGCGTCTGCTGCACCGGCGACGGGATGCCCTTGTCCTGCAGCGTCGATACCAGCGCCTCGCCGGTGCCCAGCGTGGAAATGGTCTGGGCCACGTCCAGCTTCGGGTTCGGCACGAAGGTCTGCGCGGCGGTTTTCACCGCCTTCTGGTCGCGCGGGGTGAATGCGCGCAGGGCGTGCTGCACACGGTTGCCCAACTGGCCCAGGATGTTGTCGGGCACGTCGTCGGGGAACTGCGAACAGAAATACACACCCACGCCCTTGGAGCGGATCAGGCGCACGACCTGCTCGATGCGCTGCTGCAGCGCCGGCGGCGCGTCGTCGAACAGCAGGTGCGCTTCGTCGAACACGAACACCAGCTTCGGCTTGTCCAGGTCGCCGACTTCCGGCAGCGTCTCGAACAGTTCCGACAGCAGCCACAGCAGGAAGCTGGAATACAGGCGCGGCTTCAGGATGAGCTGGTCCGCCGCCAGGATGCCGATCACGCCGCGGCCGTCGGTGTTGGTGCGCATCAGGTCGGCCAGTTCCAGCGCCGGCTCGCCGAAGAACATCTCGCCGCCTTCCTGTTCCAGCCGCAGCAGCGCGCGCTGGATGGCGCCCACCGACTGCGTGCTGACCAGCCCATAGCTGGTGGAAATGTCCTTGCGCTCCGCGGCGACCAGGCCCAGCAGGGCGCGCAGGTCTTCCAGGTCGAGCAGCAGCAGGCCGCGGTCGTCGGCGAGTTTGAACACGATGTCCAGCACGCCGCTCTGGGTGTCGTTCAGTTCCAGGATGCGCGAGAGCAGGGTGGGCCCCATCTCGCTGACCGTGGTGCGGACCGGGTGGCCGAGCTTGCCGTACAGGTCCCAGAACACCACCGGGCTGGCGATGGGCGCGTAGTCGGCGATGCCGATGTCCTTCGCGCGCTGCATCACCCGCTCGCTGCCGTCACCGGCCACCGCCAGGCCGCCGACATCGCCTTTCACGTCGGCCATGAACACGGGCACGCCCATGCGCGAGAAGCCTTCGGCCAGCGTCATCAGCGTCACCGTCTTGCCGGTGCCGGTGGCGCCTGCCACCAGTCCGTGGCGATTGCCGAACTTCGGCAGCAGCGTGACCGGGATATCGTCCGTGACGCCCTTGCCCAGCAGGATCGGATCCATGTGCAACCTCGCGTGGTGATGGCGGGATTCTAGCGGCTGCAAACCGCCTCCGGGATAAAGACCTGCGACATCCGACCTTGCCCGCGGTGCGCGGCCGGGGCTACCCTCCCGGCTCACACTCTGGATGCATACCTGATGTCGTTTGCGGTTCCTGCCTGTCTGCGCCACTGGCCCGTTGCGGTCGCCCTTTCTCTCCTGGTGGTCTCGCCGGTGTCGCTGGCGCAACGCGTGTCCGCGAAAGACCGGGCCGCTGCCGAAGCACTGGAGCAGCGCATGGCCGCGGCCGAGAAGCGCTACCGCGATGGCCTGGTGTTGGTCGCCAACAGCGATCCACGCGGTGCGACGGAGAGCGATGCCGCGCTGGAGGACATGGAGGACGTGCTGGCCGCCTGCGTGCAGCAACGCGGTTGCCAGGTGCCCACCCTGCTGGCGACCTACAAGCGTCTGCTCAAGGGCAACGCCGATGCGCAAGGCGAAGATGAGGCGGGGGAGAGTGATGTCATCGACGCGCTGGACGATGGTACCGACCACGCCGTCCACAGCGCCGCCGCGATACCCGAGACCGCCCGCGCCGCCGCGCTGTTGAACGACCAGCGGCACGCGTTCGACCGCATGGTCGAATACAACCCGGCCATCCAGGCCGGTATCCGCCGCTGGCTTACCGACATGCGTCCGGCGCTGATCGACAGCTACGAGAACTACCAGAACATGCGCGCCGAGCTGTACCCGGCGTGGGAGCGCAGCGGCCTGCCGGAAGCGCTGCTGTTCGGCATCATGGCGAAGGAGTCCAACGGTCGCGTGCATTCGACCTCGCGCGCGGGTGCGGCGGGGCCGATGCAGTTCATGTTTCACACCGGGGCACGTTTCGGCCTGGGGCGTGATGCGAGCGGCTTCGATACCCGCTACGACCCGTATGCGTCGGGACAGGCGAGCGCCGCCTACATGAACGAGCGCATGCGTGGCCTCAACAACAACATCGAACTGGCGCTGGCCGCCTACAACGGCGGCGAAGGCCGCGCGGCACGCGTGTACCGCGAGAATCCGGGCCTGGGCTTCTGGGACGACGTGGTCTACAGCCAGTTTCCCGGCGAAACCCGTGACTACGTGCCCATGGTGATCGCGGCGGCATGGCTGTTCCTGCACCCGCGCCAGTACGGGCTGGAGTTCCCCAAGGTCAACGCCCAACCCACGGCGCTGAAGCTGGCACGCGATGCGTCCATCTACGAACTGACCATCTGCCTGGGCAATGGCGGCACGCGCGAGGGCTACATGCGTACGCTGCGCAACCTCAACCCACGCTACCAGCCGGAAGCCTGGATCCCGGCCGGCACCACGCTCAAGGCGAATGCACGCATTGCCAGCCTGTACGCGCGCCACTGTGTGAACGGGCCGCGCGCCGAACTGGCCCGCACCCTGGTGAGCGCCGATCCGACGGGCGCGATCCGGCGTGGATCGCGGGCCGGCAATGTCGCCGTCGGTGATGTGATGCCGGTGGCGGGTGTGCCGACCACGGTCGCCACGGGCGAATCCCAGCCTGCCGAACCGAAGGCCACCCAGGTACGCGAGTACCGCGTGGCGAAAGGCGATACCCTGGGCCGCATCTCGCAGCGCTTCCAGTGCGACCTGAAGAAGCTGGCGCAGGCCAACAAGCTCAAGGCGCCGGCGTACTCTGTGCGTCCGGGTCAGGAACTGAAGCTGGAGAGTTGCAGGAAGTAGCGTGCGCATGGCGCACGCTACCCGTTAGTGCAGCCGGGCGAGCGCTTGTCCCAATCGCACCGGGGATTCCGCTTTCAGAGCAGGCGACAGCGTCGCCGCGCCCGGCGGCAGCAGCACGATGACGGTGGAGCCGTAGTTGAAACGGGCCATTTCCGCGAAACGCTCCAGCGTGACGCCCTTGCCGCGATAGTCCTTGCGGGTAATCGCGCTGCCGTACGCAGGAATTTCCTCGCCGCTCCACACCGTCTCCACGCCGGAGACCAGCAGTGCGCCGACCATGACCGAGACCATCGGACCGAAGTCGGTGTCGAAGTGGCAGACCAGGCGTTCGTTGCGGGCGAACAGGCGCGGCACGTTGGCCACCGCATCGGTGCCCACGCTGAAGAGCCGGCCGGGAACATGCACCGTCTCGCGCAACGTACCGGTCCACGGCATGTGCACGCGGTGGTAGTCGCGCGGCGACAGGTAGACAGTGGCGAACAGGCCGTTGCGGAACGGCGCCGCGTCTGCGGCATCGCCCAGCAGTTCGGCGGCGGTGAACGACTGCCCCTTGGCCTGGAAGATGCGGCCGTCCTCGATGGGGCCGCACTGGCTGATATGGCCGTCCGCCGGCATCAGCAGCGCGCGCGGATCAGGATCGGCGACGCGCGCGTCGGACTTCAATGCACGGGTGAAGAAGGCATTGAAGCTGGGGTAGGAACGCGGGTCGGGGTTGGCGGCTTCGTCCAGGTCGACATTGAACTTCTTCGTCACCGTATCGATCAGCCAGCGGCTGGTGCCCGGCGATGTGGAATACGCCAGCCTGCGCGCCAGCGACGACAGCAGGCGGTGAGGCAGGACGTAGGTCAGCGAGGTCAGCAGACTCATTTCGTCGACGCCTCGGTCAGTGCGCGCAGGTCGGCGGCGATCGCCTTGGGCTGGAACGGTGGGCGGATCAGGCCGGCCAGGCGGCCCTGCGGGTCGAGCACGCCGATCGCCGAGGAGTGGTCCATGCTGTAGTCGTTCGGGTTCTGCTCGAAGCCGTCTCCCGGCACCTTCATGAAGACGAAGCCCAGCGACTTGGCGAAGTTCTCCAGCGTGGGAACATCGGCCGTGGCCGCCATCGTGTCGGGATGGAAGGCGTGCGCGTACTCGCCGATGCGCGTGGGTGTATCACGCTCCGGATCGACCGATACGAACAGCACGCGCGGGCGGGTGGAGTCGGGCAGGTCCTTCCACTGCGCCTGCGCCTGGGCCAGTTCGGCCAGCGTGGTCGGGCAGACGTCCGGGCAGAAGGTGAAGCCCAGGAAGACCAGCGTCCAATGGCCTTTCAGTTCGCCGTCGGTGAGCTGGGTGCCGTCGGACTGGCGCAGCGAGAACGGCGGCAACGGCCGTGTCTGCGGGAACAGGGTGACGGTCTGGGTGGCCGGCCATTGCGTGGCCGGCGTGACCGGACCGAAGAATTTCTGTGCGGCCAGCAGGCCCAGGCCGGCGGCCAGCGCCAGGACGAGGATGAGGCCGATCTTCTTGTTGAACATGCGCTGGGGATTCCCACGATGGAAGGGCGTGGCCGCGGGGCCAAGGGCCGCATGGGCGCGGCAGGAGGCGGCCATGATACCGGGGCAGCCCCTATAATCGGCGGCCTTCGCCGTTCCGGCGTCTCCACAAGCCTTGCCATGACCGCCGACGTCGCCGCCGAACTGCACACCCTCATCGACCTGATCCGCTACGGCGCCAGCCGTTTCAACGCGGCCGGTCTGACTTTCGGCCACAGTTACGACAACGCGCTGGACGAAGCCTCCCACCTGGTCCTGCACACGCTGCACCTGCCGCCGGACCTGGGGCCGGCCTACGGCCAGGCGCGCGTGACCACCGCTGAGAAGGCCCAGGTGCTGGCGCTGTTCGAGCGCCGCGTCAACGAGCGCATCCCGGTCGCCTACCTGACCGGCGAGGCCTGGTTCGCCGGGCTGAGCTTCAAGAGCGATGCGCGCGCGCTTGTGCCGCGCTCGCCGATCGCCGAACTGATCGAAGCCGGGTTCGAGCCTTGGCTGGGCGGCCGCGAAGTCAACCGCGCGCTCGACCTGTGCACCGGCTCGGGCTGCATCGCCATCGCGATGGGTCACTACAACCCGGATTGGCAGGTCGATGGTGTGGACATCAGCGACGATGCGCTGGCGCTGTCGGCCGAGAACAAGGCGCGCCTGCTGGCCGACAACGTGCACTTCCTCAAGTCGGACCTGTTTGCCGGCCTGACCGGCAAGCATTACGACCTGATCGTCACCAACCCGCCCTACGTCACCAACGACGAGACCGACGCGCTGCCGAAGGAGTATTCCTTCGAGCCCGAACTCGGCCTGCGTGCCGGCGACGACGGCCTGGACCTGGTGCTGAAGATCCTGCGCGACGCGCCGCTGCACCTGAGCCAGGACGGCCTGCTGATCTGCGAGGTCGGTGAATCCGAGCGCGCGTTGGTCAAGCTGCTGCCGGATGTCGAGTTCGCCTGGATCGAGTTCAAGGTGGGGCAGATGGGCATCTTCGCCGTCGAATGCGCCGAGCTGATCCGCCACAACGCCCGCATCACCCAACTCGCCGCCGCTCGAAAATAAGGCGGCGCGCACGCTGTCGGCAGCGGTTGCGCCTGCAACCGTCGCGGCCGGCATTGGCGCGCTGCACAATAGGGCGGCCGGCGTGCGATGCTTCGACGCCCGGCACGGATGGTTCCACAGCGGAGCGGCGCTTGAGCAGCAACAGTTTCGGAAAACTCCTCACGGTCACCACGTTCGGCGAATCGCACGGGCCGGCCATCGGCTGCGTGGTCGACGGCTGCCCGCCGGGCCTGGAGATCGCGCCGGAGGAGTTCCGCCACGACCTGGAGCGCCGCGCCACCGGCAAGTCGCGGCATACCTCCGCGCGTCGCGAGGCCGATGAGGTCGAGATCCTCAGCGGCGTGTACGAGGGCCGCAGCACCGGCACGCCGATCGCGCTGCTGATCCGCAACACCGACCAGCGCAGCAAGGACTACACCGACATCGCGCGGCAGTTCCGGCCCGGCCACGCCGACTACACCTACTGGCAGAAGTACGGCATCCGCGATCCGCGCGGCGGCGGTCGCTCGTCCGCACGCGAAACCACCATGCGCGTGGCGGCCGGCGTGATCGCCAAGAAGTGGCTGCAGCAGCGGCATGGCGTGACCGTGCGCGGTTACCTGTCGCAGCTCGGCCCGATCGTGCCGGACGGCTTCGACTGGAAGGCGGTGGAAGACAATCCGTTCTTCTGGCCGCATGCGGCGCAGGTGCCGGCGCTGGAAAGCTACATGGACGCGCTGCGCAAGTCGGGCGATTCCATCGGCGCGCGCGTCAATGTCGTGGCCGACGGCGTGCCCGCCGGCTGGGGCGAGCCGATCTACGGCAAGCTCGATGGCGATCTCGCCGCCGCGCTGATGAGCATCAACGCGGTGAAGGGGGTGGAGATCGGCGACGGTTTCGCGGCCGTCACCCAGAAGGGCACCGAACACCGCGACCTGATGACGCCGGCCGGCTTCCTCTCCAACCATGCCGGCGGCATCCTCGGTGGCATTTCCACCGGGCAGCAGGTCACCGCGTCGATCGTGCTGAAGCCGACCTCCAGCCTGCGCCTGCCAGGCGCGACGGTGGACGTGGACGGCAACACCGTCGACGTCATCACCACCGGACGGCACGACCCCTGCGTCGGCATCCGCGCCACCCCCATCGCCGAGGCGATGATGGCGCTGGTCCTGATGGACCAGGCGTTGCGCCATCGCGCGCAGTGCGGCGACGTGGGCGAGGTGCCGCCTTACGTTCCCGGCAGCGTCGATGGCTGAGCCGCGGCCGCGCGTGTGGGTGTCGCAGCCGCTGTTCGACGACATCGTCGGACGGCTGGCCGCGCACTTCGACGTGCGGTCGACGGCCGAGGTCACCGAACACCCGCCCGAGGCCATCGCCGTCGCGCTGCGCGACTGCGCCGGTGCGCTGGTGACGCTGAACGAACGCATCGGCGCACCGGAAATCGCCGGCGCCACGCAGCTGCGTGCCATCGCCAATGTCGGCGTGGGTTACAACAATCTCGATATCGCCGCGCTGACCCAGGCCGGCATCGTCGCCACCAATACGCCGGACGTGCTGACCGAGACCACGGCCGACTTCGGCTTCGCCCTGCTGATGGCCACCGCACGCCGCATCACCGAGGCCGAGCGATGGCTGCGCGACGGCCAGTGGCAGCAGTGGTCGTTCGGCACGCTGCTCGGCGCCGACCTGCATGGCAGCACGCTGGGCATCGTCGGCATGGGCCGGATCGGGCAGGGCATCGCGCGGCGTGCGCGCGGTTTCGACATGCGTGTGCTTTACCACAACCGCAGCCGGCTACCGGAGACGGTCGAGCGCGCATGCGGCGCGGTGTACGCCGGCTTCGATGACCTGCTCGCGCAGGCCGATCACGTGCTGCTGGTGCTGCCTTACTCGCCGCAGGTACATCATCTGGTCGATGCGGCGGCGCTGTCGAAGATGAAGCCGACCGCCACGCTGGTGAACATCGCGCGCGGCGGCCTCGTCGACGAAGTGGCGCTTTCCGATGCGCTGGCGAACGGGCGACTTGCCGCCGCCGGTCTGGACGTCTACGAAGACGAACCGGCCGTGCGTCCGGAACTGCTGGCACTGCGCAACGTAGTGCTGACGCCGCACATCGCCAGCGCCAGCCTGGCCACGCGCCGCGCGATGGTCTCGCTGGCGGTGGACAACCTGATCGCCGCGCTCGGCGCAGGCCCGGACGCGGGCCATCCGCCGACCCCGGTCAATCCGGACGTGCTGTCCGCCGCCGCCAAAGCCATCACCGCCAAACGACAGGGAGCCTGAGGTACGTCCGCAGGTTCCCCGAGCACAGCCTTCTCCTGTCTGCTGTCTTCATTCCTTATCTCGCGAAAAAATCTTCCATGAGCAACCAGAACCGTACCTTCAACGTCGCCGTCGTGGGCGCCACCGGCGCCGTCGGTGAAACCATGCTGTCCATCCTGGCCGAGCGGAACTTTCCGGTCGGCACGCTCGTCGCGCTGGCGTCCGAGCGCTCGGCCGGCAACAGCGTCGAGTTCAACGGCGAAAAGATCACCGTGCAGAACCTGGCCACCTTCGACCCGGCCGGCATCGACATCGCGCTGTTCTCCGCCGGCGGTGGCATCTCCAAGGAATTCGCGCCGAAGTTCGCTGCCGCGGGCGCGGTTGTCATCGACAACTCCTCGGCCTTCCGTTACGACGCCGACGTGCCGCTGGTGGTCAGCGAGGTGAACCCGGAACAGGTGCAGAACCGTCCGCGCGGCATCATCGCCAATCCGAACTGCTCGACCATGCAGATGCTGGTGGCGCTGGCGCCGATCCATCGCAAGGTCGGCATCGAGCGGATCAACGTGGCGACCTACCAGTCGGTCTCCGGCGCCGGGCGCTCGGCGCTGGAGGAGCTCGGCCGCCAGACCGGCGCGCTGCTCAACTTCCAGGACCCGGATCCGCAGCGCTTCCCGGTGCAGATCGCCTTCAACCTGATCCCGCAGATCGACGACTTCCTCGACAACGGCTTCACCAAGGAAGAGATGAAGCTGGTGTGGGAGACGCGCAAGATCCTCGGCGACGACGGCATCCAGGTGAACCCGACCGCCGTGCGCGTGCCGGTGTTCTACGGGCACTCCGAAGCCGTGGCCATCGAGACCCGCGACAAGATCACCGCCGCCGAAGCGCGCGCGTTGCTGGAGGCCGCGCCGGGTGTCGAAGTCGTGGACGACCGCGTGCCGGGTGGCTACCCCACGCCGGTGACCCACGCCTCCGGCACCGACCCGGTGTATGTCGGCCGCATTCGCGAGGACATCTCGCACCCGCGTGGCCTCAACCTGTGGATCGTCTCCGACAACATCCGCAAGGGCGCCGCCCTCAACGCCGTGCAGGTGGCCGAGCTGGTGGCGAAAAACGGCTGAACCGCTATAGTCGTGGCCGGGAAAACTTGGGGAAGGCCGTGAAACCGAAGCAAAGACCTCGGGCGGCAAGACTCCACCTGGCCGGCATGATCGGGCTGGGGCTGGCGTTGCTGAGCAACGCCGCCCTCGCGCTGGGCCTGGGGGAGATCAGGGTCAAATCGCAACCCGGCCAGCCGCTGCTGGCCGAGATCCCGGTCATTTCCAGCGAGCCGGGCGAACTGGAACAGCTGCGCGCACGCCTGGCGTCGCCGGTGACGTTCGAGCGCGTCGGCCTGCCGCGACCGGAGGGCCTGGTCAACGAACTCGATTTCACCATCGCGCTGGACGACGCCGGGCGCCCGGTGGTGCGTGTCACCAGCCGCACGCCGGTGGACGTGGCAGCGGTGAACTTCCTGATCGAGGTGGACTGGGGCCAGGGCCGGCTGGTGCGCGAGTATTCGGCGCTGGTCAGTGCGCCGGGCACGCTGGCCGCCGCCGGACAGCCGGTGATCGATGCGCCGGCCGCGGCGCCGACCGACATCATCGAGCGGCCGGTCGACCCGGTCGCCACCAGCACGCCCACTGAGCCAGAACCGACACCTCAGGCCACGCCGGAAGCGCCCGTGCGTCCGGCCCCGCCGCCAGCACCGGCCGTGGCGGCCACGCCGGCGCCTTCCGTCGCGTCCGGCGATACGCTGGCGCCGGTGCGTCGAGGCCAGTCGCTGTCGCAGATCGCGGCGCCGCTGGCGCGCGAGCAGGGCTACACGCTGGACCAGGCCATGGTGGCACTGCTGCGGGCCAATCCCGAAGCCTTCATCAATGGCAACGTCAATCTGCTGAAGCAGGGCGCGGTGTTGCGCGTGCCGGAGTCGGCGGAGGCGCAGACCATCCTGGAGAGCGAGGCTGCCGCACTGGTGCGCAGCCAGATCGCCGAATGGCGCCGCGCGCGGGCGCCGATCCCGCAGCCGGCCGCCGTGGTCGAACCGGCGATCGCCCCCGCGCAGGCCGCCACGCCATCACGTGCGCCGCCGGTGGCGGGCGCGCGCCTGGAAATCGCACCCGCGGCCACGAGCACGACGGGTTCTGGAACGCAGTCCGGCGTCAGCGCCGGCGGTGAGGGCGAGATGTTGGCGAACGAACAGTTGCAGCAGTCGAAGGAAGACCTGGCCGCGCGCGAGGCCGAAGTGCAGGAACTGCGCTCTCAGGTCGCGGACCTGGAAAAGCTCAAGGCGCAGCAGGAGAAGCTGCTGGCCATGAAGGACAGCGACCTGGCCGCCGCCCAGCAGCGGCTGGCGCAGGGCAATGGCAGCGACGGCAGCGTGCCGGTGTGGGCGTGGGCGGGCTTCGGCCTGCTGTTCGTCGGCGCGCTGGCCTGGGGATTCGCGCAGCGCCGCCAGCGCGTGTCGCCGTCGCCGGTGCCGCGGAACCCCGTGTTCGATGGTGCATCGCCGGGCAGCCGGGCCGCCGAACTGGCCGCCGGCATGCCGGCGGCGCCGGCCGCCGCACCGGAACCGGTCTCCAGTCCGGTGCTGGAGCCGGTCGTGATCGTCCCCGCCGCCGCCCCGCTCCGGCCCGCCCGCAAGCCGACGCCGGCGCAGGGTCCGACCTGGCATGCCGGCGGCAGCGCACCCGTTGCGCCGGTGGCGACGGCACCGGCCGGTCGCGACCGCCTGGAGCTGGCGGTGGCCTATCTCGATCTGGGCGACATGGCGACCGCCCGCGATCTGCTGAACGAGGTCGCCGCGGGTCATGATGCGACGGCGCGCGATGAAGCCCTGCAACTGCTGCGCGATATCGGCTGACAGGCACGGAGCGATGCAGTGACGCGCTACGCGCTGGGCGTCGAGTACGACGGCAGCGGATTCCAGGGCTGGCAACGGCTCAGCAAGTCCGGCACGCCGGACGACACCACCACGGTGCAGGCGGCGCTCGAAGGCGCGCTGTCGTCGGTGGCCGATGCGCAGGTCGACACCATCTGCGCGGGCCGCACGGACGCCGGCGTGCACGCACAATGCCAAGTCGTGCATTTCGACAGTGATGCCGCACGCACGCCGCGCAGCTGGCTGCTCGGTGCGACCGCGCGATTGCCGCCTGCCGTCTGCGTGCGCTGGTGCCAGCCGGTGGCGGACGATTTCAATGCGCGCTTCTCCGCACGGGCACGCCGCTACCGCTACACGCTGCTGAACCGGATCGCACGCCCGGCGCTGGAACGGCATTACCTCAGCTGGGAGCGGCTGCCGCTGGATGCCGACGCCATGCATCGCGCCGCCCAGCAACTGGTCGGCGAGAACGACTTCAGCGCCTTCCGCACCGTGCATTGCCAGGCACCGCATGCGATGCGCAACCTGCATGCGATTTCCGTGGTGCGCCAGGGCGAGCGCGTCATCGTGGAGGTGCAGGCGAACGCCTTCCTCCACCACATGGTCCGCAACATCGTCGGATCGCTGCTGGTGGTCGGTCGCGGTGAGCAGCCCGAGGGCTGGATGGCCGAACTGCTGGCCGGGCGTGACCGTACCGTGGCCGGACCGACCGCGCCGCCGGACGGCCTGGTCTTCGTCAGTCCGCTGTATCCGGCCGAGTGGAGCCTGCCGTCGGAAGTCACCCTGCCGGTCGCCACCGGCTGAGGGCGGCCGGGTTACCCTTCCGCCATGCATACGCGTATCAAGTTCTGTGGCCTGACCCGTGCCGAGGATGTCCGCCTGGCGGTGGAGCTGGGCGTCGATTACATCGGCCTCGTCTTCGCGCCGCACAGTCCACGCCGGCTGCTGCTCGGGCAGGCGCGCATGCTGCGCGACCTGGTGCCGGAGGAGATCGCCGTGGTCGCGCTGGTGATGGACAACCCGCGCAGCGATGTCGAGCACATCGTCGAGTCGTTGCAGCCGGATCTGCTGCAGTTCCACGGCGGCGAGGACGACGCCCTGGCAACCTCCTTCGGCCGTCCGTACTGGAAAGCGATCGCCATGGGCGGGCAGGATGAACGTGTGTTCGCCCACGTCTCGGCGTATCCCGGCGCGCAGGGATTCCTGTTCGACGGCCATGCGGCGGGCGAGCAGGGGGGCAGCGGTCAGCGCTTCGACTGGCGGCGCATGCCGACCTCCACTGACAGGCCGTTCCTGCTGGCGGGCGGGCTGTCGCCGGCGAATGTCGGCCTTGCCTTGCGCACGGCGCGGCCGTGGGGCGTGGATGTCTCCAGCGGCATCGAGGCCGCCCCCGGCATCAAGGACGCGGAGAAGATGCGGCGCTTCGTCGACGCGGTGCGCGAGGCGGACATCCTCGCCTGAGTCAGGCCAGCGTGGTACGCAGCCAGGCCGCCAGCGCGGCGATGCGCGGATCCTGGCTGCCGCGCACGGCGCAGAGCGCCCACTCGCCGCCGGTGTCGACGAAACCCCACGGCGCCAACAGGCGTCCACTGTCCAGGTCGGCCTGCACGAGTTCCTGCGGCGCGATCGCCACGCCCAGCCCGGCGACCGCGGCTTCCAGCAGGTAGGTCAGGTGGTCGAAGGCGGCGCCGGTCTGCAGGGTGCCGGCATCCAGTTCCTGTGAGGCGAACCAGCGCGGCCACGCCTGCGGTCGCGATGTCGTATGCAGGACGGCTTCCCCCGCAAGGGCGCTGGCCGGTGCGTCCCGCAGTCGCGCCGCGTGCGCGTAACGCGGACTGAGCACCGGACCGATCCGTTCCGGGGCCAGCGTGTGCACGTCCCAGCCGGCCGGCCACGGCGCCTCGCCGAGCAGCAGGGCGGCGTCCAGCCCGGTCAGGGCGGCGTCGAAGCCGCTTTCCTGCGCCGAGAGGTGCAGCTTCAGCTGGGGCAGGTCGGTGGCCAGCGGCGCCAGCCGGGGAATCACCCAGCGCGCCAGCAGGCTGCCGGGGCAGCCCAGCACGAAGGCCGACGGGTGCCGCTCACGCTGCAGCGCCGTCCAGCCCGCCTGCAGGGTGGAAAACGCATCGCCGGCCACATCGCGCAGGCGCACGCCGTCGGCGGTGAGCGCCAGCCCGCGGCCTTCACGGACGAACAGGGGGCGGCCGAGTGCGTCTTCCAGGCTGCGCACATGCCGGCTGACCGCGCCGTGGGTGACGTGCAGCTCGGCAGCGGCGCGGCTGACGCTGCCCAGGCGGGCCGCCGCCTCGAAGGCACGAAGGGCGTTGAGCGGGGGCAGGGGACGCGACATGGTGTCAGTTTAAGTCACGGATCGGTGATATTTCATTGATTTCAAGGGGGTCATCTGTGCGCTAGAGTGACGGTTCGTTCCCGCAACCCGATGCCCATGACCGCGCCCGCCGACTATCACGCCTACCCCGACGCCCGCGGCCACTTCGGCCACCACGGTGGCCGCTTCGTCGCCGAGACCCTGATCGGGCCGCTGCAGGAACTGGCCACGGCCTACGACACCGCCCGGGTCGATCCGGCCTTCGTCGCCGCCTTCGACAAGGACCTCAAGCACTACGTCGGCCGGCCCAGCCCGATCTACCACGCCGAGCGGCTGAGCCGTGAGGTCGGCGGCGCACAGATCCTGCTCAAGCGCGAGGACCTGAACCACACCGGCGCACACAAGATCAACAACACCATCGGCCAGGCGCTGCTGGCCAGCCGCATGGGCAAGAAGCGGATCATCGCCGAGACCGGCGCCGGCCAGCACGGCGTGGCCAGCGCCACCGTCGCCACGCGGCTGGGGCTGGAATGCGTGGTCTACATGGGCGCCACCGACATCGAACGGCAGAAGATCAACGTCTACCGGATGAAGCTGCTCGGCGCGACCGTGGTACCGGTGACCAGCGGTTCGGCCACGCTGAAGGACGCCCTGAACGAGGCGATGCGCGACTGGGTGACCAACGTGCACGACACCTTCTACATCATCGGCACCGTCGCCGGCCCCGATCCTTACCCGCGCATGGTCCGCGACTTCAATGCCGTGGTCGGCCGCGAGGCGAGGGCGCAGATGCTGGCCGACTACGGCCGCCTGCCGGATGCGATCACCGCCTGCGTCGGCGGTGGCAGCAACGCGATCGGCCTGTTCCACGCCTTCCTCAACGATCCCGGCGTGCGCATCGTTGGTGCCGAAGCGGCGGGCGACGGCATCGAGACCGGTCGCCACGCCTCGTCGCTGTCGGCCGGCCGCATCGGCGTGCTGCATGGCAACCGCACCTACGTGATCTGCGACGACGACGGGCAGATCATCGAAACGCATTCCATCTCCGCCGGCCTGGACTACCCGGGCGTCGGGCCGGAGCACGCCTTCCTGAAGGACAGCGGTCGCGCCGACTATGTAGGCGTGACCGACGACGAGGCGCTGGCGGCGTTCCACCGCCTGACCCGCACGGAGGGCATCCTGCCGGCGCTGGAATCCAGCCACGCCGTGGCCCAGGCGATCAAGCTGGCGCGCGAGCTGCCGAAGGACCAGCTGGTGCTGTGCAACCTGTCCGGCCGCGGCGACAAGGATGTGCACACGATCGCCGCGCGCGAGGGGATCAGCCTGTGAGCCGTTTCGAACAGAAATTCGCCGAACTGAAGGCCGCCCACCGCAAGGCCCTGGTGCCGTTCATCACTGCCGGCGATCCGGCGCTGGAGTCCACCGTGCCGGTGATGCATGCGCTGGTTGCCGTCGGGGCGGATGTCATCGAGCTCGGCGTGCCGTTCTCCGATCCGATGGCCGATGGCCCCGTCATCCAGCGCAGTTCGGAGCGCGCCCTGGCGCGGGGTGCCGGCCTGCGCTACGTGCTGGAAGCGGTCGAGGTGTTCCGCCAGCAGGACGACGGCACGCCGATCGTGTTGATGGGCTACCTGAACCCGGTGGAGATCCACGGCGCGGAGCGTTTCGCCCGCGAGGCCGTCGCCGCCGGCGTGGACGGCGTGCTGCTGGTCGACCTGCCGCCGGAGGAAGCGGAGGAAACGCGCGCGGTCTTCAACCGCGAGGGCCTGGCCCTGATCGCGCTGGCCTCGCCGACCACCTCGCCCGAGCGCCTGCGGATGCTGTGCGACACCGCGCAGGGCTACCTGTACTACGTCAGCTTCGCCGGCGTGACCGGCGCGTCCGACCGGCTGGATACCGCCGCGGCGGGCGCACGGCTGAAGCAGTTGCGGGCGAACTCGCGCGTGCCCGTGGTGGCCGGTTTCGGCATCAAGGATGCCGCCAGCGCGGCCGCGATGGCGACCGATGCCGATGGCGTGGTGGTCGGCAGCGCGCTGGTGGCGGCACTGGCCGACGCTGGTGGCGATGCCCCGGCGCAGGCATCGGCCTTCCTGGCGCCGCTGCGGGCGGCGCTGGACGGCTGAACCACCGTACGGTTGTGCATGGACGACTGAGCTAAACTGCCGCGCTAATCCATGAGGCCCCGTCAGGGGCAGGCAGCAAGACCACGCATGAGCTGGCTCAGCAAACTGATGCCGTCGGGCATCCGCACCGAGGGCAACGCGGGCAAGAGCAAACGCAGCGTCCCCGAGGGCCTGTGGGAAAAATGCGACCGCTGCGGCGCGGTGCTGTACCGGCCGGAGCTGGAGGAAAACCTGGAGGTCTGCCCGAAGTGCAGCTTCCACATGCCGATCCGCGCCCGCGCGCGCCTGGCGGCGCTGTTCGATCCGGGCAGCACCCGCGAAATCGGCGCGGCGCTCGGCCCGACCGACGTGCTGAAGTTCAAGGACCAGAAGAAGTACGCCGACCGCATCAAGGCCGCGCAGAAGAGCACCGGCGAGCGCGATGCGCTTATCACGCTGCAGGGCACCCTGAAGGGCCGCGACCTGGTCGCCAGTTCCTTCGATTTCGCCTACATGGGCGGTTCGATGGGCTCGGTGGTGGGCGAGCGTTTCTCGCTCGGCGCCGAGAAGGCGCTGGAGATCGGTTCGCCGTTCGTGTGCTTCTCCGCCAGCGGCGGCGCGCGCATGCAGGAAAGCCTGTTCTCGCTGATGCAGATGGCCAAGACCTCGGCCGCGCTCGGTCGCCTGCGCGAGGCCGGACTGCCGTACATCTCGGTGATGACGCATCCCACCACCGGCGGCGTCTCGGCCAGCTTCGCGATGCTGGGCGACATCAACCTGGCCGAGCCGGAAGCGCTGATCGGCTTCGCCGGCCCGCGCGTGATCGAGCAGACCGTGCGCGAGACGCTGCCGGAAGGCTTCCAGCGCTCGGAGTTCCTGGTGGCCCATGGCGCCATCGACCAGATCTGCGACCGCCGCGAACTGCGTGACCGGCTGGCCGACCTGCTGGCGTTGATGATGCGACAGCCCAAGCCGCAGGACAGCGAACTGGTGAGCGCATGAGTCGCAAGTACTTTGGTACCGACGGCATCCGCGGTCGCGTTGGCACCGGCCCGATTTCCGCGGACTTCGTGCTGCGGCTGGGCAACGCGCTGGGTCGCGTGCTGTGCGAAAAGGCCGGTGATGCCCGGCCGGTGGTGGTGATCGGCAAGGACACGCGCATTTCCGGCTACATGTTCGAGGCCGCGCTGGAAGCTGGCCTGGTCGCCGCCGGCGCCGACGTGCAGCTGATGGGGCCGATGCCGACGCCGGCCGTGGCCTTCCTGACCCGCACGCTGGGCGCCGACGCCGGCATCGTGATCAGCGCCTCGCACAACCCGCACTACGACAATGGCATCAAGTTCTTCTCGGCCGAAGGCGAAAAGCTGGACGACGCCACCGAGGCGGCCATCGAAGCCGCGCTGGATGCACCGTTCTTCACCGCCGAGTCCGAAAAGCTCGGCAAGGCGATCCGCACGCGCGACGCGGTGGGCCGCTACATGGAGTTCTGCAAGGCCAGCGTGCCGCGCCGCTTCGACCTCAAGGGGCTGAAGCTGGTGCTGGACTGCGCCCACGGCGCGACGTACCACATCGCACCGCTGCTGTTCCGCGAACTGGGTGCCGAGGTGATCACCATCGGCGTGGAGCCGAACGGCATCAACATCAACGATGGCGTGGGTTCCATGCACCTCGACAGCCTGGCCGCGAAGGTCCGCGAAACCGGCGCGCACCTGGGTATCGCCTTCGATGGCGACGGCGACCGCGTGCTGATGGCGGACGGGCAGGGCACGCCGGTGGACGGCGACGAACTGATCTACCTGCTCGCCCGCGACTGGCAGGCGAGCGGGCGGCTGCGCGGCCCGGTGGTCGGCACGCTGATGACCAACTACGGCCTGGAGCGCGCGCTGGGCAAGCTCGAGATTCCGTTCGTCCGCACCAAGGTCGGCGACCGCTACGTGCACCAGGCGCTGGTCGAGGGCAACGCGGTGCTCGGCGGCGAAGCCTCCGGCCACCTGCTGTGCCTGGACCGCACGACCACCGGCGACGCCATCATCGCGGCGCTGCAGGTGCTGGAGGCGCTGAAGCGCCGCAAGCTGTCGCTGCGTGAGGCACTGGACGGCCTGACCATGCTGCCGCAGAAGACCATCAACGTGAAGCTGGCCAATGGCGCTAGGCCGACCGAGGCCGCCAGCGTGCAGGCCGCGCTGGTGCAGGCGCAGGCCGCGGTGTCCGGGCGCGGTCGCGCCTTCCTGCGTCCTTCCGGTACCGAGCCGGTGGTGCGCGTCACGGTCGAGGCCGATGACGAGGCGCTGGTGCGCAGCACGCTGGACACCCTGGCCGACGCCGTGCGGGCCGCCGCCGCGGCTTGAGCCGGATCAATGAATCACTGGCGCGGGAACGATCCAATGGCGTTCCCCGCGAAACAAACTTGCTGGAGCAGAACCGCATGAGTGCCCGTATCCCCACGCTGGACATCACCCGTTTCGACACCGATCGCGAGGCCTTCGTGGCCGAACTCGGCGCGGCCTATCGCGAATGGGGGTTCGCCGGCATCCGCAACCACGGTATCCCGCAGGCGCAGATCGATGCGGCGTATGGCGTCTTCAAGCATTTCTTCGCGTTGCCCGACGAGGTGAAGCAGCAGTACCACGTGCCCGGCAGTGGTGGTGCGCGCGGCTACACGCCGTTCGGCGTGGAGACCGCCAAGGACTCCAAGCACTTCGACCTGAAGGAGTTCTGGCACATCGGTCGCGAGATCGCGGACGACTCGAAGTACCGCGACGTGATGCCGCCCAATCTGTGGCCGGACGAAGTGCCGGGCTTCCGTGAGCACGGCTATGGCCTCTACCAGGCGCTGGACCAGCTCGGTTCTCGCGTGCTGTCGGCGCTGGCGCTGCACATCGGCCTGCCGGAAACCTATTTCGCCGACAAGACCGATTCCGGCAACTCGATCCTGCGCCCGATCCATTACCCGCCGATCACCACCGACGACATCCCGAACGTGCGCGCGGGTGCGCACGAAGACATCAACCTGATCACGCTGCTGGTCGGCGCCAGCGCTGCGGGTCTGGAAGTGAAGTCGAAGCAGGGCGAGTGGGTGCCGTTCACGTCCGACGCCGACACCATCGTGGTCAACATCGGCGACATGCTGCAGCGCCTGACCAACCACGTGTATCCGTCCACCACCCACCGCGTGACCAACCCGCCGGGCGAACAGGCGCGCCAGCCGCGCTACTCGGTGCCGTTCTTCCTGCACCCGAATCCGGATTTCCTGATCGACGTGTTGCCGTCCACCATCACGCCCGACAATCCCAAGCGCTATGCCGAACCGATCACGGCCCAGGGTTATCTGGAAGAGCGCTTACGCGAGATCAAGCTGAAATAGCCGGGATTCGGGATTCGGGATTCGCAAGAGCAGGGGCCGAAGGCCTACGTGCCCGTGCTTTTGCCTTTGCTTTCACGAATCCCGAATCACCAATCCCGAATCCCGTCGCGACGCGTACGGCCGCTACAACGGCCGTACGCGTCGCGAATTCTTCGCCATCAATCCCATGGCCACGCGATGCGGCAGCAGTTTCACGATGGCGTGCAGCAGGTGATAGCGCCAACCGGGCACGACCAGCACCTCGCCGCGTTCGTTGCCCTCGATGCCGGCGCGCGCCACATCCGCGGCCTGCAACCACATCGTCGGCGAGACCCGCATCCGCGAACGGGTGCCGGTGACATCGTGGAACTCGGAGTAGGTGAATCCCGGGCATAGCGCGGTGGCGTGCACGCCGCGGTCCGCGTTTTCCAGCGCCATCGCTTCGCTGAACTTGACCAGGAAGCTCTTCACCGGCGCATACAGCGTCTGCCCTTCGGCGGCCGGCATCAGCGCGGCGAACGAGGCGACGTTGAGGATCCGGCCCTGTCCGGACGCGCGCAGGGCGGGCAGCAGCCGCCACGTCAGTTCGGACACGGCCGTCACCATCACCTGCAGGAACGCGGCATGCGCGGTCCAGTCGTTGCTGCGGTAGCGTCCCGGCATGCCGTAGCCGGCATTGTTGACGAGGATGCGGATCTGCACGCCACGCCGTTCCAGTTCGGCCACCAGCGCCGCGGGTGCGGATGGATCGGCCAGGTCCGCCGTCGCGATTTCCACCGGCACCTGCACGCGCAGTTCCGTCGCCAGCGCCTCAAGGCGATCCCGTCGGCGCGCGGTGAGCACCAGCGGGACGCCGCGCCGCGCGTACTCGCGGGCGATCTGCTCGCCGATGCCGCTGGAGGCGCCGGTGACCAGGGCGTAGCCGGAAGGAACAGCGGAGGAGGCATCGGACATGGCGGGGTCTGGGTACGGGATGGATTCCCGGCACGATAGCGCGGCCGGTAGGTGCGCCGTCCAACATCGGCTAGACTGCGCGGCCCCGGACTGGACAGGAATTGGTCTTATGCGTCGCAAGCTCGTGGCGGGCAACTGGAAGCTCCATGGCACCCGTGGTTTCGCGACCGCGCTGATGGACGAACTGGTCGCGGGCCTGCCGCTGGACGGCGTGGACCTGCTGATCCTGCCCCCGCTGCCCTACCTGGGCGAGCTGATCGAGGACTACGGCGACCGTGGCGTGGCCTTCGGCGCGCAGGACGTCAGCAGCAACGAGAAGGGCGCCTACACCGGCGAAGTCTGCGCGTCCATGCTCGTGGACGTGGGCGCGCGCTACGGCCTGGTCGGGCACTCCGAGCGCCGCCAGCACCACAACGAAAGCAGCGAATTCGTGGCCAGGAAGTTCCTGGCCGCCAAGCATGCCGGCCTGATCCCGGTGCTGTGTGTGGGCGAAACCGAGCAGCAGCGCAAGGACGGCCAGACCGAGTTCCGCGTCCAGAAGCAGCTCGACGCCGTGTTCGATCTGGCGGGCCCGCAGGCGTTCGAGGGCGCGGTCATCGCCTACGAGCCGGTCTGGGCCATCGGCACCGGCCTGACCGCCACGCCAGCCCAGGCGCAGGCAGTGCATGCGTTCATTCGTGGCGAAGTCGCCGCGCGCGATGCTAGAATCGCCGGCTCGCTGCCCCTCCTGTATGGCGGCAGCGTGAAGCCCGACAACGCCGCGGAACTGTTCTCGCAGCCCGATGTCGATGGAGGGCTGGTGGGCGGCGCTTCCCTGGTCGCCCGGGATTTCCTGGCCATCGCGCAGGCGGCGGCCGGTCGGGGGTGACCCCCGGCACGACCGGTCCATCGGGGCCGGGCGACTCAACCGGTTGAGACTGATTCCAAATGTGGATGTTGATCCTGAATGTGGTGTACGTGCTGGTGGCCATCGCCATCATCGCGTTGGTGCTGATGCAGCGCGGTTCGGGGGCCCAGGCGGGTTCCGGCTTCGGTGGCGGCGCATCCGGCACGGTGTTCGGCGCGCGCGGTGCGTCCAACTTCCTCTCCAAGAGCACCAAGTGGCTGGCCATCGCGTTCTTCGGCATCAGCCTGTTCATGGCGTGGTACGCGACGCATAGTGCGCGCCCGACCACCGAGCAGAACCTGGGCGTGATGTCGCAGCTGCCGGCGGCGCCGGCCGCACCGGCGGGCGAACTGCCCAAGCCGTCGACCGTGCCGAGTTCGCCGATCCAGTCGGCACCGGCTGCACCGGCCGGAACCGTTCCGGCGGCACCGCAGGAAACGGCGCCGGCGACGGAAACACCGCCGGTGACACCGCCGCAGGGCGGCTGAGGCCGGCTACAATGGCGGCGCGCGCAACGCGTCGCACAGGTTTCAATGCCCAGGTGGCGGAATTGGTAGACGCACTACCTTGAGGTGGTAGCGGCGAAAGTCGTAGGGGTTCGAGTCCCCTCTTGGGCACCAACAAGGCGGGTCGGCGGCAACGTCGTCCCGCATCGAAAGAACCCGCCTTCCGGCGGGTTTTTTCTTTTGCCGATGGCGGCGACAAGCGCCGGTAATCGTTTACTAGAGAGTTCACAAACCGTTACAATCCCGCCGATTCATCGGGCGCCCGGTACGTGTTGCGGAAGGGCGCCCGCAGAAGGTGGGCCCGATGGTTGCATCGACGGGCCGCCCGCGGCGCAGGCCTCGGGCGGGCGCTGCGAGCCCCATTCATGCCGTGCCGTGTCGTGCGCGCCGGCGGATAGGACAAGACGAGACAAGCGAGTGCTGGCCAATTACCTGCCCACCCTGTTGTTCCTGATCGTCGCCACCGGCATCGGCATCGCGCTGATGGTCGCCGGTCGCTTCCTCGGTCCGCGTCGTCCCGACGCCCAGAAGCTGTCTCCGTACGAATGCGGCTTCGAGGCCTTCGAGGACGCGCGCATGAAGTTCGACGTGCGCTATTACCTGATCGCCATCCAGTTCATCGTGTTCGATCTGGAAATCATCTTCATCGTTCCGTGGACGCTGGTGTTCCAGGAGCTGGGTCCGCGTGCGCTGGTCACGATGGGCCTGTTCGTGGGCATGCTCTTCCTCGGCTTTATTTACGTTTGGAAGAAGGGAGCGCTCGAATGGGAGTGATCCAGACCGTCGACCGTCTGATGAACAACCCGATCCCGGAAGGGCGGGTGGACGACATCCTGCGCCCCGAAGGCGACAACCCGCTGCTGGAAAAGGGCTACGTCACCACCAGCGTGGATGCGCTGATGAACTGGGCGCGCACCGGCTCGATGTGGCCGATGACCTTCGGCCTGGCGTGTTGTGCAGTGGAAATGATGCACGCCGGCACCTCGCGGCTGGACCTGGACCGCTACGGCGTGGTGTTTCGCCCGTCGCCGCGCCAGTCCGACGTGATGATCGTGGCCGGCACGCTGGTCAACAAGATGGCCCCCGCACTGCGCAAGGTCTACGACCAGATGCCCGAGCCGAAGTGGGTGATCTCGATGGGCAGCTGCGCCAATGGCGGCGGTTACTACCACTACTCGTACTCCGTCGTGCGCGGCTGCGACCGCGTGGTGCCGGTGGACGTGTACGTGCCCGGTTGTCCGCCCACGGCCGAGGCGCTGGTGTACGGCATCCTGCAGTTGCAGAAAAAGATCTGGCGTACGCAGACCATCGCGCGCTGATTCCTGTTGTTCCCTGACATCCCCCTTCAGAGCACGCCACGCCCCATGGCAGAGCAAGCTGCAAACTTCACCGACCAGCTGCGCGCCCGCTTCGCGGACGCCACGGTCAGCGTGGCCGAGCCGCGCGGCGAAATCACCCTGGAAGTGCCTTCGGCGTCCTGGCATGCGGTCTGCTTGGCGCTGCGCGACGAGTTCGGCTTCGAGCAGGCCGTCGATGTCAGCGGCGTGGACTACCTGGGCTACGGCAGTGCCGAGTGGGATACCGCCGACGTGTCGTCCGGCGGCTTCAGTCGTGGCGTCGAGGGCTTCGGGCCCGGTCGCTTCAACTGGGACCAGCGTCCGCGCGACGCCGCCCGCCCGAACCGCTTCGCCGTGGTGCTGCACCTGCTGTCGTACCAGCACAACCGCCGCGTGCGCGTGCGCTGCTTCGCACCGGACGACGGCCTGCCGGTGGTGGCGTCGCTGTGCGACGTGTGGCCGGGCCTGAACTGGTTCGAGCGCGAGGCGTTCGACCTGTACGGCATCATTTTCGAAGGTCATCCGGACCTGCGCCGGATCCTGACCGACTACGGGTTCGTCGGCCATCCGTTCCGCAAGGACTTCCCGCTGATCGGCAACGTCGAAGTCCGCTACGACGAAGAGAAGAAGCGCGTGGTGTACGAACCGGTCACCTCGGTCGAGCCGCGCGTCGGCGTGCCGCGCGTGATCCGCGACGACGCACGCTACCAGACCGCTGCAGGCGAAGCTGCTGCACGCGAGGGCAAGGCATGAGCAATCCGCAATCCGGCGTCGCGTTCGCCAGCAATCCTGCCGAGGGCAAGCAGGAAATCCGCAACTACACGCTGAACTTCGGTCCGCAGCATCCGGCTGCGCACGGCGTGCTGCGCCTGATCCTGGAGATGGACGGCGAGACCATCGTGCGCGCCGATCCCCATGTGGGCCTGCTGCACCGTGGCACCGAGAAGCTGGCCGAGTCCAAGCCGTTCAACCAGTCGATCGGCTACATGGACCGCCTCGACTACGTGTCGATGATGTGCAACGAGCACGCCTACGTGCGCGCCATCGAGACCCTGATGGGCATCGAGGCGCCCGAGCGTGCGCAGTACATCCGCACGATGTTCGACGAGATCACCCGCATCCTGAACCACCTGATGTGGGTCGGTTCCAATGCGCTCGATCTCGGCGCCATGGCGGTCATGCTGTACGCCTTCCGCGAGCGCGAAGAGCTGATGGACTGCTACGAGGCCGTCAGCGGTGCGCGCATGCACGCGACCTATTACCGCCCGGGCGGCGTGTACCGCGACCTGCCGGACCGCATGCCGAAGTACAAGGAATCGCCCTGGCGCAAGGGCAAGGCACTCAAGCAGTTCAACCAGGCGCGCGAAGGCTCGCTGCTGGACTTCCTGGAAGACTTCACCAACGAGTTCCCCAAGCGCGTCGACGAATACGAGACGCTGCTGACCGACAACCGCATCTGGAAGCAGCGCACCGTCGGTATCGGCGTGGTCTCGCCCGAACAGGCGCGTGCGCTGGGCATGACCGGCGCGATGCTGCGCGGTTCCGGCATCGCTTGGGACCTGCGCAAGAAGCAGCCGTACGCCAAGTACGACGTCGTCGATTTCGATATCCCGGTGGGCGTCAACGGCGACTGCTACGACCGTTACCTGGTCCGCGTGGCCGAGATGCGCCAGTCCAACCGCATCATCCAGCAGTGCGTGAAGTGGCTGAAGGCCAACCCCGGCCCGGTCATGGTGCAGAACTTCAAGGTCGCGCCGCCCTCCCGCGAGGAGATGAAGGACGACATGGAAGCGCTGATCCATCACTTCAAGCTGTTCAGCGAAGGCTACTGCGTGCCGGCCGGCGAGACCTACGCCGCGGTCGAAGCGCCGAAGGGCGAGTTCGGCTGCTACCTGGTGTCCGACGGCGCCAACAAGCCCTTCCGCGTGAAGTTGCGCGCACCGGGTTTCGCGCACCTGTCCTCGATGGACGAGATCGTGCGCGGCCACATGCTCCCCGACGTCGTCGCGATGATCGGTACTTATGACCTTGTCTTTGGTGAGGTGGACCGATGAGGGCCACGGGTAATTTCGAAGCGGCGCAGAACGTCGATCCGCTGGTGGCGTTGAGCGACAAGACGCGCGCGCACATCGATCATTGGCTGACCAAGTTCCCGCCGGACCGCAAGCGCTCGGCGGTGCTGCAGGGCCTGCACGCCGCGCAGGAGCAGAACGACGGCTGGCTGACCGACGAGCTGATCGCCGCGGTCGCCAAGTACCTCGACCTGCCGCCGGTGTGGGCCTATGAGGTCGCCAGCTTCTATTCGATGTTCGAGACCGAGAAAGTCGGTCGCAACAATGTGGCCTTCTGCACCAACATCAGCTGCTGGCTCAATGGCGCGCAGGACCTGGTGGCGCATGCGGAGAAGAAGCTGGGCTGCAAGCTGGGCGAATCCACCGCCGACGGCCGCGTGTACCTGAAGCGAGAGGAAGAGTGCGTGGCCGCGTGCTGCGGCGCGCCGGTGGTCGTGATCAACGGCCACTACCACGAGAAGCTGACGCCGGCGAAGGTCGACGAGCTGCTGGACGGGCTGGAGTAAGCGCATGGCAGGCCATTCACACTACTCAGAGGGCTACGGCCCGGTCGGCCCCGCTCCCAAGGAGCACCAGGCCGTTTACACCACGCTGCACTTCGACAAGCCGTGGTCGTACGAGAACTACCTGAAGACCGGTGGTTACGCCGCGCTGCGCAAGATCATCGAAGAGAAGATCCCGCCGGCCGACGTCGTCGAGATGGTCAAGCAGTCCGGCCTGCGCGGCCGTGGCGGTGCGGGCTTCCCGACCGGCCTGAAGTGGAGCTTCATGCCCAAGGGCGACATGCAGAAGTACATCCTCTGCAACTCCGACGAATCCGAGCCGGGCACCGCCAAGGACCGCGACATCCTGCGCTACAACCCGCATGCGGTGATCGAGGGCATGGCAATCGCCTGCTACGCCACCGGTTCCACCGTGGGCTACAACTACCTGCGCGGCGAGTTCCACCACGAGCCGTTCGAGCACCTGGAAGAAGCCACCGCGGAAGCCTACAAGCACGGCTGGCTGGGCAAGAACATCCTCGGCTCCGGCATCGACATCGACCTGTACAACGCGCTGGGCGCGGGCGCCTACATATGCGGCGAAGAGACCGCGCTGATGGAGTCGCTGGAAGGCAAGAAGGGCCAGCCGCGCTTCAAGCCGCCGTTCCCGGCCAACTTCGGCCTGTACGGTAAGCCGACCACGATCAACAACACCGAGACCTACGCCTCGGTGCCGGCGATCCTGCGCAACGGCGCCGAGTGGTTCATGAATCTGGGCAAGCCCAACAACGGCGGCTGCAAGATCTTCTCGGTCTCCGGCCACGTCGCGCGTCCGGGCAACCACGAGATCCGCCTGGGCACACCGTTCGCCGAGTTGCTGGAACTGTGCGGCGGCATGCGCGAAGGCCGCACGATCAAGGGCGTCATCCCGGGCGGCTCCTCGATGCCGGTCCTGCCGGGCGAGGTGATGATGGGCCTGACGATGGATTACGACGCCATCCAGAAGGCCGGTTCCGGCCTGGGCTCGGGCGCCGTCATCGTGATGGACGACACCACCTGCATGGTGCGTGCCTGCCAGCGCATCGCGCGCTTCTACTACAAGGAAAGCTGCGGCCAGTGCACGCCGTGCCGCGAAGGCACCGGCTGGATGTACCGCATGCTGACCCGCATCGCCGAGCAGAAGGCCACGCTGGACGACCTGCACATGCTGAAGGCCGCGGCCGGCCAGATCGAAGGCCACACCATCTGCGCCTTCGGCGAAGCCGCCGCGTGGCCGGTGCAGGGGTTCCTGCGCCACTACTGGAACGAATTCGAATACGCGATCGTCAACAAGCGCTTCCTGGTCGACGACCAGCGCGCCGGCACGGTCATTGAAAGCAGCAAGGTGGCCGCATGAGTGCGCAGCCCGTCAATCCCGGCCTGCCGCCGGACCACGTCACCGTCTTCATCGACGGCGTGGAGCTTGCGGCGCCGAAGGGTTCGATGATCATCCAGGCCGCCGACAAGGCGGGCATCCCGATTCCGCGCTTCTGCTACCACGAGAAGCTGCCGATCGCCGCCAACTGCCGCATGTGCCTGGTGGAAGTGGAGAAGATGCCGAAGCCGGCGCCGGCCTGCGCCACGCCGGTGATGGACGGCATGAAGATCGCCACGCGCAGCGACAAGGCGCTGAAGTCGCAGCGCAACGTGATGGAATTCCTGCTGATCAACCATCCGCTGGACTGCCCGATCTGCGACCAGGGCGGCGAGTGCGAGCTGCAGGATCTGTCGCTGGGCTACGGCCGTTCGGTCAGCCGGTTCCAGGAACGCAAGCGCGTGGTGCCGGACGAGGACATCGGTCCGCTGGTCGCCACCGAGATGACCCGCTGCATCCAGTGCACGCGCTGCGTGCGCTTCACCGCGGACGTCGCCGGCACCTACGAGCTGGGCGGCATGTACCGCGGCGAGAACCTGCAGATCGGCACCTACGACGGCAAGCCGCTCACCACCGAAATCTCCGGCAATGTCATCGACGTCTGCCCGGTGGGCGCGCTGACCAACAAGGTGTTCCAGTTCCGCGCCCGTCCGTGGGAACTGATCGCGCGCGAATCCGTCGGCTTCCATGACGCGATGGGCTCCAACGTGTTCTACCACTCGCGCCGTGGCCAGGTGCTGCGCACCGTGCCGCGCGAGAACGAGTCGGTCAACGAGTGCTGGCTGTCCGACCGCGACCGTTATTCGCACCAGGGCCTCTACGCCGACGACCGTGCGATGAAGCCGCTGCAGAAGATCGGCGGCGAGTGGCGCGAAGTGTCGTGGGCCGAAGGCCTGGCGGCCGCGGCCGAGATCCTGCGCGCCAACCGGGGCGACAGCCTGGGCGTGCTGGTGCATCCGGCGGTGTCGAACGAGGAGGGCGGCCTGCTGGCCAAGCTCGCCGACGGCCTGGGCACCGGCAACCTGGACCACCGCATCAACAACCGCGACTTCTCCGATGGCGCGGTGGCCGAGCCGTTCGCGCTGCCGCTGGCGGAGATCGAGCAGGCCGATGTCATCGTGCTGTTCGGCACCAACATCCGCCACGAACTGCCGCTGCTGCACCAGCGTATCCGCAAGGCCGTCCGCAAGGGCGCCAAGGTGCATGTGGTCAATCCGGTCGATTTCGACTTCGCTTTCAGCATCGCCGGCAAGCACATCGTGGCGCCGTCGAAGCTGGGCGCCGCGTTGAGCGACGCCGCGCTGCGTGAGGTCGCCAAAGCGGCCAACCGTGCCGTCGTGATCGTCGGTGGCATCGTCGAGAACCATCCGCAGGCGGCTTCGCTGCGCGCCGCCGCAGCGGACTATGCGTCCGCGGCCGGCGCGTCGCTGTGCCGCATCCCGCAAGGCGCCAATGCGGTGGGCCTGGCACGCCACGGCGTACTGCCGACCGGCCGCGACGTGGCCGGCATGTTCGCCGCGCCGCGCAACGCCTACGTCATCTACGGCATCGAGCCGGGCCTGGATTTCGCCGACACGCCGGCCGCAACGAAGGCGCTGGTATCGGCCAAGGTCGTGGCGTTCAGCCACTTCGCCTGCAAGTCCACGCGCGATGTGGCCGACGTGATCCTGCCGATCGGCCTGCTGCCGGAGATCGATGCCACGCTCACCAATCTCGATGGCAAGGAGCAGCGCACGCAGGCCGCCGGCAAGTTGCCGGGCGAAGCGCGCGAAGGCTGGAAAGTGCTGCGCGCCCTGGGTGGCGAGCTGCAGCTGGCCGGTTTCGAGTTCACCGATATCGCGGGTGTCCGTGCTGCCGTCGCCGGTGCAAAGTCGGTGGTCGTGGCGACATCCGACGCGCCGGCCAGCACGGCGGAAGGTCTGGAGCTGGCCGTCACCGCCGCGATCTACCGCACCGACGGCACCGTCCGTCGTGCCGAGGCGCTGCAGGCGCATCCGCTGAACGTGGGTGATCGCATCGTGATGAATCCTGCGGATGCGCAGGCCGCCGGTGTCGCCGAAGGCCAGATGGCCAAGGTCGGCAACGGTCTGGGTACCGCCGCGTTGCCGGTGGTGGTGGACGCGCGTGTCGCCGCGGGCGCCGCCTGGATCGAGAGCGGCTACGGCGCCACGGCGCCGCTGGGTGCCGGACGTGTCACGGTGGTGAGCGCATGAACGAATTGCTGATCAACGCGGTCGGCCCGCTGCGCGAGTGGTTCTTCGGGCTGGGCGACATCGGCATGGTGCTGTGGATCGTGCTGAAGATTCTGGCGATCGCCATGCCGGTGATCATCTCGGTGGCGTTCTACGTGGTGTGGGAGCGCAAGCTTATCGGCTGGATGCACGTGCGCCACGGGCCGATGTACGTGGGCATGGGCATCTTCCAGGCCTTCGCCGACGTCTTCAAGCTGCTGTTCAAGGAAATCATCCAGCCTAGCAGCGCGCAGAAGACCATGTACATCCTGGCGCCGCTGATCACGCTGGCGCCGGCCTTCGCCGCGTGGGCGGTGGTGCCGTTCGACTATCAGCTGGTGTTGTCGAATGCCAACGCCGGCCTGCTGTACCTGCTGGCGATGACCTCGCTGGGCGTGTACGGCATCATCATCGCCGGCTGGGCGTCGAACTCGAAGTACGCCTTCCTCGGCGCGATGCGCTCGGCCGCGCAGGTCGTCAGCTACGAGATCGCGATGGGCTTCGCGCTGGTCGGCGTGCTGATCGCCGCCGGCAGCCTCAACCTGACCGACATTGTGATGGCGCAGGCGGGCAACTCGGGCTTCTTCGAGTGGTTCTGGCTGCCGCTGTTCCCGTTGTTCATCGTCTACTGGGTGTCCGGCGTCGCCGAGACCAACCGTTCCCCGTTCGACGTGGTGGAAGGCGAGTCGGAAATCGTCGCCGGCCACATGGTGGAGTATTCGGGTGCGGCGTTCGCGCTGTTCTTCCTGGCCGAATACGCCAACATGATCCTGGTCAGCTTTCTGGTGTCGCTGTTCTTCCTGGGCGGCTGGCTCAGCCCGCTGCAGGGCTGGATCACCGCCGACGTGTCGCCCTGGATCAACTGGATCTGGACCGGCGGCTGGCCGTGGCTGCTGTTGAAGGTGCTGTTCTTCGCCAGCGCCTACATCTGGTTCCGTGCCAGCTTCCCGCGCTACCGCTACGACCAGATCATGCGGCTGGGCTGGAAGGTGTTCATTCCGCTGACCATCGCGTGGATCGCGGTGACGGCGTTGCTGGTGTTCTTCGGCGTGTTCGAGAAGGGTGTGTAAATGAACAAGGTTGTGCACTACTTCAAGAGCCTGATGCTGCTGGAACTGATGCAGGGCCTGTGGCTGACGCTGAAGTACACCTTCAAGCCGAAGTACACGCTGATGTACCCGATGGAGAAGTTCCCGCAGTCGCCGCGCTTCCGTGGCCTGCATGCGCTGCGCCGTTATCCGAACGGCGAGGAGCGCTGCATCGCCTGCAAGCTGTGCGAGGCGGTGTGCCCGGCGCTGGCCATCACCATCGATTCGGCTCCGCGCGAGGACGGCACCCGCCGGACCACCCGCTACGACATCGACCTGTTCAAGTGCATCTACTGCGGCTTCTGCGAGGAGAGCTGTCCGGTGGATTCGATCGTGGAAACGCACGTGCTGGAGTACCACTTCGACAAGCGTGGCCAGAACATCGTCACCAAGCCGCAGCTGCTGGCGATCGGAGACCGGCTGGAAGCCGAGATCGCCGAGCGCCGCGCCGCCGACGCCGCCTTCCGCTGAGGTCCAAAGAATGGATTGGGTCCTGATCAGTTTCTACGCCTTCGCCACCGTCGCGGTCGTCGCCGCCGGCGCGGTGATCAGCGTGCGCAACCCGGTGCATGCCGTGCTGTGCCTCATCCTGACGTTCTTCTCGGTGGCCTGCGTCTGGCTGCTGGTGGGCGCGGAATTCCTGGGTGTGGCCCTGATCCTCGTCTACGTGGGCGCGGTGATGGTGCTGTTCCTGTTCGTGGTGATGATGCTGGACATCGACGTCGCCGCCCTGCGCGAGGGCTGGGTGAAGTTCCTGCCCGTCGGCCTGCTGGTGGCGGTGGTGATGCTGGCGCAGATGCTGGTGCTGATCGGCATCAAGGCGAAGATGGCGGTGCCGTTCGCGGACAACGCCGCGTCGGCCGCGGCCGAGGTGTCCAACACAGCCTGGCTGGCGCGCACGCTGTTCACCGAGTTCCTGCTGCCGTTCGAATTCGCCGCCGTCATCCTGACCGTGGCCGTGGTGGCTGCCGTGATGCTGACGCTGCGCAAGCGCACCGGCATCAAGACGCAGGACCCGGGCGAACAGTCGCGCGTGAAGGCGCGCGACCGCATCCGCATGGTGTCGATGCCGGCCGAGAAGCCGGTGCGCGAGACCCCGGCCAGTGCGCCGGCGGACGGGGAGGGTAAGGCATGATTTCCGTAGGCCACCTGCTGGCGCTCGGCGCCGTGCTGTTCTGCATCAGCCTGGCCGGCATCTTCCTCAACCGGAAGAACGTCATCGTGCTGCTGATGTCGATCGAACTGATGCTGCTGTCGGTGAACATCAACTTCGTCGCGTTCTCGCGCGAACTCGGCGACCCGGCCGGCCAGATCTTCGTCTTCTTCATCCTGACCGTGGCCGCCGCCGAGGCCGCGATCGGCCTGGCGATCCTGGTCACCCTGTTCCGCACCCGGCGCACGATCAACGTGGCCGAAGTCGACACGCTCAAAGGCTGATGCACCGATGACCGGTATGGAAGTCCTCCTCTCCAAGAACGTGCTGCTGGCCATCGTGCTGGCGCCGCTGCTGGGCAGCATCATCGCCGGCCTGTTCGGGCGCTTCGTCGGCCGTGCGGGCGCCCACACGGCGACCATCCTGGGCGTGGCGGTCAGCTGCGCGCTGTCGTGCTGGGTGCTGTACCAGTTGGTGGCACTGGGCGCGTCGCCGTTCAACGAGAACCTGTACACGTTCTTCGAGGTCGGCAACATCAGCGGCCACGTCGGTTTCATGATCGACAAGCTGACCGCGATGATGATGGTGGTGGTGACCTTCGTGTCGCTGCTGGTGCACCTGTACACCATCGGCTACATGCACGAGGATCCGGGCTACCAGCGCTTCTTCAGCTACATCTCGCTGTTCACCTTCAGCATGCTGATGCTGGTGATGAGCAACAACTTCCTGCAGCTGTTCTTCGGCTGGGAAGCGGTGGGCCTGGTGTCGTACCTGCTGATCGGCTTCTGGTTCAAGCGCCCCACGGCGATCTTCGCCAACATGAAGGCGTTCCTGGTCAATCGCGTGGGCGACTTCGGGTTCCTGCTCGGCATCGGCTGCGTGCTGCTGATGTTCGGCACGCTGGACTACGCCACCGTCTTCGCCAACGCCTCGCTGCTGGCCGGCAAGGCCATCCCGGTATGGTCCGGTGCGGTCACCCTGTTCGGCAACACCTTCCAGGTGTTCGACGAGCCGGTGATCTGGTCGATGGCCACGCTGACCTGCATCTGCCTGTTCATCGGTGCGATGGGCAAGTCGGCGCAGGTGCCGCTGCACGTATGGCTGCCGGATTCGATGGAAGGCCCCACGCCGATCTCGGCGCTGATCCACGCCGCCACGATGGTGACCGCGGGCATCTTCATGGTGGCGCGCATGTCGCCGTTGTTCGAGTTGTCGCAGACGGCGCTGGACTTGGTGCTGTTCATCGGTGCGACCACCGCGCTGTTCACCGGCCTGATCGGCATCGTGCAGAACGACATCAAGCGCGTGGTCGCGTATTCCACGCTGTCGCAGCTGGGCTACATGACTGTGGCGCTGGGCGTGTCCGCGTACTCGGCGGCGGTGTTCCACCTGATGACGCACGCCTTCTTCAAGGCACTGCTGTTCCTGGCCGCCGGCAGCGTGATCATCGGCATGCACCACGAGCAGGACATGCGGAAGATGGGCGGCCTGCGCAAGTACATGCCCATCACCTGGATCACCAGCCTGATCGGCACGCTGGCGCTGGTCGGCACGCCGTTCTTCTCGGGCTTTTATTCGAAGGACATCATCATCGAGGCGGCGCACCATCATCAGGACGTCGCGCGCGAAGCCGCGCACGGCGCAGCCGAGATGGGGATGATGGCCGCGCAGCAGGGCGTGTCCAGCGATCCGAGCGCCTGGGTTGCCATCTACGGTTACTGGGCGGTGCTGCTGGGCGTGTTCATCACCAGTTTCTACAGTTTCCGTCTGCTGTACCTGACCTTCCATGGCAAGGAGCGCTTCCGTGACGCGCACGCCGACCATGGTCATGGCCATGACGCGCACCACGATGCGGCGCATGACGACCATTCGCACGACGACCACGGTCACCACGGCGCCCATGAGCCGCACGAATCGCCGTGGGTGGTGACGGTGCCGCTGGTGCTGCTGGCGATCCCGTCGATCTTCATCGGCATGTTCACGGCGGGGCCGATGCTGTTCGGTACAAGCTGGAATGATGCGGAAGTCCTGGTGACGCCGTTCTTCCAAGGTGCGATCGACTTCATTCGCAACGATCCGACGCAGGCAGTGTCGTCGCGCGATACGGTGATGGCGCTGATTGGCCATTGGCATGGTGCGATCAAGTTCGCTCTGCACAGCTGGGAAACCAAGGCGCTGTGGCTTGCGTTCTCCGGCTTTGCGCTGGCGACGTTCCTGTACCTGTTCAAGCCAGAGCTTCCGGGCAAGATCCGCCACAGCACGGTCGGCGCCTTCCTGACCAACATCCTGGACAAGAAGTACTGGGCCGACCACCTGTGGATCAACGGGTTTGCCGGCGGTGGCGTGAAGCTGGGCAAGGCCTCGCGCGCCTTCGATACGCACGTGATCGACGGCGCCGCGGTGAACGGCACGGCGAAGCTGGTCGATCTGGGCTCGCAACTGCTGCGCAAGACCCAGTCCGGCTACCTGTACCACTACGCGTTCGCGATGATCGTCGGCCTGATCCTGCTGCTGGGCGTCGTCATCAGGTTTTGGCAGTAACGACCCGGCGCCGCCCCGTGCGGAGCGTCCTGGCGAAGAACTCAACGGATAACACAACGTGTCGAACTGGCCCCTGCTTAGTGTTCTGATCTGGCTGCCCATCCTGGGCGGTGCGCTGGTGCTCGCCGTGGGCAATGCCCGGGCGGGTGCCGCCCGCTGGCTGGGTCTGGCGGTCGCGGTACTGACTTTCGTCTTCAGCATCGGCCTGCTGACCGGCTTCGACTACGCGAATCCGGGCCTGCAGTTCGTCGAGACGCGTGCGTGGATCCCGACCTTCGACATCCACTACAACCTCGGCGCCGACGGCATCGCGGTGGCGCTGCTGCTGCTCAATACGCTGATCACCGTGCTGACGCTGGCGGGCGCATGGGGCTCAGTGAACAAGCGCGTGGCGCAGTACGTGGCCGCGTTCCTGATCCTGGAAGGCCTGACCAACGGCATCTTCGCCGCCAGCGACGCGGTGCTGTTCTACGTGTTCTTCGAGGCGATGCTGATCCCGATGTTCCTGATCATCGGTGTCTGGGGCGGTCCGCGCCGCATCTACGCCTCGCTGAAGTTCTTCCTGTACACGTTCCTGGGCTCGGTGCTGATGCTGGTCGGCCTGGTGTACCTGTACATCAAGGGCGGCAGCTTCCAACTGGCCGACCTGTACGCGATGCCGTTGAACGCGAAAGAGCAGACGTGGCTGTTCTTCGCCTTCCTGATCGCGTTCGCGGTCAAGATCCCGATGTTCCCGGTGCACACCTGGCTGCCGGACGCGCACGTGGAGGCGCCGACCGCCGGTTCGGTGATCCTGGCGGCGATCGCGCTGAAGATCGGCGGCTACGGCCTGCTGCGCTTCAGCCTGCCGATCGTGCCGGACGCCGGCCATGAGTGGGCGATGTTCGTCATCGTGCTGTCGCTGATCGCCGTGGTCTACGTGGGCCTGGTGGCGCTGGTGCAGGACGACATGAAGAAGCTGATCGCCTATTCGTCGGTCTCGCACATGGGCTTCGTCACCCTCGGCATCTTCATCGCCTTCAGCCTGGTGCGCGACTACGGCAACCTGGATGGCGCGCGCCTGGGCCTGCAGGGCGCGATGGTGCAGATGATCAGCCACGGCTTCATCTCCGGCGCGATGTTCACCTGCGTCGGCGTGCTGTACGACCGCATGCACACCCGCATGATCAAGGACTACGGCGGCGTCATCAACACGATGCCGTGGTTCGGCGCCTTCTTCATCCTGTTCGGCATGGCCAACTCCGGCCTGCCGGGCACCAGCGGTTTCGTCGGCGAGTTCATGGTCATCCTGGCCAGCTTCCAGCAGCACCCGCTGATCGCTTTCTTCGCCGCCACCACGCTGGTGATCGGCGCGGCCTACACGCTGTGGCTGGTCAAGCGGGTGATCCTGGGCGACGTGGCCAACGCGCATGTCGCGGAGTTGCAGGACGTGTCCCTGCGCGAGGCGCTGGTGCTCGGCGGTTTTGCGGTCTGCGTGCTGGCACTGGGCGTGTATCCCAAGCCGCTGACGGACCTGATGGAGCCGTCGATCGCGCAACTGGCGATGCAGCTCGCCAACAGCAAGCTGTAAGGAAGAACCATGACGACGCCGATGCCCATCTCCGCCGCCGACCTGCAGCCGCTGCTGCCCGAACTGACCTTGATCGGTGGTGCGTTCGCGCTGCTGATGCTGGATCTGTTCCTCGACAACTCCCGTCGCATCATCACCCACACCCTGGCGCTGGTCGTCATGGCAGCCGTGGTGTGGATGCTGGCGACCGGCGTGGGCGGGCAGGGCAGCGTGTTCAGCGGCATGTTCGTGCGCGACACGCTGGCCGATGTCAGCAAGGTGGTGATCGTCGCGATCAGCGCGCTGTCGCTGGTCTACGGCTGGCCCTACCTGCGTGAGCGCAACCTGTATCCGGGCGAGGCCCCGGTGCTGGTGATGTTCGCCACCGCCGGCATGATGATGATGGTGTCCGCTGGCAGCCTGGTGATGGTCTACCTGGGCCTGGAACTGCTGGCGCTGTGTTCGTATGCGCTCGTCGCGCTGAACCGCGACGACGGCCTGGCGACGGAAGGCGCGATGAAGTACATCGTGCTCGGCTCGTTGGCCTCGGGCCTGCTGCTCTACGGCATGTCTCTCGTGTACGGCGCGACCGGTTCGCTGCACCTGCCCGCGATTTTCGACGCTGCGGGTGCCGCGCTGGGCGGCAGCAGCGAGGCGCGCATGCTGTTGCTGACCGGCGTGGTGTTCATGGTGGCCGGCGTGGCATTCAAGCTGGGCGCGGCGCCGTTCCACATGTGGCTGCCTGACGTCTACCAGGGCGCACCGACGCCGGTGACACTGTTCATCAGCGCGGCGCCCAAGCTGGCCGCCTTCGGCATGGCGTTCCGCCTGCTGCAGGACGGCCTGGGCCCGGCGGCGGCGCAGTGGCAGTGGCTGCTGGCCGGCCTGGCGGCGGCGTCGCTGGTGATCGGCAACGTCATCGCCATCGCGCAGACCAACCTCAAGCGCATGCTGGCGTACTCGACGGTGTCGCACGTCGGTTTCCTGCTGGTCGGCTTCGCCGGCGGCGGCGAAGTGGGCTATTCGGCGGCGCTGTTCTACGGGATCAGCTACGCCATCATGTCGGCGGCGGCGTTCGGCGCGATCATCGTGCTGTCGCGGCAGGGGTTCGAGGCCGACAGGATCGACGACTTCAAGGGCCTGAACGCGCGCAACCCGTGGCAGGCCGGCCTGGTGCTGTGCGTGATGGCCTCGTTGGCCGGCGTGCCGCCGTTCCTGGGTTTCTGGGCCAAGCTGGTGGTGCTGGGCGCGGCCGTCAACGGCGGGTTCCTGTGGCTGGCCATCGTCGGCGTGCTGTGCGCGGTGATCGGCGCGTTCTACTACCTGCGCGTGATCAAGGTGATGTACTTCGACGAGCCGGTGGGCGAGATTCCGCCCCCGCGTGCCGACCGCGTGGTGCCGGTGGTCTTCGGCGTCAACGCGCTGGCGCTGCTGGCGCTGGGCGTGGCGTGGAATCCGATCATGGCGTGGTGCAAGCTGGCGTTCGCCGGCTGAGCTGCGGCACGGTGGTTTTCGTCGGCCGATAGCGGCCGGCGGCGCGTGATGAACGCGATGTTTCAAGTTGGTGCATCACAAGGCTTGCAATGCACCGGCGTATTCATCATAATTTCGCTTCTGCTGCGGGGTGGAGCAGTCTGGCAGCTCGTCGGGCTCATAACCCGAAGGTCGCAGGTTCAAATCCTGCCCCCGCTACCATGTTTGACCGAGGCCGCCTGAGTGCAGGCGGCCGACGAAGAACCTGGGCACGCAACGACGCATGTTCCCGTCGTTGCACCGACATCCAGCGTATCGGACAAGGGGCCCATCGGGCCCCTTGTCTGTTTCAGCGGCACGCAACACCACGAACATCGGCAGCGAATCCGTGAGCGACAAGGGCAACGACATCGCCAACCTGCTGGCACCCACCGTCCAGGCACTGGGCGTTGAACTGCTCGGCATCGAATACCTGCCGGCGCCCGGCGGCGCCACGGTGCGCCTGTACATCGACGTGCAGGAAGCCGAGCGCGCCACGCGCCACGTCAACATCGAGGACTGCGAGGCGGTAAGCCGCGAAGTCTCCGCGCAGCTCGACGTCGAGGACCCGATCACCGGCAATTACACGCTGGAAGTGTCGTCGCCGGGCGTGGACCGTCCGCTGTTCCAGCTGGCGCACTTCGCGCGCTTCGTCGGCGAATCGGCGAAGGTCGTGCTGAAGCTGCCGCAGGAGCGTCGTCGTCGCCTGCAGGGCACGATCAGCCGCATCGAGGGCGACAGCATCGTGTTCACCGTCGATGGCGCCGAGATGACGGTGGCGTTCGACAATATTGACAAGGCGCGCCTGGTTCCCGACTGGGCCGCGCTGGGCCTGGCGCCCGAGAAACCCGGTGGCGGCCGCAAGGCCCCTGCCAAGAAGGCCGGCGACGCCAAGCGCGCACCTGCCAAGCAAACCAAGAAAAAACCCAACCAACCGGCGGCCCGCAAGCCGCGCGCGGAGTGATCAATGAGTAAGGAACTGTTGCTGGTCGTGGATGCGGTGGCCAACGAGAAGGGCGTGCCGCGCGAAGTGATCTTCGATGCCATCGAGGCTGCCCTGGCGTCCGCTGCCAAGAAGCGCTACATGGACCAGGACGTGCAGGTGCGCGTCACCATCGACCACAAGGACGGCAGCTACGAGACGTTCCGCCGCTGGGAAGTGGTGGCCGACGACGTGGTGATGGAATCGCCCGACCGCCAGATCCGCCTGATGGATGCCGAGGACGAGGCCGAAGGCGCCGAAGTCGGCGACTGGATCGAAGAGAAGATCGAGAACCCCGATTTCGGCCGCATCGCCGCGCAGGCCGCCAAGCAGGTCATCGTGCAGCGCGTCCGCGAAGCCGAGCGCGCGCAGGTCGTCGATGCCTGGAAGGACCGCGTGGGCGAGCTGGTCACCGGCGTGGTCAAGCGTGCCGAGCGCGGCAACATCTACGTGGACCTGGGCGGCAACGCCGAGGCCTTCATCCCGAAGGACAAGGGCATCCCGCGCGACGTGCTGCGCGCCGGCGACCGCGTCCGCGGCTACCTGTTCGACGTGCGCTACGAACCCCGCGGCCCGCAGCTGTTCATCAGCCGCGCCGCGCCGGAATTCATGATCGAACTGTTCAAGCTGGAAGTGCCCGAAGTGGGCCAGGGCCTGGTCGAGATCAAGGCCTGCGCACGCGATCCGGGCGACCGCGCCAAGATCGCCGTGCTGGCGCACGACACCCGCACCGATCCCATCGGCGCCTGCATCGGCATGCGCGGTTCCCGCGTGCAGGCGGTGAGCAACGAGCTCAACGGCGAGCGTGTGGACATCGTGCTGTGGAACGACAACCCGGCCACCTTCGTCATCAACGCGATGGCGCCGGCGGAAGTGCAGTCGATCATCGTCGATGAAGAAAAGCATTCGATGGACCTGGCTGTCGCGGAAGACCGCCTGGCGCAGGCCATCGGCAAGGGCGGCCAGAACGTGCGCTTGGCCAGCCGCCTGACCAACTGGCAGCTCAACGTCATGACCGCCGACCAGGTGCAGGCCAAGAGCGAGGCTGAACAGGCCATCGCCCGCCAGCTGTTCATGGACAAGCTGGAAGTGGACGAGGAAATCGCCGCCATCCTGGTCAGCGAAGGCTTCAGCACGGTCGAGGAAATCGCCTACGTGCCGGTCGGCGAGCTGCTGGCCGTCGAGGGCTTCGACGAGGACATCGTCGAGGAGCTGCGTTCGCGTGCCCGCGATGCCCTGCTGAACGAGGCGCTGGCCGAGGAAGAGGGCCTGGAAGAGAACCACCCGGCCGAGGACCTGCTGGCGCTGGAAGGCATGGACGAGGAGACCGCGTTCGCGCTGGCCTCGCACGGCGTACGCACCAGCGAGGACCTGTCCGACCTGGCCGCCGACGAAGTGGTCGAGTTCGGCATCGAGGGCCTGGACGAGGGTCGCGCCGCGGCGCTGATCCTGGCCGCCCGCGCCGAGGAAATCGCTCGTCTGGAGCGCGGCGCATGAGCACCATCCGGGCCCGCCTGGACTGCGGCGCATGAGCCACCCATGAACACCGCCCTGGCACCCGCAGGGCTTAGAATTCCCCCTCTTGAACAGGGTTGCCCCACCACCACCGGGGGGGCGCAAGACCCAAACTAGGATCCGAATGTCGCAGCAAACCACCATCCGCAAGCTCGCTGAACTGGTCAATACGCCGGTCGAAAAACTCCTGGAGCAACTGGCCGAGGCCGGCATGAGCTTCAGCGGTCCCGACCAGGTCGTGACCAGCATGGAAAAAGTGAAGCTGCTCGGCTTCCTCAAGCGCTCGCACGGCAAGAGCGATGCGGCGGTGGATGAAGCGGCGCCCAAGAAGATCACGCTGAACCGTCGCAAGGTGCAGGAAGTCACCGTCGCGGCCGGCCGCAGCAAGACCACGGTGGCCGTGGAAGTGCGCCAGAAGCGCACCTACGTCAAGCCGACCGACGCCGAATCCGTCAGCACCAACTGGCAGAACGAGGCCGATCCCGAGCGCGCGGAGATCCTGCGCAAGCTGGAGGAATCGCGCCAGCGCAACCTCGACGAACAGCAGCGACTGGCGCGCGAAGACGCCAAGCGCGCCGAGGAACTGGAGCTTCGTCGCCAGGAAGAGGCCGCCGCCCGCGCCGAAGCCGAGGCCGCGCGTGCGCAGGCCGACGCCGAAGCCGCCGCCCTGGCCGCCGGTGCGGTTGCCGTCGATGGCGACGAACCGGCGCGTCCGGCCAAGCCCGCCACCCAGGGCCACCACGTGCCCAAGACGGTGGTGCGCAAGGATCCGCCGCGCACCGACGACCGCAACAACGCCGCGGCCGCCAAGCACAAGACCCGCGGCTCGCACGCGATGGTCGCCGGCGTCGAAGACGACGACAACACCAGCCGCTTCGCCGGCCAGCTGCACCTGTCCGCGGCCGATCGCGCCCGCCGTGGCGCCTCGCGCGGCAAGCCCAAGCCGCCGCGTCGCCACGAGCAGAGCCGCGGCGGCGGCGGTGCCCATGGCTTCGAGCGTCCGACCGCGCCGATCGTGCGCGAAGTGGCGATCGGCGAGACCATCACCGTGGCCGACCTGGCGCAGAAGCTCGCGCTGAAGGGCGGCGACGTGGTGAAGGCGCTGTTCAAGATGGGCGTGATGGCCACCATCACCCAGTCCATCGATCACGACACCGCCGCGCTGATCACCGAAGAGCTGGGCCACAAGGCCGTCCGTGCCGACGCCAACGACGTCGAGAACGAGCTGCTGGCGCATTCGGAAGAGCACCAGGGCGACAAGGTTGCGCGTCCGCCGGTGGTCACCATCATGGGCCACGTCGACCACGGCAAGACCTCGCTGCTGGACTACATCCGCCGCACCAAGATCGCCACCGGCGAAGCCGGCGGCATCACCCAGCACATCGGCGCCTACCACGTGGAAACGCCGAAGGGCGTCATCAGCTTCCTCGACACCCCGGGCCACGCCGCGTTCACCGCGATGCGCGCCCGCGGCGCCAAGCTGACCGACATCGTGGTGCTGGTGGTGGCGGCCGACGACGGCGTCATGCCGCAGACCGTCGAGTCGGTGCAGCAGGCCAAGGCGGCCGGCGTGCAGCTGATCGTCGCGGTCAACAAGATCGACAAGTCCGGCGCCGATCCGCTGCGCGTCAAGAACGAGCTGCTGGCGCACAACGTGGTCGCCGAGGAATTCGGTGGCGACACGCAGTTCATCGAGGTCTCGGCCAAGACCGGCGCGGGCATCGACGCGCTGCTGGACGCCATCTCGCTGCAGGCTGAAGTGCTGGAGCTGAAGGCGGTGGCCGATGGCCGCGCCAGCGGCACCGTCATCGAGTCCTCGCTGGACAAGGGCCGTGGCCCGGTCGCTACCGTGCTGGTCCAGCAGGGCCAGCTGAAGAAGGGCGACTACCTGGTGTGCGGCGTGCAGTACGGCCGCGTCCGCGCCCTGTTCGACGAGACCGGCAAGCAGCCGGACTCGGCTGGCCCGTCGATCCCCGTGCAGGTGCTCGGCCTGTCCGGCGTGCCCGAGGCCGGTGACGACTTCGTGGTGGTCGCCGACGAACGCCTGGCCAAGGACGTGGCCCAGCAGCGCGACACCAAGCGCCGCGAGTCGCGCCTGGTGCAGTCCGCCGGCAGCCGCATGGAAGACATCATGGCGCAGCTGGGCAAGGGCGAAGGCCAGCTCAGCCTCAACCTGATCATCAAGGCCGACGTGCAGGGTTCGGTGGAGGCGCTGCGCCATTCGCTGACCGCGCTGTCCAACGAATCGATCCGCATCAACATCATCCACTCCGGCGTGGGCGGCATCACCGAGTCCGACGCCAACTCCGCGGTCACCTCGAAAGCTACGGTCATCGGCTTCAACGTGCGCGCCGATGCGTCGGCACGCCGTATCGTCGAAGCCAATGGCGTGGACATGCGTTACTTCTCGATCATCTACGACGTGATCGACCAGGTGAAGCAGGTGGCGTCCGGTCTGCTGGGCGTGGAAATCCGCGAAGAGATCATCGGTATCGCCGAAGTGCGCGATGTGTTCCGCAGCTCCAAGTTCGGCGCGGTCGCGGGCTGCATGGTGGTCGAAGGCACGGTCAAGCGGAACAAGCCGATCCGCGTGCTGCGCGACAACACCGTGGTGTTCGAGGGCGAACTGGAATCGCTGCGCCGCTTCAAGGAGAACGTCGACGAGGTGCGCAACGGCACCGAGTGCGGTATCGGCGTGAAGGCCTACAACGACGTCAAGCCCGGCGACCAGATCGAGTGCTTCGAGCGCATCGAAGTGCAGCGTACGCTGTAAGGCGAGGAGTGAGTGGAGAGGAGTGAGGAGTGAGCGAAAGCACTCCAACGAACCTCCACTCACAACCGCCGCCTCTGTCCTACCTCGCTTCTCACTCCTCTCCGCTCACTCCTCGCCCCATGCCCGCCAAGTCGTTCCACCGCACCGACCGCGTTTCCGCCCAGCTCCGCCGTGAGTTGGGCACGCTCGTGCACGAGGCCGTGCGCGAGCACGGGCTGCCGTCGGTCAGCGTGTCCGACGTGGAAGTCACTCGCGACATGGCGCACGCCAAGGTGTTCGTCACCGCGCTGATGCCGGAGCGTTCCGTCGAGGCGGTGAAGGGCCTGAAGGAACTGGCCTGGGGCCTGCGCATGGAACTGGCGCGGCGGGTGAAGATGCGGCACGTGCCGGAACTGCATTTCCACTACGACGACTCCGTCGACCGCGGCGAACGCATCGAGACGCTGCTGCGCGACAATCCTCCGGTGCCCGAGTCCGACGACGAGACCTGATACGTCATGTCGTAGAGCGGAGCTTGCTCCGCTGCTCTCCGTATCGGCATCCGCATGTCCGCTTCGCAGGCAAGTCGAGCAAGCTCGACGCTACTGTCAGCGCCGCGGCGCTCCGGTCGTGATGATCGGAACCTGGCCGCATCAAGACGTCGGGCGGGCTCGACGCTACGATGCGGCGATTCCCCGCCACACCACCTGATCTGGGACCGCATGGCAGGACGCATCCAATTCCGCCCGCTGGATGGCCTGCTGCTGCTGGACAAGCCGCAGGGCATGAGCTCGAACGGCGCGCTGCAGGTTGCGCGGCGCCTGTTCCGCGCCGAGAAGGGCGGACACACCGGCAGCCTCGACCCGCTCGCCACCGGCCTGTTGCCGCTTTGCTTCGGCGAGGCCACCAAGATCGCCGGCCTGCTGCTGGGGTCGCGCAAGGCCTACGACACGGTCGCCGTGCTGGGCACAACCACCGATACCGACGACGCCGACGGCGCGCCGCTGCGCGAGCGCCCGGTGCCGTCCCTGGACGTGGCGACGATCACCGCGGCCCTGGCGCCGCTGACCGGCCGCATCCGTCAGCGGGCGCCGATCTATTCCGCGCTCAAGCAGGGTGGGGAACCGCTCTATACCAAGGCGCGCCGCGGCGACGTCATCGAGGCGCCCGAGCGCGACGTCGAGGTCCACCGCATCGAGATCATGGAGATCGCCCCTGGCCGCCTGTCGCTGCGGGTGGAATGCGGGTCCGGCACCTACGTGCGCAGCCTGGTCCGCGACCTGGGCGAGGCGCTGGGCTGTGGCGCGCATGTCGGGGCGCTGCGGCGGCTGTGGGTCGACCCGTTCCTCCAGCCGCGCATGCTCACGCTGGACGCGCTGCAGGCAATGGCTGAACACGGCGGCGAAGCGGCCCTGGACGCCTGCCTGCTGCCGGTCGAAGCCGGCCTGGCCGGGTTCCCGCGTGTCGAGGTGGACATCGCCGGCGGGCGCCGGCTGGCGCAGGGCCAGCGGCTGCCCGGATACCCGCCCAGCGACGGTCCGGTGGCGATCCACGGGCCGGACGGGCGTGTCCTGGGGCTGGGGACGGTCAATGCCGAAGGCACGCTGTCGCCGCAGCGCCTGTTCGCCTGGGCGGTCGCCGGCACCGCGCAGAAAGCCGGACACATTCAATAAAACCTTGTTTCACAAGGACCTGGCGGCTACACTACGCCGCCGGTTTTATACCGGCATATCCGCTATTTCCCTGCTTCATCAACGGCGAGCCAGGCGGTGCGCGCGGAGGACACCCGCGTTCCTGCAGGCCACGCATCAACACGAGAACAGCATGTCCATCGATACCCAGAAAGTGATTGCCGACAACGCGCGCGGTACCAACGACACCGGCTCCCCGGAAGTCCAGGTGGCCCTGATCACCGCCCGCATCGAACACCTGAGCGGTCACTTCAAGACCCACAAGAAGGATCACCACAGCCGCCGTGGTCTGCTGCAGCTGGTCAACCGCCGCCGCAGCCTGCTTGACTACCTCAAGAAGAAAGACAACGAGCGCTACAAGGCCCTGATCGAGAAGCTGGGTCTGCGTCGCTGATATACCCCCGACCGCGGCGCAGAGATGCGCCGCGGTTTGCATTTCAGGGAACGGAATGCGCTGCATCCGCTGGCCGCACCGGGCCCGCCCCTCAAAGCACCACCGGCCGGACGCATCCGGCCAGCCGCACGCGACAAGGGTCGCGTGAGGTCCAACCCGCACAAGGCACCTCAAGGAACCAACGTGGCAAAAATCACCAAAACCTTCCAGTACGGCAAGCACCAGGTCACCCTGGAAACCGGCGAAGTCGCCCGCCAGGCCGGCGGCGCCGTCGTCGTCAAGTTCGACGACACCGTACTGCTGGTCACCGCCGTGGCCGCGAAGTCGGCCCGCGAAGGCCAGGACTTCTTCCCGCTGACGGTCGACTACCAGGAGAAGTTCTACGCCGGCGGCCGTATCCCCGGTGGCTTCTTCAAGCGTGAAGGCCGCGCGACCGAGAAGGAGACGCTGATCTCCCGCCTGATCGACCGCCCGCTGCGTCCGCTGTTCCCGGAAGAATTCCGCAATGAAGTGCAGGTCATCGCCACGGTGATGTCGCTGAACCCGGAGATCGACGGCGACATCCCGGCGCTGATCGGCGCCTCCGCCGCCGTCGCCCTGACCGGCGCGCCGTTCAACGGCCCGATCGGTGCGGCCAAGGTCGGCTACATCAACGGCGAGTACGTGCTCAACCCGACCGTCAGCGAGCTGAAGGACTCCAAGCTGGAGCTCGTCGTCGCCGGTACCGCCAACGCCGTGCTGATGGTCGAATCCGAAGCCGCCGAGCTTTCGGAAGAAGTGATGCTGGGCGCCGTGATGTTCGGTCACCGCGAGATGCAGAAGGTCATCGCCGTGATCAACGAGCTGGTCGCCGAAGCCGGCAAGCCGAAGTGGGACTGGCAGCCGCCGGCCAAGAACGAAGGCCTGATCGCCGCGCTGCGCAACGCCGTGGGCGACAGCCTGGCCGGCGCCTTCCAGGTGCGCGACAAGATCGAGCGTCGCGACACCATTTCCAGCCTCAAGAAGGCCATCCTCAACACGCTGGCCCCGCAGGCCGAGAGCAATGCGTGGAGCACCGGCGAGCTGTCGAAGGAATTCAGCGAGCAGGAATACCAGACCATGCGCGCCTCGGTCCTGAAGACCAAGGTCCGCATCGACGGCCGTGCGCTGGACCAGGTGCGTCCGATCTCCTCCCAGGTCAGCGTGCTGCCGCGCGTGCACGGCTCGGCGCTGTTCACCCGTGGCGAGACGCAGGCCATCGTGGCCGTCACCCTCGGCACTGCGCGTGACGGCCAGGTCATCGACGCCGTCGGCGGCGAGTGGAAGGACCACTTCCTGTTCCACTACAACTTCCCTCCGTTCTCGGTGGGCGAAGCCGGCCGCATGATGGGCCCGAAGCGTCGCGAAATCGGCCACGGCCGCCTCGCCAAGCGCGGCGTGCTCGCCGTGATGCCGACGATGGAAGCGTTCCCGTACACCATCCGCGTGGTCTCGGAAATCACCGAGTCCAACGGTTCCTCCTCGATGGCCTCGGTCTGCGGCAGCTCGCTGGCGCTGATGGATGCCGGCGTGCCGATCAAGGCGCCGGTGGCCGGCATCGCGATGGGCCTGGTGAAGGAAGGCGACGAGTTCGTCGTGCTGAGCGACATCCTGGGTGACGAAGACCACCTGGGCGACATGGACTTCAAGGTCGCCGGTACCGCCAACGGCGTGTCCGCGCTGCAGATGGACATCAAGATCGAAGGCATCACCGAAGAGATCATGAAGCAGGCGCTGACGCAGGCGAAGGCCGGCCGACTGCACATCCTGGGCGAAATGGCCCATGCGATGTCGGCACCGCGCCAGGAACTGAGCGAGTTCGCGCCGCGCCTGATCACCATCAAGATCCACCCCGACAAGATCCGCGAAGTGATCGGCAAGGGCGGTTCGGTGATCCAGGCCATCACCAAGGAAACCGGCACGCAGATCGACATCCAGGACGACGGCACCATCACCATCGCCTCGGTGAACGGCGCCGCCGGCCAGGCCGCCAAGGCGCGCATCGAGCAGATCACGTCCGACGTCGAGCCGGGCCGCATCTACGAAGGCAAGGTCGCCAAGATCATGGACTTCGGCGCGTTCGTCACCATCCTGCCGGGCAAGGACGGCCTGGTGCACGTGTCGCAGATCTCCAACGACCGCGTCGAGAAGGTCAGCGACGCGCTGAAGGAAGGCGACGTGGTGAAGGTCAAGGTGCTGGAAGTCGACAAGCAGGGCCGCATCCGCCTGTCGATCAAGGCCGTGGAAGAGGGCGAGGGCGTGTCGGCCGAGTAAGCCGCGCGACATCGCGATGCGATACGGAAAAGCGGGCTTCGGCCCGCTTTTTCTTTGCTACATCGGTGCGACCGGCGGACGCTGGCAGCCGAGCCACTGAGGTGAGGAAAGGTCCGTCAAGTCCATCACGCCGAAGGCGTAGGTGGACAACAGAATTCGTCCGTCCTGCCTTCCCATTGCGAGCGGCATCGACAGTCCCCCAAGTCGATGGGTCAAGGTGGAAGACACGGGCCCGACCTGCATTTCGTATACGTCGCCGGCAAGACTGCCCATGTGGGCGACGCCGGAGGTCACCAGGAAGCGGTTGCCGCCCAGATGGAGCAGAGGTCCGAACGGTTCGTGCCCGAGTATTTCCGCAGGCTGGCCATCACGCAGTACCGCGAGATACCCGCCGAATTCTCCATGAGAGATGGCGGCCACGAGCATGCCGTCATGTTCGACGGCGTGACTTACGTCGGTTTGCAGTCGACGCGATGCCTCCCGCCGCTGCCTGCCATTTGAGGCGTCACCGACGACTACCTCGCTCAGACGCTGAGCCTTGACGAGGCAGGTTGCATTTCGGATATCGCGTCGACGTGCGCTTCCTGGCCTCTCGCCCCCGAACATCTGAAAGGTGGCGGGAAACCAGTGCGATTCAAGCGCCTTGTTGATGCGCTCTCCGGGTGCGCCAGATCGCAAGAGAACTCTCGCCGCAAGTGTCGCCAGCTCGGGATCGGCATTAGAGAGAAGTGGCCAGATCGCCTCGTTTTTTGTGACGGCATGCGATTCAAAATCGGAAAGCAGCCGCAAGGCGATTGAAGCTTCACGCGTGTCCTTGCCGCCGAGTCGCCTCAAAAGGAGTGCCTCGAACGCACCATTCGGCGGGCTATTGTGGACTAGATTGAGGGGCAGGACGTCCAAGGAGAGGGCTTGCTCGTCCAGCACGCCGGCAATGCGTTCCCAATCGTCATCGGTGAGAGGCTTGACCAACGACAGGATGGACAGCGCGGCGTCCCTGCGCATGCCTATGTTGGCAGCCGCGAGGTGGTTGCGCAGAAACGCGGACAGGGAAGGCGACGCCGTGAAGGTGCGGGGATCCCAAGTCCGTCGTGCCACCAACAACGCCGCTTCCATGCGTGCCATGTCGGGAGCTTGCTCATCTTCGGCGAGTGCGATGAAGGGAGCGATCACACGTTGTTCGGCGCCGTCGCGCCCGGGGTCGCCGAGAGGAAGATCTCTGGTGCCCCTCGAGCGCACGGACGAAAGGATCGCCGATGCCTGTGCGGGGTCGAGGCGTTCGCATGCGGGACGGCAACGTAGCTGCTGTTCCACGACCAGGACTGCATCCATGCCGAACTTGCCGGCAAGCTCGGCGTAGACCTCGCTCCGTCGCGGTGTCTGCATCAGCAGGCGCATTGTTTTCTCAAGTGATGGACGCAGTTCCAGTGGCGTCTTGTGGATTGCTGCAGCCTCAGGACCTAGTTCCAGACTCGATACGAACACGCGATGGATGCCAGCGTCGTCATCAAGACCCGCCAGGTTCACCAGCCACACACCGAGCTCCCTGTCCTGGTGCCGTGAGCTCAACAACAGCTTGATCGCCAGCCTGCGGGAGGGTGCCGGGTTGGCTTGCAGCCATTCAAGCGCCGGGTCGTTGTAGTGCTGGCGCCAGTCGTCCAGGCATTGCGCCGCCGTGCGGCAGGCCATCGATGGGCTCTCGCTGACGCATCCGGCCACGGCCAGTGCCAGCAGGGATACCGCCAGGATTCCGGCTGATGTTGTCATGCAACCCCTCGCATGTAGACCGCTGCCAGCATACCGGCTGGCCGTGGTCGGGACACATCGTCCCCGTGGTTGCGACGTCCTGTCGCATGCCATCACCGATAATGGCGGCCATGGATTCCAAGAAGACCCATTCGGCCGCACCGGCTTCCCTCTGGTCCGGCCGCGGCCTGGTGCTGCTCGGCATCGTGCTGTCCGCGTTCAACCTGCGCACGGCGGTGACTTCGCTGACGCCGCTGCTCGACATGCTGGGCGGGACGTTCGGATTCGGCGCCACCATGACCGGCGTGTTCGGCATGCTGCCGACGGCGGCGTTCGCGCTGTTCGGCGTGGCCACGCCGGCGCTGGCGCATCGCATCGGGCTGGAACGGACGGCGTTGCTGGCCATATTGCTGGCCATGCTGGGTCTGCTGCTGCGCAGCGCGGCGGGCGACACGACGGCATTGATGGCGGCCTCGCTGACCGCGCTGGCCGGCATGGGCATCGGCAACATCGTGCTGCCGCCGCTGGTGAAGCGCTACTTCGCCGATCGCGTGGGCACGGTCAGCACGCTGTACATCACCGTGCTGCAGGCGGGCACCATCCTGCCGGCGCTGGTGGCGGTGCCGGTGATGGAAGCCGCGGGCTGGCGCATCTCGCTGGGCCTGTGGGCGGTGTTCGCAGCGGCGTCGGCGGTGCCGTGGTGCCTGGTGCTGTGGCGGGAACGACAGCGGACGTCCTCGCTCGCGCGGATGCATGACGCCGCGGTCACCGTCGACGACGAAGCGCCCGAACTGGCGGCGCCGCGTCCGATCGGGCGCGCCTGGCGCTCACCGGTGGCGTGGGGCATGGCGCTGATGTTCGGCATGACCTCGCTGGTCACGTATTCGATGTTCACCTGGTTGCCGAAGCTGCTGGTGGAAGCCGGCGGCACGCCGGCGCTGGGCGGCACGATGGTGGCGCTGTTCTCCACGCTCGGCCTGGTGGCGTCGCTCAGCATGCCGCTGATCGCGGTGCGCATGCGCAATCCCTTCATCGTGGTGGTGGTCTGTGCGGGCTTCTACTTCGTCGCGTTCGCCGGCCTGCTGCTGGCGCCTATGGCCGCACCGGCGCTGTGGGTCGCGCTGCTCGGGTTGGGGCCGAGCACGTTCCCGCTGTCGCTGACCATGATCAACCTGCGCACGCGCACGCCGGAGGGTTCGGCGGCGCTGTCCGGCTTCATGCAGGGCGTGGGCTACTCGCTGTCCTGCGCCGGTCCGCTCGCCTTCGGCCTGCTGCACGACTACACCCACGGCTGGACGCTGCCGATGGCGTTCCTCGGTGGGTGTATCGTGATCCTGGTGATCGGCGGCTATCTGGCTTGCCGGCCGCGGTATCTGGAAGATACGTGGCATTAGTCGGCCGTTCGTAGGGTCTAGTGAGGGATTGACGGGCCTCCCGCTGGATAGGAGCATCGAGGAAGACGTCCTTAGAGACTTGTCCCAATGAAGAGCAAGCAGATGTCGATAGTGGTTTTGCGTGCCTTCGAGCTGTTTCTGTTGGGGGTCGCATGTTTTTTTCTGATTCCTCCAGTGCCCTCCACGCCCGAGCGTTATGACCTCATGCCTGGGTTCGCCTTCGCGGGTACGGCGTTTCTCGCCAGTCTGGTGTTGGCAAATCGGCGCGGCGCCGAGAATGTGGCGACGATGCTCATCAAATTGGTCGGCTTTCTGATGTTCGGCTATGCCATCTATTTGAGGTGCGACTTTGGCTGACGTGTTCTGCACCATCTCAAGTGGAGGATGGGGTACTTCCGCTATGCGAAGCCCGTAGAATGGATAGAGTCGAACGCGGCTTCCCGTTGATAAGCCGCTTCGGCTCAACCCATCCTACGAAGCCTCACCCCAACTTGATCTCCAGCTTCGCCCGCATCTGCTGGCGGAACTTCGCTGCGAGCGCGGCGAATCCCGCGCTGGTCGGATGCATCTCGTCGAACCACTGGTCGCCGCGGCTCAGTACGCCGCGCAGGTCGACGAAGTCGAAGACCTTGCCGGTGGTGCGGTCGTCGCGCAGCGGAATCAGCACGTGGTCGACGAAACCGTCGATCAGCAGGCGGGCGAACTCGCGCTGCTGCTCGATGCGCGGCAGCACGTGCGCAACCTTGTTGCCGATCCACGGACCCACGCCTTTCTTCAGCAGCGCGGCCGCGCCCACGTTGCCCAGCGTCAGCCGGCCGGGCCGGCCCAGTTCGCGCGGGTAGTCGTAGGTGTGCGCCAGGATCGGCGTGTGCGGCCGGATCGCCTGGAAGGCGGTGACGAAGGCGCGGTAGCGGGCCAGCACCTCGGCGTAGCGTCCGGTCGCCACGACGCGCTGGTGCGCCGCCTCCGGACTCATCGGCGCGGCGCCACGTAAGGTGCTCTGCAGGAAGTCATCGACGAAGTCGTTGCCGCCGGCGCTCAGCAGCACCAGATCGAAGGCGAAGCCGCGGTACCAGGTGGACAGGTCGCGGATGCCACGCGCGGTGAACATGTCGAGGGCCAGGTCACCGCTGTCCTCGGTACGGAAGAACAGGCCACCGGCGCCGAATAATGGCACGCCTTTCTTCTCGTCCTCCGGCGCAGGGAACACCAGCCAGTCCAGCAGGTTCATCGCCAGCGGCGTGGAGAACCACGAATCGCCTTCGCAGAACACGATGGGCGTGGAGGCGAAGGCGGCGGGCCTGCGGGCGAGGGCGCGGTACAGCGTGCGGAACTCGCCGCGGCGGGTGGTCATCAACGACTGCGAAGCGGACATCGCGGCTCTCCTCTCGGGTGACGTTCCACGGACCAACGCGCGGGAAAGGTGAGGGCGGCCGCGGCAGCCGCCGCGGGACCGATGGGGCGACACCGCCGAGCGCCGATCCCGGCCCGATCCTGCGCCCTTCTTCTCACAAAAAGGTCCGGCGTTGCATGTTTTTGATTGGCCGTTGCATCAAAAAGATCCGGCAGTGGATGTTTTTGATCCATCGTTCCATCAAAAAGATCCGTCGTTGGATGTTTCTGATCGGTCTTTCCATCAAAAAGATCCGTCGTTGGATGTTTCTGATCGGTCGTTCCATCAAAAAGATCCGTCGCTGCATGTTTCTGATGCGTCGTTCCATCAAATAGATCCGGCGTTGCATGTTTTTGATGGGTCGTTCCATCGAAAAGATCCAGCGTTGGATGTTTTCGGCCATCTTTCGTGCCGACGGGGTCGGCACTCGGTCCTGGGCCGGGAGGGTCACGAGAAAGGCCTGACGCCCCGTCCCTCGACCGGCCGCATCCGCGCATCTCCGGGTCGGAAACCTCATGGAACCTGCTCCGGGCGCCAGGCCCAGGTCGTCCGTGAGCGTGCCCGCGCCGGACGCACAGGAAGTCACACCGACTTCCGGCAGGGGTAGGGCGTCGGCGCCGGTGCTATCTATCACGCTCCTGTCCGTTGCTGGGGAGCACTGTATGACCACCCGTCGTGACCTGTTCAAGCTGGGCGCACTGGCCGCCGCCGCGGCCGCGCTGCCGTCGTTCGCGTCCGCCGCCAGCGAGGCCAAACCGGTCGGCAAGGCCGCCAGGCCCCTGAACATCCTGATCCTGGGCGGTACCGGCTTCACCGGCCCGTTCCAGGTGGACTACGCGCTCAAGCGCGGGCACAAGGTCACCCTGTTCAACCGCGGCAAGCGACCCTCGCCGGAATGGCCGGCCGTGGTCGAACAGTTGCATGGCGACCGCAACACCGGCGACCTGGCCGCGCTGAAGGGGCGAAAGTGGGACGTCTGCATCGACAACCCCACCAGCCTGCCGTTCTGGGTGCGCGATGCCGGCCAGGTGCTGAAGGGCAATGTGGGCCACTACCTCTTCATTTCCACCATCTCGGTCTATGCCGACGGCAGCAAGCCCGGCATCACCGAGACGTCCGCGCTGGCGCAGTACAAGGGCAAAGACCCGATGGCCGAGACGCAGGAGTCGCTCCGTGCCGACATCGGCAACCTGTACGGCCCGCTGAAGGCATTGAGCGAAGCCGAGGCGCACAAGCAGTTCGGCAAGAGCGTCACCATCGTGCGGCCGGGCTATATCGTCGGCCCGCGCGACGAGACCGACCGCTTCACCTACTGGCCGCACCGGGTAGCGCAGGGCGGCGAGATCCTCGTGCCGGGCGACGGCGCCGATCCCATCCAGATCATCGACGGCCGCGACCTGGGCGAGTGGATGATCCGTCTGGCCGAAGCCAAGACCACCGGCGTGTTCAACGCCTGCGGCCCCGACTACACACTGTCGATGGACGCCATGCTGCACGGCTGCCAGGCGGTCACCGGCGGCGGTATGACGCTGACGCATGTGGCCCCGACGTTCCTGCAGGAACAGCAGGTCGGCCTGCCGATCTGGGTGCCGTCCAAGGACAGCGAGTACGCCGGCTACGGCTCGGTCAGCAACCAGCGCGCCATCGCCGCCGGCCTGACCTTCCGCCCCTTGGCCACCACCGTGCAGGACCTGCTGGCGTGGTTCCGCGGCCTGCCGGCGGAACGGCAGGCCAAGCTCAATGCGGGGATCACGCGGGAGAAGGAAGCGGAGTTGTTGAAGGCGTGGCACGCGCGGAAGGGGTGAGCCAAGCCCGTCGCACGCCGTCGTTCATGGCGGCGTGCATTCCCTGCGCGCCGCGTCGGTGGCACTGGTCGGTGTCGGTGCGCCGGGAGTCCGCGGTCGGTTGACGCCGAATGCGACGGGGGCCGCCTGCCGATACTGGGCGGAGAGGTTGCGCGCATGCGCGAGCGTGGCGTTGTCCATGCCAGCTTCGAGTTCGCGGAACTGACGTTCGAAACGCATACGCTGGCGCTCGCTGGGTGCCTGTCCGGGTGCTTGGCCCATCAGGCTCTGCGCTTGTTCCAGCAGTGCCCAGGCCTTGGCGGCATCCGGCTGCACCACTTGGTTGAGCAGCGACCCTCCTTCCGATCGTCGCGCTGGCGAATAGGCGCCGGCCAACGTCATCGTGACCGCGAAATCGCCGGCTTCCACCGCACGCAGGGCGATCGTTTCGGCCTCCTGTCGATACACGCGCAACGCTTCCAGGTTGCTGAGCATGTCTTCGCGCCGGAACGGGCTGCCAATCGCGTAGTGGCGCATGGCAGGCACACTTCCTCCCAAGGCCGCGCTCCGCCAATAGCGCACGCGCTCGCCGGCGGCGAATGCGGGTACGCCCTCGCAGTGCGTGCTTTCCTGGAGCAGTTGCTCGCTGCGCTTGACCATGGCCTCGCGCATCGCGCGCCGACGGGCTTCGGCTTCCGGACTCGGCGCCGGTCCCCGCTCCGCGGCATTGGCGGAATACGTCAGCACGTTGGCCGTTTGCTCCAGGCGCTGACGGACACTGTCGCAGTGGTCCATCTCCGCCGCCAACCGGCAGGCGGCGCCGGCTTCGCCCGCATCGGCGCGTCGACGCAACTCGGGCAATGCCTCCCGCAACGGTGTATACAGGGGGGGCAGCGGTCCGGACGATCCACGTGCTGTCGCGGTTGGTTGAACGCTTGGCGTTGCGGTGCTCGCCGCTGAAGTGCCGGGAACTGTCTCCGCACGGCCCGGGACCGGTGCGGGTGTCGCTTCTGCCTGCAACTGACTCGCACGCCCGCTCCACCAGCCGACACCGGCGGCGACGGGCAGCAGCACTAATGCGAGGACGAGGCCGATGCGTGCGTTGCGCTTGGAATCCATGCCACTGCTTCGCGAGTTCCTTGAAGTTTCCAGCTCAACACAACAACCGGCAGCCCGGCAAGCCGGACAGGCGCAGTGGCCTCACCGCTCCCTTCGCACCAGCATCCGGTCCACCGGTCCGCGCCGCTGCCAGTCCGGCACGACGCGCTCGGTGGGTGCGTCCATCGCCGGCGTGGGCGACAGTGCATCCGGCACCACCAGCGACGGAATCGACGTGGCGGTGGTCGCCTCGCCTTCGGCCTTGGGTGCCAGGTCGGTGCCCTGCACCAGGCCGAGCGGGGCATAGCCTGTATAGCCCGGGAAGACCTGGCTGAGGTTGGCGTTGCCCATGCGGCGGATCAGGATCTCCGACATCACGCGGCGGTAGTCGGTGGTGACCGGCACGTCGCCGAACGTGGGCGAAAGGATTTCCGGGTTCAGGCCCGGCCAGCTGCCGTAGAAGCGGCGGCCGTTCACGGGGCCGCCCAGCACCAGCATCGGATTGCCGTAGCCGTGGTCGGTGCCACCGTTGGCATTGGCGCGCACGCGGCGGCCGAATTCCGACTGCACCACCACCGTCACCCGCGCCATTTCGCCGCTGCCGTTGAGCTCGGCATAGAACGCCGCCAGCGCGGCGGACAGTTCGGCGATCTTGTTCTGGTAGTAGTGGTAGCCGCTGCCTGCGGTGCCCTGGCCCTCGTGCGTGTCCCAGCCGCCGAGATCCAGCGTGGCGTAACGCAGGCCCAGGTTGAAGCGGATGGTCTGCGCGATGGTCCACAGCTGCTGCGCGAAGTTGTTGTTGGGCCAGGTCGCCGGCAGGCTGGCGTAGCCTTGTTGCCCGATCAGGCGCAGCGCGCCGTCTGCGCGGCGACCACGGCTTTCCATGCCGGTCTGGCCGTTCCACAGCGAGGCTACGGTTTCGCTGACACCGCGCAGGCCGTTGGGCGAGTCGCTGCGCGTGCGCTGCCAGCTCCACGCGGTGGTGTTGAGCGAGAAGTCGCCGGGGCTGCTCATCGTCATCGCATCGATCGCGCCCATCAGGCCGGCCGGCTGCGTGCCGCCCACGCCGAGCGCAGGCAGGGTGCCGGTACCGTTGGGTCGGGTCTCCCAGGCGCGCGTCATCCAGCCGGTCGGCGAGCCGTACTTTCCGGGCGTGCCCAGGTCGATGTACAGCTGCGCGTCGAAGTGGCTGCGCGTCACCGTGGTCGCCATGCCGCAGGCGTGCACGATGGCCATCTTGCCGTCGTTCCACAGGTCGCGCAGGCCGCTCGCCGAAGGATGCAGGCCGAAACCGGTGCCGGCGCCGCCGGACAGCGTGAGCGGCAGCGCACCATAGGCGCCGCTGGTCTCGATCTTCAGGCTGGGCCGCGCCTCCTCGTAGAAGCCGCGGTCCACGCCATCGATGGGAACCACCAGGTTCAGGCCATCGATGCCGCCACGCAGGAACAGGTGCACGACGGTGTCGTAGCTGTTGACGGCGGCATCGACGGGATCGGCGAACATCAGGCTGGCGCCGGTGGTGCCGACGATGGCGGCTGCGCCGCAGCCTTTGACGAACTCGCGTCGGGTCAGTCGGAAGTCGGTCATCGCAGGCCTCAGCGGCTCATGAATTCGGGAGTCATCAGGATCAGCGCCACCAGGCTGCGCAGGCGCTCGTGGTTGTAGTGCCGCTTCAGGTCGCTGCCCTGCCAGGTGTTGGTGTCGGTGATGACGTAGGTGTTGGGGTCGCCGTTCTGCGCCAGGAAGGCGACCAGCGCCTGCTTGCGCGCGGCCTCGGGCTGGTAACCCAGGATGCGCGTGCACCAGAACGTCACCAGGTTGTTCGCAGTCCAGTTGGCTACGGGTACGTTGGCGCGCGTGGTGTCGACGATCGGGTGCAGCGGTACCTCGCCGTCCCGCGTCTCGGTCAGCCAGCCCAGCAGTCGCCAGGTCATGGCGTACGAGTTGGATCCCGACCATGCCAGCCCGGTGTCCGGATACCCGTTCGGCGCAGGCCAGTTGTACGGCGTGTGGCCGGTGAAGCCGTACAGCCACATGAAGTCGCCGCTGCGGCCGTGATCCGGGCGGATCGTCCAGTCGCCACCGAGCGTGCGCATGGCGGCGACGGCGCAATCGAACGGGCGGCGGTTCTTCTGCCCGAAGCTGTTGATGAAGTCGTCGGAGTTCAGGATGTGGCGCAGCACGAGTTCGATCTGGTTGGGCGCGCGCCAGTTGGCGCGGAAGATCGCCGCGGCGCTGTCGATCAGCGCCTGCTTCGGCGTGTCGCTGATGAAGCGGCGGATCAGCTTCTTGCAGATGAACTTGGCCACGCGCGGATGGCTGGCCAGGCGGTCCAGCACGTCGCGGCCATCCTTCAGTGCGGGCTGCTCGGGATAGATCAGCATGCCGAGCAGGAACTTCGGGCCGGCGTCGTGCCAGGACTGGCGGTAGACGAAGGTGCCGTCGTTCTCGCTGGGGAACTGCCAGTGGCCGTTCTTCGCCGACCAGCCGGTGAACGCAGCCGAGGTCTCGTACACGTCGATGTCGGTGTAGCCGATCGGGTAGGCCGGATCCTCGGGGCAGGGCGGCACCTGGAACGGGTCCATGAAGCCCAGGTAGTTCTCCGCGCCGAAGGTATGCAGTTCCAGCAGCTCACGGGCGAAGTTCTCGTTCGGGCCCGAGCGCGAGTTGCTGATGTTGTCCAGGTAATAGAGCATCGCCGTGCTCTGCGCGACGGCTTCCAGCATCACGCGGAAGTTGCCCTTGGCGTTGGCGCGGATCACGTCGCGGTCGTAGTGCACGAACACCGGGCCGGTGCTGAACTCGTTGCCCAGCACGTTGAAGTGGTCGTGCCAGAAGTTGACCAGCACCTCGCGCAGTTGCCGGCGCGAATGCACCGCCCGCACGAAGGCGGCGCGCTGCACTTCGTTGGCGGGACGGATGCGGATGCCGTATTCCGGATCGGTCACCACGTGGTCGGCCCAGAGCTGCGCCAGCGATTTGTTCAGCGTGGTGTAGCCGGCGGCAGTGAGGCGATTGGTGACGGCGCTGTCGTCGATCGCATCCCAGTTCAGCTGCCAGTCCACGTAGTTGGCCAACCGCTGCTGATTGGTGCTGCCCAGCGCATTGAACTCGGCGATCGTGGTGGCGGTGGCGCCGTAGCTGAGGTTGTTGAGCGCCTGCACCGCGAACGGCGGGCGCGCCATCGTCACCAGGCGCGGATTCGACTGGCCCATCATCACGCGGCCGCCGCTCTCGAGGGCCACGGCTTCCGGTGCCGGCGTGGTGTCCTTCGGGCTGGCGCGCTCGCCGCCCTTCCACCCGTATAAGCGGTTCAGGCGCTGGCGCACCTGGGTGTCGAGGCTGGGTGGGGCCGCCTGCGGTTTCGCCAGCCCACGGGCGTCGAGACGGGCGCGCGTGGTGACGGCCTTGCGCCGCCATGAGCCGCGCGCGAAGAGCCGACGCCACGGGACGGTGTAGTACGCCATGCGGATTTCCCTGCCTTCCCCGGAATGCGGGAAGTATTGGGCAAGAGCCGCGCGCCGTTTGCGACCGCGCGCACAGCCCGGTCACGCCATCCGCGGCCTCAGACCCAACCGGTGGCGTAGAACACGCCGATCACCACGAAGACCGCCGCGGTCTTGATCAGGGTGATGGCGAAGATGTCCTTGTACGACTGCCGGTGACTGAGGCCTGTGACCGCCAGCAGGGTGATGACCGCCCCATTGTGGGGCAGGGTGTCCATGCCGCCGGAGGCCATGGAGGCCACGCGGTGCAGCACGTCCATCGGGATGCCGGCCGCGTTGGCGTTGGCGATGAAGCTGTCCGCCATCGCCGCCAGCGCGATGCTCATGCCACCCGAGGCCGAGCCGGTGATGCCCGCCAGCGCGGTGACCGAGATGGCTTCGTTGACCAGCGGATCGGGAATGGCCTGCAGCGCGTTGGCCACCACCAGGAAGCCGGGCAGGGCGGCGATGACTGCGCCGAAGCCGTATTCCGACGCGGTGTTCATCGACGCCAGCAGCGCGCCGCCGATGGCGCTCTTCGTACCCTCGGCGAAGCTGGCGAACACCGGCTTCCACGCGAACAGGATGACCGCGGCGATGCCCACCAGCAGCGCGCCCTGCACGGCCCAGATGGCGGCGACCTTGGCCACGTCCTGAACCACCGGCGCCGGGCTGCCGATCACCGCCGGCACGAACGACTGCGTTTCGCCGTAGAACCCCGGGATCCAGCGGGTGAACAGGAAGTTGGCCACGCCCACAAGCAGCAGCGGCAGGATGGCGACCAGCGGATGCGCCAGCCGGTCGCCCTTGAACGGCTCGGGCTCGTTGCGCAGCTCGTCGTTGCCGGCGTAGCCCTCGCCGTTGCGCGCGGCCACGCGGCGGCGCCATTCCAGGTAGCTCATGCCGACGATCAGGATGAACACGCCGCCGAGCGTGCCCAGCACCGGCGCGGCCCAGCCGGTGGTGCCGAAGAACGAGGTGGGGATGATGTTCTGGATCTGCGGCGTGCCCGGCAGCGCATCCATGGTGAAGGTGAAGGCGCCCAGCGCGATGGTGCCCGGCACCAGTCGCTTGGGGATGTTGCTCTGGCGGAACAGCTCGGCGGCGAACGGATACACCGCAAATACCACCACGAACAGCGACACGCCGCCGTAGGTCAGCAGCGCGCAGACCAGCACGATCGACAGCATGGCGCGCTGCGCACCGACCACCTTGATGGTGGCGGCGACGATCGCCTTGGAGAAACCGGAGATCTCGATCAGCTTGCCGAACACCGCACCCAGCAGGAACACCGGGAAATACAGCTTGAGGAAGCCGACCATCTTGTCCATGAACAGGCCGGTGAACATGGGCGCAACCAGCGAGGGATCGGTCAGCAGCACCGCGCCGAGGGCCGCGATGGGCGCGAACAGGATGACGCTGTAGCCGCGGTAGGCCACGAACATCAGGAAGCACAGCGCGGCCAGCACGATCAGGAACGACATCCAGCACTCCTCGGCCAAGCGCCGGTTTCGGTGCGGCGAGTATCGGCAGCGGCCCGGTGCCCGGCCCACTGTACGAAGGTACGATGCCGCCCGCGCGGCCCCGGCCCTAGTGTTCGCTGCAATCGGCGGCATCCGTCCGCCGCTCTGTCATACCCGGGAGGGGGAGACCCATGAAGCGCAAGCACCTGAGCCTGGCCATCGGCTGTGTCCTGTTGTCGTCCATGCCGCTGGCGTGGGCGCAGGACGCCGCAACGACCGCCAGCGCGCCCGCCACCAACGCCACCACGCTCGATTCGGTCAAGGTGACCGCGCGCAAGCGCGAGGAAACCCTGCAGGACGTGCCGGTCGCGGTCACCGCCTTCACGCCGGAGACGCTGGACAAGCTCAACATCAAGGACCTGGGCGACCTGGACGCGCAGGTGCCCAACCTGACCGTCTACGCCGCGCGCGGCTCGACCAGCACGGTGACCGCCTACATCCGCGGCGTGGGACAGGCCGATCCGCTGTGGGGCGTGGACCCGGGCGTGGGCATTTACCTGGACGACGTGTACATCGCGCGTCCGCAGGGCGCGCTGCTGGACGTGTTCGACGTGGAGCGCATCGAAGTGCTGCGCGGCCCGCAGGGCACGCTGTACGGCAAGAACACCATCGGTGGCGCGATCAAGTACATTTCGCGCGGCCTGCCGCAGGAGACCACCGGCTTCGCCTCGGTCACCGTGGGCAACTACAACCAGCTGGACGTCAAGGCGGCGCTGGGCGGCGAGATCGGCGGCAAGGACAGCGGCCTGCGCGGCCGCGTGTCGGTGGCGAGCATGAACCGCGACGGTTTCGGCACCAACACCTTCACTGGCCAGGAAGTCAGCGACAAGGAAATCAACGCCGTGCGCATGCAGCTGGGTGCGTATTCGCAGGACGATTTCGACGTGCAGATCGCGTTCGACTACATGGACGACCAATCCGGCGTGCGTGGCGCGAAGATGCTGGCGCCGAACCCGCTGGCCCCGACCTATCCGCCGACCGACGACCGCTACGACATCCGCAGCGGCATGAAGAACATCAACGACACCGAGATGAAGGGCGCCTCGGTTACCGCCAACTGGCGGCCGAGCGAGAACTGGGCATTCAAGTACGTGGCCGCCAAGCGCGAGTCCGACACCGAGACCAACATCGACTTCGACACCACGCCACGTCCACTGGTCGACGTGCGCGCGTTCTACAGCGACAGCCAGGTCAGCCAGGAATTCCAGGCCAACTACGATGGCGGCGGTCGCGCGCGCGGCGTGATGGGCCTGTACTGGTTCAACGGCGACGCCGGCGGCCAGGTGCTGAACTACTTCTGGAATCCGCTGCTGGCCACCGGTCTGACCAACCCCTTGTTCGGCGATACCCAGGGCGTGGTCAATACCAAGAGCATCGCGCTGTACGCGGACTGGACCTTCGACCTGACCGACCGGCTGAAGCTGGACGTCGGCGCGCGCTACACCGACGAGGACAAGCACGCGGTCGCGCTGAACCGCTTCTACACCAGCACCCAGTACGACACCTCGTGGGGCACGGCGGCGAACTTCGACAAGACGGTGAACTTCAAGAACGTCTCGCCGAAGGTCTCGCTGGACTACCAGGTCACCCCGGACATCATGATCTACGGCCTGGCCTCGCGCGGCTTCAAGTCGGGTGGCTACAACATCCGCGCCAACACCACCGCGGTGCCGCGCTCGGGCGAGCCGTTCGACGACGAGCAGGTCGACAGCTTCGAGATCGGCAGCAAGATGTCGTTCCTCGACCAGCGCATGTTCCTGAACCTGTCCGCGTTCCACAACAAGTACGAGGACATCCAGCTGTCGGTGTTCACCTCGTACACGCTGCCGAACGGTTCGCAGAGCTTCTTCGGCGACTTCACCAACGCCGGCAAGGGGACGGTCAACGGCGTGGAAGTGGAGTACCAGTTCCTGCCGACGGCCAACTGGCTGATCAGCGGCAACCTGGCCTGGCTGGACGCGAAGTACGACGAGTTCATCAGCAGCGGCGTCAACATCGCCGACACGCAGTACTTCACCAATGCGCCGGAGTTCTCGGGTGCGCTGAACGTGGAATACCGCACCGACCTGGCCAGCGGCGGCAACCTGTCGGCGCGCGTGGGCTACTCCTACCAGTCGGAGGTGTGGCCGACGACCGACCTGAGCCCGGTGATCAAGCAGGAAGGCTACGGGCTGGTCAACGCCGGCGTGATCTGGAAGGTCAACGACGCTTGGAGCCTGTCGCTGCAGGGCACCAACCTGGCCGACGAGGAATACCGCACCACCGGCTACAACATCGCCGCCTACGGCGTGCTGACCGGCTTCTACGGTCCGCCGCGCCAGTACAGCCTGACCGCGCGCTACGACTTCTGAGGACGCGCAAGGTAACGATGCGGGAACGGCAGCGCCGGGCGAAAGCCCGCCGTTGCTGCGTTATGCTCGCCGCATGCCACGCCATGCGCACCACGCCGGGGAAATGACGGGATGCTGAGCGTCGGCATGGTGGTGCTGGCCGGGCTGCTGTGGCTGGGCGTGCTGTTCGGCACGGCGCTGTATGCCGAGCGTCGGCCGCACGTGCTGGCGGTGCAATGGCCGTACATCTATGCGCTGTCGCTGGCGGTGTACTGCACCTCATGGACGTTCTTCGGCACGGTGACGCAGGCGGCGCGCTATGGCTGGCCGCTGCCGCCGACCTTCGTGGGCACCATCCTGCTGTACGTGTTCGGTGCGTTCCTGCTGGTGCGGCTGGTGCGGCTGGCACGCGAGTCGAATGCGACCTCGCTGGCGGACCTGATCGCCACGCGGCTGGGCAAGGACGGCTGGCTGGCCGCGACGGTGACCCTGGTCGCCGCGCTGGGGCTGATTCCCTACATCGCGCTGCAGCTGAAAGCGGTGGCGATGAGTTTCGCGCTGCTCACGCGTTCGCCCGGCAATGACGCCTTGCCGGCGTGGCAGGACAGCGCGTTGTACGTGGCGCTGGCGATGGCGGTGTTCGCCATGTTGTTCGGCACGCGCCGCGCGAGTGCGGTGGAGCACAACCGCGGGCTGATCCTGGCGATGGCGTTCGAGTCGCTGTTCAAGCTGGCGGCGATGCTGGCGCTGGGGCTGTTCGTCTGGTTCGGATTGCCGGACCTGCCGCCGGCGCCGCCGGTGCCCTCGGCACCGCCGTCCACCACCTACGGGTTCCTGCCGCTGGTGGCACTGGGCGTGCTGGCGATGTTCACCCTGCCGCACCAGGTGCACGTGGGGGTGGTGGAATGCCGCGACGAGCGCCACGTGCGCACCGCGCGCTGGCTGTTCCCGCTGTACATGGTGCTGATGGCCGCGCCGCTGCTGCCGCTGGCGCGGGCGGGCGGGGCGATGTTCGGCGATGCCGTACCGTCCGATCTTTACGTGCTGGCGCTGCCGCTGTCGCAGGGTCATCAGGGCCTCGCGTTGCTGGCCTTCCTCGGCGGCCTGAGCGCGGCCACCGGCATGGTGGTGGTCAGCACGCTGACGCTCAGCCTGATGATCGGCAACCACTGGTTGGCGCCCGGCCTGCTGCGCGGCGGCTGGCTGCGCGGCCGCGGCGGCGACCTGCGGGGTGCGGTGCTGGCCCAACGCCGCGTCGGCATCGTGGCGGTGATGCTGCTGGCGTGGGCGTACAGCCGGCTGGTCGCCGGCAACGACGCGCTGGCCGACGTGGGCGCGGTGTCGTTCTCGGCGCTGGCCACACTGGCACCGGCGCTGGGGTTTGCGATCTGGCGTCCGCAAACGCCGCCGCGCGCGGTGATCGCCGGCATCGTCGCCGCATTCGCCGTCTGGATGTGGCTGCTGCTGTTGCCGGTGGCGATGGATGCGCGCGGCGTGGCGCCGGCGTGGTTGCAGAGTGGTCCGTTCGGTCTGGCCAGCCTGTCGCCGGATGGCTTCTTCGGTCTGACCGGCTGGAGCCGGTTGGGTCGGGCGGTCGGCGTCAGTCTGTTCCTCGGCACCGCAGTGACGTTCCTGGTGACGGGCTGGCACGGCAGCGCGCCGCGCCGCGCCGACAGCCGTGGTTTCGATGCGAAGACGCTGCGCGACGCCGGCCGTCGCTTCCTCTCGCGCGAACGCGTGGAGGAACTGCTGTCCGATGCGCCCCGCAGCGGCCCGGTTCCGGCACCCATCGAGGCACGGCTGGAGCGCGAACTGGCGGCGGTGCTGGGTTCGGCCTCGGCGCGCCTGCTGCTGGATGCCGCGCGCCGCGAGAGCGGCGACCTGGAAACCGTGGCCGCCATCGTCGGCGAGGTTTCGCAGGACCTTCGCTTCAACCAGCAGGTGCTGGAGGCCGCGCTGCAGAACATGAGCCAGGGCATCAGCGTGATCGACCGCGATCAGCGCCTGGTGGCCTGGAACCGGCGCTACGCGCAGATGTTCGGCTTCCCGCCGGAGGTCTTGCAGGTGGGGCGGCCGATCGCCGACCTGACCCGCTGGGCGCTGCAGCGCATGCCGCAACGCGGGTGGGACGAGCGTGCCCTGGAACGGCGGCTGGCCTTCATGCGCGCGGGCACGCCACACCTGACCGAGCGCGTCTTTCCCGACGGCAGCATCGTGGAGATCCGCGGCAATCCGATGCCGGGCGGCGGCTTCGTCGCCACCTATACCGACGTCACCGCGTCGCGGCAGGCCGAGCGCGAACTGAAGCAGGCCAACGAGACGCTGGAACAGCGGGTGGTCGAGCGCACGGCGCTGCTGGAGCATGCCAAGCGCGAAGCCGAGCACGCGAACGATGCCAAGAGCCGCTTCCTGACCGCGATTGGCCACGATCTACTGCAGCCGCTGCACGCGGCGCAACTGTTCACCGATGCGCTGGCGCAGCAGCTGCCGGAGCCGCGCCAGCGCGAAACCGCGTTGCAGGTGCGCGGCGCGCTGGATTCCACCACCGACCTGCTGACCGGCTTGCTGGACATGTCGCGGCTGGAAGCGGGCGGCCTGTTGCCGGAACCGCGCGACCTGCCCTTGATGGAAGTGCTGGAACCGCTGGCCTCCGAGTTCCGCGTGCTGGCGCACGAGCGCGGCCTGTCGTTCGCCATGGTGCCGACGCGGGCGTGGGTGCATACCGATCCGCAACTGCTGCGGCGCATCCTGCAGAACTTCCTCGCCAACGCCGTGCGCTATACCGCGCGCGGTGGTGTGCGGCTGGGCGTGCGGCGCATCGGTGAGCGCTTGCGCGTGGAGGTATGGGACACCGGCCCGGGCATCGCGCAGGCCGACCAGCAGCGGATCTTCGAGGAGTTCCGGCGCGGCGACGATGTGCCGGGGCAGGGGTTGGGGCTCGGACTGTCGATCGCGGACCGCATCGCCACGCTGCTGGACGCGCCGTTGTCGCTGCGCAGCCGGGTGGGGCGCGGCGCCGTCTTCGCGGTCGATCTGCCGCGGGCGACCGCACCCGTCGCCGCGCCGGTGGCGTTCGGCAAGCCGGGCCTCGCCGGTCGCCATGTGCTGGCAGTCGACAACGATCCCGTTGCGCTGTCCGCCTTGCAGCAGGTGCTCGAAGGGTGGGGATGTCGCGTCGCCACCGCCCGGGACAGCGTCGCCGCAGAAGACGCGTTGCGTGCACAGGCGGCCGACCTGTGGCTGTTCGATTACCACCTGGATGCTGGCGATACGGGCGTTGCGATGGCCCAGCGTCTGCGTGCCACGCGTGGCCACCGCCCCTGCCTGATCCTCAGCGCCGACCAGACCGAAGCGGTCCGCCGCGCCGTGCGCGATGCCGAACTGCCGCTGCTGGCCAAGCCCGTGCGGCCGCTGGCGCTGAAGTCGGTGCTGGACCGGATGCTGGCGGCGCGAACGATGTAGCCGCCATCGTCGTCCCAGCGAACGCTGGGACCCATCTTGCTCTTGCTTCGTAGCATTCCAGCGCCTTGTATCAGATCCGACGCAGAGCAACCGCAAAAGCGCAAATGGATCCCAGCGTGCGCTGGGATGACGTCCTGGAGGGATGAGTGGTCTCGTCGTCCCAGCGAACGCTGGGACCCATCTTGCTCTTGCTTCGTAGCATTCCAGCGCGTTGGATCAAATCCGACGCAGAGCAACCGCAAGAAGCGCAAATGGATCCCAGCGTGCGCTGGGATGACGTCCTCGAGGGGCGGAAGAAGTTCCGTCATCCCGGCGAAAGCCGGGCCGCAGCGACTCGATTTCCAGGATTCGTGGTTGCTCAGAAAGCACTGGGTCCCGGCTTGACCCGCCCTCCGGCGGTTGAATGCCGCCGGGATGACGGCGTGAGTGGGTAGAATCCGCGCTTCGCCGCAGAAGGTTCTTCCATGCCCTACACCCCCATCGTCGCCACCCTCGGTTACGTGCTGTCGCCCGATCGTTCGCAGGTGCTGCTGATCCATCGCAATGCGCGCCCGGACGACCAGCACCTGGGCAAGTACAACGGCCTGGGTGGCAAGATCGAGCGCGACGAGGACGTGGTGGCCGGCATGCGGCGCGAGATCCTGGAGGAGGCCGGCATCACCTGCGACGAGATGCGCCTGCGCGGCACCATCAGCTGGCCGGGCTTCGGCAAGAACGGCGAGGACTGGCTGGGTTTCCTCTTCGTGGTCACGGCCTACAGCGGCACGCCGTTCGAGCGCAATCCCGAGGGCACGCTTGAGTGGGTGCCGGTGGAGAAGATCATGGACCTGCCGTTGTGGGACGGCGACCGCCACTTCCTGCCGCTGGTGTTCGACGCCGATCCGCGCGGCTTCCACGGCGTCATGCCGTACCGCGATGGCCGCATGGTGTCGTGGGATTATTCGCGCATCTGAAGGCCGCGTGCTGGACCCTGTAGGAGCGACGTCAGTCGCGACCGCGGACCGCGGACTTCGGATCCTTATCCATGGAGGACCTTGACCGGGGAAACAACTCTCTGGCGATCCTGCCTGGCGAAAGCGACAGGATCGCCTCGTATCCCGGTCGCGACTGACGTCGCTCCTGCACCAGGCCGCCTTGTGTTCCACGGCTGACGCTTGTCCACACGCCATGTGGAGAGCGCGTGGGAAACCGTGTGGATAACCGCGCCGGCGCCTTGTGTCGCAAGCCTGTCAAGATGTGTGGCGAATTTTTGACCAGGCCATGACGATGCGGTGTCCGGGTTGTCCACACCGGGTGTGGATGGTCTGTCGACCAACATGTGGATAAGCATCTGCACGCGTTGCGGCGCAAGGCTGTCAAGATGGGTGGCGAAATTATGATCATCGCCGATGGCGGTCTCACGGCAATGAAGGTTTCACGCAATGGCGGTGTTCCGTCATCCCCGCGGTTTTCAACCGCCGAATGGCGGATCAAGCCGGCACCCAGCGACGTGCAGCACTCTCAAGCATGGGAAGCGAAAGACACTGGGTCCCGGCCTGCGCCGGGATGACGGTTCCCGCACCGCCGTCCCAGCGAACGCTGGGACCCATCTTGCTCTTGATTCGTAGCATTCCAGCGCGTCTTATCCGATCCGACGCAGAGCAACCGCAAAAGCGCAAATGGATCCCAGCGTGCGCTGGGATGACGTCCTCGAGGGTGAGAAGTAGTGCCGTCATCCCGGCGAAAGCCGGGACCCAGCGACATGTAGCGCTCGCAAGCATGGAAAGCCAAAGACACTGGGTGCCGGCCTGCGCCGGGATGACGAATCCCGCGCCGTCGTCCCAGCGAAGGCTGGGACCCATTTTGATCTTGTTTGGTACACGTCCGACTCAGAGCAAACGCAAAAGCGCAAATGGATCCCAGCGTGCACAGGGATGACCTCCTCGAGGGTGAGAAGTAGTGCCGTCATCCCGGCGAAAGCCGGGACCCAGCGACGTGTAGCGCTCGCAAGCATGGAAAGCCGAAGACACTGGGTGCCGGCCTGCGCCGGGATGACGATTCCCCAGCCGTCGTCCCAGCGAACGCTGGGACCCATCTTGCTCTTGCTTCTTAGCATTCCAGTGCGTCGTATCAGATCCGACGCAGAGCAACCGCAAAAGCGCAAATGGATCCCAGCGTGCGCTGGGATGACGTCCTCGAGGGCGAGAAGTAGTGCCGTCATCCCGGCGAACGCCGGGACCCAGCGACTTGCATCGCTCTCGAGCATGGGAAGCGAAAGACACTGGGTCCTGGCTTGCGCAGGGATGACGGTTGCCGCGCCGCCGTCCCGGCCTGCGCCGGGATGACGATCCGGGCTTACTCGATCTGCCGTGCAGGATCCGCCAGTTCCAGTTCGCGCAACACGACGCCGGCCTGGGTTCGGTTGCGCACGCCGAGGCGGTCGAAGATCGCGGAGAGATGGGCTTTCACGGTGCGCTCCTGCACGTCGAGGCGGTCGGCGATCTGCTTGTTCAGCAGGCCCTGCGCCACCAGCGTCAGTACGCGGAACTGTTGCGGCGACAGGCTGGCCAGGCGAGCGGCCAGGTCGGTGTCGTGCGCGGAGGACTGCGAACGGGCGACCGCACCGCGCAAGGAGGCGGGCAGCCATTGTTCGCAAGCGAGCACGCTACGGATCGCATCGCGCAGCTCATCCAGCCCCGAACTCTTCGGCAGGTAACCGGCGGCGCCATGGTCCAGCGCACGGCGCACCACGCGCGGGTCGTCGTTCGCCGACACCACCGCCACCGCGACCGCGGGGAACTGCGCGCGGATCGCCGCCAGTCCCGCCAGCCCGTGGTTGCCGGGCATGTGCAGGTCGAGCAGGACCAGGTCGATGTCGTCGTGCGCTTCCAGCGTGGCGATTACGCCGTCCAGTGATTCGGCCTCGCGCACTGTCAGCTGCGCCACGGCATCCGCAGCGGCCCCGCGCAGGGCGGCGCGGAACAGCGGATGGTCATCGGCGATCAGCAGGTTAGGCATCAGGTGAGGCGTGAGTGGGGAGAAGTGAGGAGTGAGGAAAGGCCACCGCGAGGAGCTGGGCTTTGGCTCACTCCTCACTCCTCTCCACTATCCACTCGCCTCATTGCACGGTCCAGCCACCATCCACCACGATGGTCTGGCCGGTGATGTTGCGGGCGGCGGGCGAGGTGAGGAAGGCGGTGATGCCGGCCAGTTCGTCCAGGCCGATGAACACGCCCTTCGGCATCGGCTTCAGCATCACCTGGCTGACCACGTCGACCTCGGAGATGCCGCGCGTGCGCGCCTGGTCGGCGATCTGCTTGTCGACCAGCGGGGTCTTCACGTAGCTGGGACAGACCGTGTTGATGGTGATGTCGGTGTCGGCGGTTTCCAGCGCCAGTACCTTGGAGAAGCCGACCAGACCGTGCTTCGCGGCGACGTAGGCGCTCTTGTACGGACTGGCGACCAGGGCGTGGATGCTGCCGATGTTGACGATGCGGCCGAAGCCGCGCTCGCGCATGCCGGGCAGCACCGCGCGGGTCAGTCGGGCCACGCCGACCAGCATCACCTGCACCAGGAAGTCCCACTTCTCGATCGGGAAGTCCTCCAGCGGCGAGACGTGCTGCAGGCCGGCGTTGTTGACCAGTACGTCGATCGGCCGCGAGATCGTGGCCAGTGCGGCCTCGATGCTGTCCTGCGAAGTGACGTCCAGGGCGACCGCCTCGGCGGAGCCGCCTTCAGTGCGGATCTGCGTGGCGACCGCTTCGGCCGCCTCGAAGTTGAGGTCGCTGACGATCACGTGGCGACCGGCTTCGGCGAGCTGCGCGGCGATGCCAGCGCCGATGCCGCTGGCCGCGCCGGTGATGAGGAGGGTGTGGGTGGGCTGCATGGGGAACTCCTGCGTGTCGTCGCTAGGGTAGCAGGCAGGCGCGCGCGCTTCGTGGTACCAAAGTACGATGACGGCGCTTCTCGCGAAGCGTAGTTTCGTGGCATTGACCGGAACCCTGGATGCTTTTCACGCATGAACGCGAAGACGCGCATTGCCTGTGGTGTGTTGCTCGGCGCGGCCCTGGCGGCCTGCAGCAGCGCCCCCTCCAAGCCTGAAGCGGTGGCCCACATGATCCAGCCCCAGCGCGTCACCGAGCACCGTGGCAGCGACGACCTGCTCACCGCCGGCCTGGGCCTGGACGGCCTGCGGGCGATGGCGGCGCCCGCGTTCGCCGACCCGGCCAACCCGACCCCGGCCGAACTGCGCCGCCGCGCGGTCTGGGCGAACTGGCGCGGCATCGCCGATCTGTCGCTGACCGGCGGCTACGGTCAGGCCTATGGCAGCGTGGCCAGCGTGCCGGGACGCGAGTATTCCGCACTGGCGAAAGTGCCGGGTGCGTCCCAGCCGCATCGCGTGCTGGTGCAGGTGCCTGACAATTTCGACACCACCAAGCGCTGTGTCGTCGTCACCGCCTCGTCCGGTTCGCGTGGTGTTTACGGCGCCATCGCCGTGGCGGCGCCCTGGGCGCTGCCGAAGGGGTGCGCGGTCGCCTACACCGACAAGGGCGCGGGCACCGATTACTTCGATCTGGATGAGCAGCGTGGCGCGCGCGAGGACGGCACGGTCGGCGAACTGGGTGTCGACACGCTCGCTTTCGTGCCCGACGCACCGGTCGGCGCCAGTGGCGTGGCGGTCAAGCACGCGCATTCCAAGGACAATCCGGAAGCGGACTGGGGCCGGCACGTGAAGCAGGCCGCCGAGTTTGCGCTGGCGTCGCTCGACCATGCCTTTCCGCAGGCCGCGCCGTTCCGCTTCGACAACACCCGCGTGATCGCCGTGGGCATTTCCAATGGCGGCGGCGCGGTGCTGCGTGCCAGCGAAGAGGAGGGCGGCTGGCTGGACGCGGTGGTCGCCGGCGAGCCCAACATCCATGCGGCCGATGCGCCGGGGGCGCGCTCGCTGTACGACTACACCACCGAAGCCGCCTTGCTGATGCCGTGCGCGCTGCTGGACCTGCCGGCGGATGCGCTGCCGCAGCCGCCGCTTCGCGCGCAGGTCGAACCGCTGTGGGTGGCGCGCTGCGCCACGTTGAAAGCGGCCGGCCTGGTGACCGGCGCGGATGCGAAGGCGCAGGCGGCATCGGCGCGTTCGCAGTTAAAGGCGAACGGCTGGACCGACGAAGCGCTGGTGGCCGGCGCGCTCAGCGTCGGCTTCGACCTGTGGCGCGCGGTCGCGGTGACATACGCCTCCGCGTACGGACGCTACGGCGTGGGCGAGCATCCGTGCGGCTTTGCGTTCTCGGCGCAGGACGCCGATTTCAGCGCACGCGCCGCCAGTGCCGCCGAGCGCGCCGCATGGTGGTCCGAGGGCAGCGGGATTCCGCCGGGGGCCGGGGTCGGTATCGTCGACATGAAGCTCGCCGCGCCGGACTTCACCCTGCCGGGCCTGCAGTGCCTGCGCGCGCTGCAGACCGGCAGCAGCGACGATGCACGCCGGGTGCAGGCCGGCATCGCGCAGACCGCGGCGCGCTTCCCGAAGACGCGCCGCCCGGTGGTGGTGATCCATGGTCTGGACGATGGACTGGTGCCGCCGGCCTTCTCCAGCGCGCCCTACGTGGAGGCCGCACGCGCCGCCAACCCCGACGTGCGCTACTGGCAGGTGCGGCATGCGCAGCACTTCGATGGCTTCCTTGCGCTGCCGGCGTACGGCACGCGCTATGTGCCATTGCTCCCCTATGTCTACGCGGCGCTGGACCAGGTCGATGCCACGCTGGATGGCAGCCGCGAGCTGCCGGCGAATGCGTTGATCAGTGCGCAGCCGCGGGGCGCGGGCAGCGTTGAGGCCAGCCAGTTGGCGATTCCGAGGTAGCTATCGACAGCTGTGGGAGCGACGTAAGTCGCGAATGGACCACCGGTCTTGTGGGAGGCGACCGGGAATTCCGGCTATCAGGACTCCGTTCGATCGCGACTTACGTCGCTCCCACAACGAGGAGCCGAGTCCCACCCACAACGGTTTCACCCGGTTCGGCTTACTCTGTAGGCCCGTTCCGGTCGCGCCCGCCCCCATGTCCCGACACTTCTCGATGATCCGCGACTTCCAGCTGGCCGACTGGTTCACGCTGGGCAATGCGTTCTGCGGCACCGGCGCGGTGTTCGCCTCGATGCGCTTCCTGCAGGAGGGCATCCTGCGCGACCTGATGATCGGCATGGCGCTGATCCCGCTGGCCTTCATCTTCGATGCGCTGGACGGACGCGTGGCGCGCTGGCGCAAGCAGGCCTCGGTGCTGGGGCGGGAACTGGATTCGCTGGCCGACGTGATCTCCTTCGGCGTGGCGCCGGCGGCGCTGGCCTACGCCTGCGGCATGCAGGGCGGCTGGGACTGGCTGGTGCTGTCGTACTTCGTGGCCTGCGGCGTCAGCCGGCTGGCGCGCTACAACGTCACCGCCGAGACGCTGGCCGACGGCGGCGACAAGGTGAAGTTCTTCGAGGGCACGCCCATCCCCACCAGTCTGGTGCTGGTGGTGCTGCTGGCCATCGCGGCCTATCTGGGCCACGTGGGCCCGCAGCTGTGGCTGGGCGAGGTGAAGCTGGGGCCCTGGCTGTTGCACCCGCTGGTGCTGCTGTATGCGGTGTCCGGCACGCTGATGATCAGCAAGACGCTGCGCATTCCCAAGCCCTGAGCACCGTGAGGTGAGGGCGCGTCATGCACGCGCGGCCTGCCGCGGCTAGAATCGGTCGGGAAGGGAGGGCACATGGCAAATTCCGTTCCACCGTGGCCGGGCGATTTCGAATCGGTGGCCCAGCAGTACTGGAGTCTGTGGGGCGATGCCCTGCGGCAGTCCGGCGCAACGCCGACGATGGCCATGCCGGGCGTGGCCCCGGGCTGGCAGCAGACGGTCGACTGGTGGTCGAAGCTGGTGCCCGGCGGGCAGCCGCAGGTCGACGAGGCCGTCGGCCGGTTCCAGCGACAGGCAGGGCAGTGGTTCGGGCAGATGCAGCAGGTCGCCGCGCAGTTCACCGGCCGCGACCATGACGCCACCGACATCGGTCGCGCCTGGCGTTCGGCGCTGGGCATGGCCGAACCCACCCCGGCGCACAACCCGTTCGCCGACATCTTCCGCAGCATGCAGGGCGGCGCGCACGGCATGGACGGCTGGATGCAGCAGGTGCGCCCCTGGCTGGACAACCTGCAGCGCGACGGCGACCGCTGGATGCACCTGCCCACGTTCGGCCTGTCGCGCGAGCACCAGGAGCGCTGGCAGCAACTGGCGCAGGCCTACCAGGACTACCAGCGACAGGTCGGCGAGTACGACCAGCTGATGCTGCAGGTGGCGCAGGATGCGTTTGCGCGCTTCGAGCGCAAGCTGGAGGAACACGCCGAACCCGGCCGCCAGCTGCAGAACGCCCGCGCGCTGTTCGACCTCTGGATCGATGCGGCCGAAGAAGCCTACGCACAGGTGGCGATGTCCAACGACTTCCGCCATGCCTACGGTGGCCTGGCCAACGCGCAGGCGCGGTTGCGCCTCGGCGTGCAGCGCGAGGTCGAACAGGTCTGCACGCTGTTCGGCATGCCGACCCGCACCGAAGTCGACTCCGCCCACCGCAAGGTCGTCGAACTGGAACGCGCACTGCGCAAGCTGACGCGTGCGCAGCAGTCGGCCCCCGTGCGCCGCGCGCCCGTCCAGCGGCAACCCGCACCTGCCGACGCTCCGGTTGCCGCGGAAGCCCCGCCGCCGGCTCCGGCGGCCGCAACGCCGAAGCCGGCCAGGAAGCGCGCGCCGGCCCGGCGCAAGCCGGCGCCAGCGCCCAAGGCCGCAGCGAAGAAGCGTGCCGCCGCCACGAAAGCGGCACCGAAGAAGCGGGCTCGCCGCGCCGTGGCCGCAGCTGCGCCAGTGGCGACAAGAACGGCGCGTGCGCCGGTGGCGACTGGCAAGGCCGCCGCACCTGCCAAGGCGAAGAAGCGCGCTGCCAAGGCGCTGCCGAAGGCGCCGGTGACGAAGAAAGCAGCCAAGAAGCTTGCGCCCGCATCGAGCGCGAAGCCCGCGCCTGGCTCGGTGGTATCGATGAAGGACTGGGTGGCACGCAACGCGACGCGCGCGGCCACCGCGGACAAGCCGAAGGCAGGCAAGAAGGCCAAGCGGGGTAGCGGCAAATGAACGGGCCGCTCAACTTCACCGCCGAAGCACTGGCCCACGAGGCCACCACGCTGACGCAGAAGCTCTCCGCCGGCCTGCACACGCTGCCGGAGGTCGAGGAGGTGCACTACGGCGCCACGCCGAAGCAGGAAGTCTGGCGCGACGGCAAGGTGGTGCTGTACCGCTTCATCGGCGAGAAGGCGCCGACGGCGAAAATCCCGCTGCTGATCGTCTACGCGCTGGTCAACCGGCCGTACATGGTGGACCTGCAGCACGACCGCTCGCTGGTGAAGGGCCTGCTGGCGCAGGGCGAAGATGTCTACGTCATCGACTGGGGCTACCCCGACCGGTCCGACCGCTTCCTCGAACTGGACGACTACATCAACCGCTTCATCGACGGCGCAGTGGACCACCTGCGCGACAGCAGCGGCCGCGACGCGGTCAACGTGCTGGGCATCTGCCAGGGCGGCGCGTTCTCGCTGTGCTACGCCTCGCTGCACCCGGAGAAGGTCAAGAACCTGATCACCATGGTGACGCCGGTGGATTTCCACACGCCGGACAACATGCTCTCGCACTGGACGCGCGAGCTGGACGTGGACCTGTTCGTCGATGCGCTGGGCAACGTGCCGGCCGACATGATGAATGCCTGTTACCTGATGCTGAAGCCGTTCCGGCTGAACCTGCAGAAGTACGTGGGGCTGGTCGACATCCTGGACGACAAGCGTGCCATCGAGGATTTCCTGCGTATGGAGAAGTGGATCTTCGACTCTCCGGACCTGGCAGGCGAAGCCTTCCGCCAGTTCATCAAGCAGTTCTACCAGCGCAACGGCTTCATCAAGGGCGGCATCGAGATCGGCGGCGAAGCGGTGGACCTGGGTTTCGTCGACATGCCGGTGCTGAACATCTACGCCGAACAGGACCACCTGGTGCCGCCGGATGCCTCGCGCGCGCTGAAGGACGTGGTTGGCACCGCCGACTACACCGAGCTGAGCTTCAAGGGTGGCCATATCGGCATCTACGTGTCCAGCCGTGCGCAGCGCGAAGTGCCGACGGCGATCCATCACTGGCTGGGGCAACGCGCGCGGTAGGCGCGTGCGTGTTTGCTCTTGTGGGAGCGACGTAAGTCGCGATCGCCCGACCCCGTGCTTCATCGATCCTATCGTTCGCCTGACGGGCGCGTTTCGACGCATGCTTCATCACGATAACCGGTAGCGATCGCGACTCACGTCGCTCCCACAACGGCGGGGCGGCATGTGCCGCTCACCCTCGCTGACATAGACTGTCGCCATGCATCGATACCTGCTCACCATCCTCTGTCTGCTCGCCTTCGCCAGCTCTGCGCCGGCCGCACCTTCACCAACCGCCAAGCGCGAGATCCAGGGGCTGATGGATGCGCTGTCGGCCTCGTCGTGCGAGTTCCAGCGCAACGGCACGTGGCACGGGCGTGAAGAAGCGCGCAAGCATCTGCAGCGCAAGTACGACTACCTGCTCAAGCGCGACCTGGCCGACACCGCCGAGCTGTTCATCGAGCGTGCCGCCAGCAAGAGCAGCATCAGCGGACGTGCCTACCAGGTGCGCTGTCCCGGCCAGCCTACACAGCCGGCGGCCACCTGGTTCAGGGCGAAGCTGGCGGCGCTGCGTGGTTCAGGCGCGCCGGTCCGCTGACGCGCTAGACTGGCCGCGGACCATGACGCGGAGTGGCTGGCGATGAACGACACGCGTTCCAAACCGTTCGCACGCTCGTTGAACGACCGCATGATCGCCGGCGTGATGGGCGGCATTGCGCACCGCTATGGCTGGAGCGCCACGCTGCTGCGCGTGCTGTTCGTGATCGTGTCGATCGCATCGGCGGCGTTCCCGGGCATCCTGGTCTATCTGATCCTCTGGCTGCTGATGCCCAACGAACAGGATTGAGCCATGGCGCCAGCGGGGCTGTGGATCGCACGTGTGCTCGGTGTCGTCTGGGCGGTGCCCAATTCGCTGATCGGGCTGATCGCCGGCGCCGCCGGCATGCCGTTCGGCGCGCGTGCGGAATGGAGCCGGCGCGATTTCGCCCTCGTCTTCCATCGCTGGCCGTGGGGACCGGGGGGCGCCATCACCTTCGGCAACACCATCCTGCACACCGGCGAGACGCTGGAATCCGAATGCATCACCTACGAGCACCGCGCCGGACGCACGCAGCACCCGCGCATCCGCTTGGGCGACCATGAGCGCGCGCACGTCTACCAGTACATGGTGCTGGGGCCGCTGTTCCTGCCGGTCTATCTGGTGTGCGGCGGCGTCAGCGTGCGCAATCCGTTCGAGCGCGCTGCGGATCGATACGCCATGACCGGCAAGGGCTGGTGGCCCTCGCGGTCAGCGTAGTCGCATCAATGAGGTCTGGCCCGTCCTGATCCGGATTTCTTGCCGCCGCCATCCTGCTTGTTGACGGTGGCCCAGGCGATGCGCTCGGCTTCGTCTTTCGAGCGTCCCTGCGCGCGTTCGGAGGCTTCGATGTGTTCGGCCTGGCGCTTCTGTTTGTCGGTGTAGGCGGATTTGTCACCACGAGGCATGACGGCGCTCCTGTGAGGGTGCGATGCCAGCGTGCGACGCGGCACGTAATCGCGGCATGACGGCAGCGTCAACGGAAGCGAAGCGAGCGCGCCTCGTTCAGCGTTCCAGCCGGTCGAACGAGAACAGCGGCCACAGGGCGTGCCGGCGCCGCTCGATCAACGCACGCAGCAGGCCGGCACCGAGCATGCTGTAGGTGATGCCGTTGCCGCCGTAGGCCATCGCGAAGTGCACCCGCGGTCCCCACTGCGGGTGCGGACCGAAGAACGGCAGGCCATCCTCGGTCTCGGCGAAGGTGCCGGCCCAGGAGAACGCCGGGGTCAGTGCCAGTTCGGGAAAGAGGCGATGCAGCCGCTTCAGCAACGTCTGTGCCTTCTTGTCCACGCGGGCGTCGCGCTTGGCAGGGATGTCCACGGCATCGTCCTCGCCGCCCAGCAGCAGCCGGCGGTCGGAGGTGGTGCGCGCATACAGGTAGGGGCGCGCGGTTTCCCACAGCAGCGTGTCGGCGAGAAAGCCCAGCGCCGCTTCCGGCAGCGAATCGCTGATGACGGCATAGCTGCTGCGGTTGCGGGCCACGGATTTCTTCAGCCAGTGCTGGCTGGCGTAGCCCGCGGCCACCACCAAGTACGACGCGCGCACGGTCAGGCCGGTATCGGTGCGCAGCGCCACGCCTCGCGTGGTGGTGGCGATGTCGTCCACGCGGGTCCGGTCGAAGACCGAGGCGCCCTGTTTCTGCAGCCGCTGCAGCAGGCGATGGGTCAGGCGGTACGGATCCACGCGTGCGGCCTGCCGGCTGAGCAGGGCGGCAGGCGCATCGAAGCCGTAATCGTCGCGCACGCGCTCGGACGACAGCAGTTCCACCTCCAGTCCGTGCTTCTGCCGTGCGGCGCACTCTTCTTCCAGGCTGCCGACATCGCGGCGCCGGCTGGCGTAGTACAGGCTGCGGTTGCGGGCGAAACCGACGTCGCGCCAGGCCGAGGCGACCTCGTGCAGTTGGTCGATGGCGTCGGCGCAGGCGCGATAGGCGAGGGCGGCATTGTCTTCACCGTGGCGCTTGGCCAGGTCGACCAGGTGCGTGTCGATCTCGTACTGCAGCAGCGCGGTGCTGGCGGCGGTGCTGCCCCAGCCGATGTCGCGCTGCTCCAGCACCGCCACATCGAAGCCATGCTGCACCAGCTCATCGGCGATCAGCGCACCGGTGATGCCGCCGCCGAGCACCGCCACGTCGCAGCGATGGTCGGCGTCCAGCTGCGGGAACGCCTGCATCAGCCCGTTGCTGACCGCCCAGAAGGGGTAACCACTTTTCAGATCCATGCACGCCCCGCCGGTGTTCGATGCGGGGATGCTGGCAGCCCGCCCGACAGGACGGGGTGAAGGTGCGCCGGATCAGCGCGGCAGTGCGCCCCGCAGGAACAGGTCCACCGACGCCAGCGCCTGCGCTTCCAGCGTGTCGACGTCGGGCATGTGGGTGCTGCCGGCGGCCAGCCGCACCACCTGGTCGCCGAACAGGCTCATGTAGAACTGGGCCGCGGCCGCCTTGGGCGAGGGCAGTTGCAGGCGCCCGGCGGCGACCTGCTGCTCGAAGTAGTCCTCCAGCGTCTGCCGGATCGACGCCACCACATGGTCGAAGAACCAGTCGCGCAGCGCCGGGAACGACTGCCCTTCGCCGATCACGATGCGGTACACCACCTGCGAGTCGCGGCCGGCCATCAGCTGCGCCATCCGGATCGCCACCCGGCGCAGCGCCTGTTCGGGCGACAGTTCGGTCAGGTTGAGATCGCTGAGCACGTGGATGTGCATGTCCATGCGCCGCTCGAGGATGGCGCAGGCCAGGCCTTCCTTATCGCCGAAGATGCGGTACAGCGTGGCCAGCGAACCGCCGGCGCGCGCCACGATCTCGCTCAGGCGCGCATGCTGGTAGCCCTTCTCCGCGAATACCTCGGTGGCCGCATCCAGGAACTTCTCCGCCCGGATCTCGCCGCGGCGGCAGAGATCCACCTGTGGTCGCTGGCGCAGCGGCAAGGTGCTGTGGGTGGTGTCGTTGAAAACGTTTTCCAGATAGTCGGACGGAATGCTCACGGTAAGTCCCTGCACGTGGCTGGGTGGTGATGTGGCCCCAGCCTAGCAAAAAGGTCGTATCACTGTGGCAACTGCATGACGGACGGACGCGCGTCGCGCTAAAGGTAACGCGTGTAGTCGGGCGTTTCCTGCCAGCGGTCGTGTGCACCATCCACGTAAGTGACCGGCGCGGCATCCAGTTCCTCGGGCGTGACATTCTCCAGGCAGCCCAGGTTGACGCCGTAGATGCGCTCCCCGCCCGGCACGTTGTTGCCGATCCCGAACGGGCGCACGCCACAGGTCCGGCAGAAGTGGTGCGAGTTGCGCAGGCTGTTGAACCGGTACTCGGTCAGCTCGTCATCGCCGGCCAGCAGGCGGAAGCGGTCCGGCGTGACGATGGCCGGCCAGAACCGGTTGCGCCGGCAGATCGAGCAGTTGCACCGGTAGGTCGGCTGGGTCAGGTCGATGTCCGCCTCGAAGCGGACCGCCCCGCAATGGCAACTCCCCGTATAGGTCTTCAGCATCCGGCCTCCCGTGCCGATATCGATGCCGGGACGGTCGGGCTGTCCCGCCGGCACCGCCGGAACGCAGAGCGTAACCGACCCCGGTCGGTGGAGTCGTACATGCTGAAGACACTCGATGTTGCAGAGCTCCGGCCGGGCATGCACGTGCAGAAACTGCTCGGCCCATGGATGCAGCATCCCTTCTGGCGGACCTCGTTCGTGGTGGACGAGGAGCGGCTGGCACAGCTGCAGGACAGCGGCGTGGAACAGGTGGTCGTGGACCTGTCGCGTGGCGGCTGGGAAGCGGACCTGCAGGCGCCCGTGGCTGCTGCCGAGCCGGCCGATGGCGCTGCCGTCATCTCCAGCGAAGCCGATGCCGATGCCGCCGCGCCCGCGGAGCGGCGCCGGGTCCTGCTGCCCGACGCCCCCGCCGATTTCACCTCCGAACTGGCCCGCGCCCGGCGCATCTGCGGCGAGGCCCGCGACGCGGTGGAGGCCATGTTCCGCGAAGTGCGCATGGGCCGTGGCGTCGATCCCGGCCATGTGCTGCCGCTGATCGGGGACATCACCGGCTCGGTCGACCGCCATCCCACCGCGCTGGTCAGCGTGGCACGGCTGAAGGACGCCGACAGCTACACCTACCTGCACTCGGTCGCGGTCAGCGCCCTGATGGTGATGCTGGGGCGCGAGATCGGCCTGTCCGGCCCCGACCTGCACGAGGCCGCGCTCGGCGGCCTGCTGCACGACATGGGCAAGGCGGCCATGCCGCTGCACGTGCTCAACAAGCCCGGCAAGCTGACTGACGACGAATTCGATGTCATCCGCCAGCATCCCGTGCACGGCGAGCGCCTGCTGCGCGAAGGCGGCGTCACCCAGGCAGGTGTGCTGCACATCACCCGCCATCATCACGAGCGCATGGACGGCACCGGCTACCCCAACCGGCTGCCGGGCGCCGCGCTGCCCGTGCTCACCCGCATGGGCGCCATCTGCGATGTCTACGACGCCGTCACTTCCAACCGCCCCTACAAGAACGGCTGGGACCCGGGCGAATCGCTGCGCCGGATGGCCAGTTGGCAGGGCCACTTCGACCCTGCGCTGTTGAAAGCTTTCGTGCGCAGCCTCGGCATCTACCCGGTGGGCACGCTGGTGCGGTTGTCCAGCGAGCGGCTGGCGGTGGTGGTGGAACAGAACCCCGCCACGCTGCTGGCGCCGCGCGTGCGCGTGTTCTACTCCGCCAAGTCGCGCACGCACCTGCTGCTGGCCGACATCGACCTGGCCACCACCGACGGCCGTGAGCGCATCATCGGCATCGAGTCGCCGGAGAAATGGGGCTTCCGCGAACTCGAGAAGCTCTGGCTGCCCTGAGCGCGGCCGCTGTCGATTCCGGTACTGCCCGCTCGTCGTCTTCACATCCACGACAGAACGGGAGGAGACCGCCGTGCACACCTATTCCGGCAGTTGCCATTGCGGCGCCGTGCGCTACGCGTGCGACCTGGACCTGTCCGCCGGCACGCGGCGCTGCAACTGCAGCTTCTGCCTGAAGACCCGCATGTGGAAGGTGTTCGTGCTGGGCGAGGACCGCTTCCGCCTGCTGCAGGGCGTCGACGCGCTGTCCGACTACCGCGCGCGTGCCTCCGGGTGGCCCGAAGGCCATGTCCACCACTACTTCTGCCGCCACTGCGGCGTGCGTGGTTTCAGCAAGGGTTATCTGGAGATGGCGCCCTTCAACGGCTGGTTCCACGCGGTCAACGTCGCCACCCTGGATGGCCTGGACGACGCCCGGTTCGCTGCCATTCCCGTGCAGTACGAGGACGGTCGCCGCGACGACTGGGACCATCCGCCCTTGCATGCCGGCTACCTGTAGGCCGGCGGACTTCCGGCACGTGCGGAATGCATGCGAGGCCGGCGAGGATGGCCCGCCACGACGCCCGTTCCCGTGCCAGGAGACGGGCGCGATAGGGCCCCATCCCCGCATACGAAGGACGCCGCATGTCCCTGTTGTCCCTGCTCATGGCCGCCACCGCCGCCACCTCGCCCGCGCCCATGGTGGATGCCGCCACCCTGGCCGCCATCGAAGCCACCTGCCTGGATTACGTGGACGGCCAGCTGGAAGGCGATCCCGCGCGCGTCGCGCGCGCCCTGCATCCTGACCTGGCCAAGCGCGCGGTGACCGGCGACACGCCCGACGAACGCCTCGGCCTTCGCCGCATGTCGAAGGAGGAGCTGGTCTCGCTCACGCGCCAGGGCGTGCTGAAGACGCCGAAGGAGCAGTGGAACCGCAGCTGCCGCATCCTCGACGTCACCGCCGAAACTGCCGCCGTGAGGCTGGAGACGCCGTGGTTCGTCGATCACTTCCACATGGGTCGCTACGGCGACCGCTGGATCATCGTCAATGCGCTGTGGCACATGAAGCCGCGTTGATCGTCGTCACTGGGCCACGGCAGCCTTGCGATACAGCACGGCTGCCGCCAGCCACGCCGCGGTGCAGAGGCCGGTGAAGGCCAGGACGAATAGCGCCGGTGTCTGCGACGCGATCCACACGGCAATCGCGCCACTCACGACCTGCAGCGCCGCCATCGCGGACAGCGTGAGCGCCATCCCGCGCGCCTGAAGTCTCGAGATCGCGGCGCCGATGACGCCCACCAGCAGCACCGCGGCAAACAGCAGGTTCGCCGGATGCTCCGGTTCGTCGACGATGCCGACGGCGAGGTTTGCCCACACCAGCAAGAAGGCGGTGCCGATGGCCAGCAGGCTCGCCAGCAGATGGGCCGGCACGCGCGCCACGCGCAGGGCTGCCTCGAAGGCGAGGCAGGCGACCAGCAGCATCGCGCCGAACAGCGCGAAATCGCGGCCGGTCCACGCCACCTCGTCGGTGAAACGCATCGCCACCCATGGCAGCGCCAGCAGGGCCAGCGCGCCGCCCCACGACAGCGGGCGCAGCACGCGGATACAGGCATTTGCTTCAGGCATCGTATCGCTGGTCATCTTCGTTCCTCCCGCCCGCAGGGCGCCGGGCGACATGCTGGGCTGGGATGATGTGCCGGCGGCGGGGGCCGTGTGAAGTCAGCACGAAGTCGGCCGTCAGGGTGTCGGCACGTGCGCTCCGCGGCATCGCCTCGGGACCCGCAGAATCACGACGCCTCGGGCAGCACATCGCCATCCGGAGTTTCCCGCTGGTCCCAATGCGTCTTGACCTGAAGGATGCGCGGCATGGACGCGAGGAACGCGTCGACCAGCCGCGGCTCGAAGTGGCTGCCGCTGTCCTCGGTGATCTTGGAGATCACCACGTCGAGTGGCCAAGGGTCCTTGTACGGCCGTCGTGTCGCCAGCGCATCGAAAACATCGGCGACGGCGACGATGCGTGCGGATTCGGGAATCTCGCTGCCGGACAGGCCGCGCGGATAGCCTGATCCGTCCCAGCGTTCGTGGTGGTTCAGCGCCACTTCCGCCGCAAGCTGGAACAGCGGCGCTCGGCTGCGACTCAGGATCTCGAAGCCGATCTCGGTGTGACGCTTCATCGTGGACCATTCGCGCGGGTTCAACTTCCCCGGCTTCTTCAGGATCTCGTCGGGTATCCCGATCTTGCCGGTGTCGTGCATCGGTGCGGCCTGTTCCAGCAGTTGGGCACGCCCGCTATCCCAGCCGACCGCTTCGGCCAGCACGCGGGCGTAGGCCGCCATGCGCCAGATGTGCGCGCCGGTATCGGAATCGTTGTAGTGGCCTGCCACGCCGAGCATCTGGATCGCATCCTGGTAGCTCCTGTTCAGTGCCGAGGTGCGGACCAGCGAGAGATGCGTATTGACGCGCGCGCGCAGGATGAAGGGCGACACCGGCTTGGTGATGTAGTCCACGCCGCCGCAGGCGAAGCCGGTACGTTCGTCCACTTCCCGGTCCAACGCGGTGACGAAGATGATCGGAATGTGCTCGGTGCCGCTGTGCGCCTTCAATGCCCATGCGACTTCGTAGCCATCCATGCCGGGCATCTCCACGTCCAGCAGGATCAGGCTGGGCGCATGTTTCTCTACCGCACGCAACGCCTGCACGCCGTCACGGGCGAGCACGAGGCGATGGTCCTCGCCCAGGATCTGCCGGAACAGCGCCAGATTGTTCGGCTCGTCGTCGACGCAAAGGATAGGTCCGTTGGGCATGCATCATTCCCCTGTCGTGTCCGGCGGGATGTCGCCGCGCTGCCATGCATCCAGCAGCGAGCGGGCGTGCCGCTCCGCAGCCCGATAATCGAACTCTTCGACCGCCATCGCCATGCGTTCGCGCTCGACGCGGGGCAGGCGAGCCGCCAGGCCGGCGAGCGATGTTTCGATGGCCTTGGGATCGTCGCCGTCGAGTGCGTGCAGAAAATCCTGCAGCGACGCGACCGGGTCCGCGTCCGGACAGGTCGCCGCCGCATCATCGGTGCTCGGGTCGGGGGGCACGTAGCGCGCGACATCGTCCATCGTCTCCTGCAACGTCAGGCGCAGCTCCGGAAGCAGCTCCGTCACGCTGGCGCCCTGCCGCAACTGGTCCTCGATCCGGGCGCAGATCGCCACCAGACCGGGCAGGGCGAGCGAAGCCGCGGCGCCGCGCATGCGGTGGATATCAGAGCAGGCCTGCATGGTGTCGTGCCGTTCCAGGCTCGCCTGCAGCGCATCCACGGCCCCGCCGTAGCGACGGGAAAACTGCAGCAGATACCGCTTGTAGGGCGTCTCGTCGCGCCAGTAGGCCAGGCCCTTCTCCACATCCAGCCGTTGCGGATCCACGCCATCGGGGACAGGCCCGGCACGCATGCCCGAGGCTGCCTTCATCTCGCCATCAGGCTGCAGGGCGTACCTCCGCGGCGCGCAGCGCACGATGGTCGCGATCAGGTCGTCGACCTCGAAGGGCTTGGCGATGAACGCGTTCATGCCGACGTCGAGGGCGGCGTCCTGCTGTGGCTTGAAGGCGCCGGCGGTCAATGCGATGACAGGCAGTCCGGCCAGGTCGGGCGAGGCGCGAATGCGCCGGGTCGCCTCGTAGCCGTCCATCTCCGGCATCTGCACGTCCATCAGCACCGCGTCGAAGCGATCGGGGTCGGCCTGCAGTCTGGCCACCGCCTCGCGGCCATCGGACGCCCGCTCCACCCGTGCGCCTTCGCCTTCGAGGATGCGGTTGGCCACTTCCAGGTTTATCTCGCTGTCGTCGACCACCAGCAGCCGGTAACCCGCCAGGCGTCGGCCACTGCGGACAGGGGCGCGCAGGGCCGCCAGTCCCGGATCCCGGCGTGCCAGTACCTCGTTGATCACGTTGTAGAGCACCGACGCCGTGACGGGCTTGGTCAGCACCGCATCCACGGAGGCGCGCTGTGCTTCGTGGTCCACCAGCTTCCGCTCGAATGCGGTGACCATGATGATGATCGGCTGGCGCGACGTGCTCGACCGCCGCCGGATATCGGCTGCGGCGGTCAGTCCATCGATCCCGGGCATCTGCCAGTCCATCAGCACTACGTCGTAGCCGGCAGCGTCCTCCTCGCCGATCAGGGTCAGCGCACGTTCGCCCGAGTCCGCCGCTTCGGCCGTCCAGCCGAAGCCCTTGATGATCAGGCTCAGGTTGTCGCGCGCCACGTCGTGATCGTCGACGACCAGCACGTGATAGGCGTCCTTCGCCGCGGCATCGGTGCCGGGCACGTCGGTGAGCGGAAACACGACCTCGAAATGGAACCGGCTGCCTTCGTCCTGCTCGCTGTCGACGACCAGCACGCCGCCCATCAACTGGACCAGCCGATGGCTGATGCTCAGGCCCAGGCCCGTGCCGCCGTACTTGCGCGTGGTCGACGAATCGACCTGGGAGAACGGCGAGAAGATCATCTTCCGTTTCGCTGCCGGGATGCCGATGCCGGTATCGGCGACCGTGAAGTGCAGCCGCGCGAACCCGGCATCCGCATGCGCCAGCCGGCGTACGGTCAGGGCGACTTCGCCACGCTCGGTGAACTTGATCGCATTGCTTACCAGGTTCACCAGTACCTGGCCCAGGCGCAGCGCGTCGCCCCGCAGGTAGCGGGCGCCCTCGGGGGCGGGCGATACCAGCATCTCCACGGCCTTGGTGTCGACTGCCGACGCCATCAGGGCGGCGACGTTGTCGAGCACCTCGGCCAGGTCGAACGGCGCGTCCTCCAGATCGATGCGACCGGCCTCGATCTTCGAGAAGTCCAGCACGTCATTGATGATGCTGAGCAGCGAGCGCGCGGCGATGTTGATCTTGCGGGCCATGTCCAGCGCCACCGCGGGAAGTTCCACACGGTCCAGCAGATAGAGCATGCCGAGGATCGCATTCATGGGCGTGCGTATCTCGTGGCTCATGTTGGCCAGGAAATCGCTCTTGGACCGGTTGGCCTGCTCCGCCGCACTGATGGCCTGGTGAAGCTCGGCGTCGCGTCGTTTCTGCTCGGTCAGATCCGCCGCCATGACCAGGAAACCCGATGGCTCGCCCTGCTCGTCGCGCAGAACGCTGACGTTCAGCGCGACAGGCAGCTGGGTGCCATCACGCCTCACGTAGGTCCACTCCGCGATATCGCTGCCACCCTGTGTCGCGATGGACGCGATCTGCGCGAACGAGGCTGCCACGTGCCGGTCCAGCAGCGCCGACAACGCCAGCGAGCGCGACCACAGCTCGGCATCGTCGTGCAGTCCATCGATGCTGGCGCCGCTGGTCATGTCGGCGGCGGCGTGGCCCAGCATGCGCTCGGCCGCGGGATTGAACAGCGTGATCCTTCCCTGCAGATCGATGGCGATGATCGCGTAACCCGCGTGCTCCAGGATCGCACCGAGTCGCGACGAATACGTGCGGATCTGTGCCGTACGCTCGAGCACCTGCTGCTCCAGCGTGGCGTTGAGGCGCATGACGCTTTCTTCCTGCCGCTTGCGCTCGGTGATGTCGATGATGAACGCCAGCGCGTAACGCCCGTCCGCCATGCTGATCGGATTCAGTCCGATCTCGATCGGTACGCGCGAGCCATCGCGGCGCAAGCCGTACAGGTCGCGGCCGGCCCCCATGGGACGGGCTTCCGGCAGGGCGAAGTAGCGTTCGATGTAGCCGGCGTGATGTCGCTTCACCTCATTGGGCAACAGGCGGTCCATCGGCCTTCCCAACAGCTCTTCACGTGGATAGCCGAACAGTTCCTCCGCCTTGGCGTTCGCGAGCTGGATCAGTCCTGTCTGGTCGACCATCAGGATCGCACTGGGCGACGCTTCCACGACCCGGCGGAACTGCTCCTCCGCACGGACATGGCGCGTGATGTCGTGGAGGAACAGCGACAGGCCCTGACTGTGGCCTGCGGTATCCCGCACGCTCGACACGCTGACCACCGTGTCCAGCACGCTGCCATCCTTGCGGCGCAGGCGGCACGGCGCGCTGGAGACCTCGGTGACCGGGCGGGGGATGGCGGGCCGCTGCTGGTCGTCCACCAGCAATGCCTGCAAGGGTTGGCCGAGGGCTTCGGATTCCGCGTAGCCCAGCATGCGTTCTGCTGCGGCGTTCCACAGGGTGATGCGGCCCTCCGCATCGCACGCGATGATCCCGTCCGTCGATCCGGACACCAGCGCCGACAGCTTGGCATGGTCAAGGAAGGCGGCGCGGCGGCGTTCCCGCGAAAGCGAGGCCGTATACCACAGCGCCACGGTCAGCAGGCCGAAGAACGCGGTCACTGCGCCCACCAGCCAGGGCGGTGCCAACGCCAGGCTGGCCGCGTGACCCGGTCGCGCCCGCACCTGCAGGCGCCACTCGCGCCCATGGACCTGCAGTCGACGCTCCGTGGCCAGCGGCGAATCGGCCAGCGCCGCGAAGCCGTCTGTTGAAAGGAAAGGCGGCGACGGGCTGCGTTCGCCGGTGTCCGATAGCGAGAGTGCGTAAGGTTGTGCTTCGCTGCCCAGCCCCGCCAGTACTGCATCGATCGTCAGGGGGGCATAGGCCCAGCCCTGCGTGGCCTGCCAGCGCTCGTCGTCGCTGGCCGGTTGCGCACCATCCCGGTACACCGGCAACAACAGCAGGAACCCCTGTCGGACCAGGCCTTCCTGCTGGATGAGCGTGAGCGGCGGGGTCAGCGTGGCCTTGCCACTCCGCGCCGCGAGGATGGCCGACTGCCTGCGCGTGCGCTCGGATGCGATGTCGAAGCCGATCGCCTTGCGATTGGACGCGGACGGCTCGATGTACAGGATGACGAACCGGTCATCCGGATGCGGCGCGAGCGCATGTGTTGCGAAGTCGGGCATGCCGTCGTCGCGCGCACGCCGCACGAACGCGGCTTCGTCGCCGGGGGACACGCGCTGGATGTAGCCGAAACCGCGTACGCCGGGAAATTCCCGCGCGTAGTCGCGCGAGAGGCTGTAGCCGAGGAAGCGGGCGCGACTGAGTTGCGGGCCGGCGGCGATCACCGCACCGCGCGCGCCCCGCAGGCCATGCTCGTAGGCGCCCATCCGCTCCTGCAAGGTGGTGGCCACCTGGTCCGCCAACTGTCCGAAGCGGTGGGCCTGGCGTTCGGTGTTGGCGCGCTGGCAGGCCCAGGCAGCCAGCAAGGCCAGACCGACGACGGCCAACAGCAGTCCACAGAGGACCCAGCGGCGAACGGGCGGCCGCATGAGCGTGGGACGACTTCCACTTCCTTCTGGCATGTACCCACCTCATGTCCCCAGACATGGGCGGGCCCGCGTACGCGCTACGGGCCCGGACAAGCACGACCCGGGCACTCTAGGCCAGTGTGACTTGAGTCACAAGCCTCCGGTCGGCACGCGGTGACCGGTCAGGGTGGACGGGTCAAGGCATGTTGCCCGCCGCCCGGTGCGCGTAGCTCAGCACCCGCGTGACCTGCCATTGGCCATCGCGTTCGCGCCAGATCATCACGAAGTCCGCCTCGCCCGCGCAGGTCGTTTCCGTCATCGCGCAGAAACGGTGGTTGCCCTGCACGATGGCGCCGAAACCCTGGATCGGGAACACCGCCAGCGTACCCGGTACGCGTTCGCGCCGGTAATGGCCGCACACGTTGGCGCGCGTGCGTCCGATCATCTCGTCGCGCGTCCAGGTGACGCCGCCGGTGTCGTGGTAGAACTCCACCGCCGGGTCGAAGTAGGCGGCATGCTTCGCCAGTTGCGCGGGATCGGCACAGGTGTTGAAGGCATCGAACAGCGCCGAGTCCAGCGCATCGATAACCTGCGTGAGCTGTTCCCGGGTGCGTCCAGCCGCGGCGGCGGTGTCCACCGCGCCGAACAGCAGCGCGCTGCCCATCAGGCCCGACAGCGCAGCCCTCGCGATCCGCGACCGCGCAACGCTCACGCCGACACCAGCGGTGAGCGCGGACGCCCGCCCAGCAGGCGCGCCGGCAGCATCAGCAACGCATGCAGGAAGGCGAACAGCGCCGAGAAGGTGATGCCGACCAGCCGGAACGGCAACGACAGCAGCCAGACGAACGGCCACGCCACCAGGGCCAGCACGGCCAGCGGCCAGCACACGACGAACAGCAGGCACCAGGCGAGCAGGGCGACGAGGGTCTTCATGGAGTGGCTCCTTCAGCGGCCAGCGGATCACGAGGCGACCATCGTGGATGGCCCATCGTCGGTCTGCCACCGCCCTGCGACGAATCGCCAAGGGGAGCGATGAAGGCGCCCGCGGCGCGCGCGAATCTGCGCGCGTGGCGCTCAGGGCTGCGGCGGCAGCAACGGTGCCTCGGCCGGGGGCGGTCCGCGCCGCACCACGTCGCGCTGCATCGTCGCCAGCACGCGCAGCAGGCGGTTCTGCGTGGTGCGCGGCAGCTTGCGCTGGTCCATCGCCCACATCAGGTCCTCGACCAGCGCGTTGAAGTCGGCTTCGCCCACGGTCACGTGCTTGTGCGCCTCGACCATCGGCTTGCCGGCGTAGGTGCAGGGGCCACCGGACTGCACGCACAGGAACTCCACCAGCCGGTCGTTGAGATGGATGATGTCCACGTCGGCGAAGTGATGGGCGATGCGCGGATCATCGGACACGCGGAACAGCAACGTCTCCACCAGTGCCTCGATGCCGCTGCGCTGTCCCAGTTCGCGGTACAGCGTGTCGTCGCGCGGTGGCGTGGAGGCACAGCCGGCCACCGCCATCAGGCCGGCCAGCAGCAGTGCGGTGGCGATGCGCAGGATCGTCATCTCAGAAGCTCCACTGCACCGAGACGTAGGCGCCGCGCTGGTCGTCCAGCGTGGCGATGCTGCCCAGGTCCGCCCACGCGCCGACCACGGCGACCCGCTTGTTGGGGAACCAGGCGATGAACACATCGCGCCAGTCGTCCTCGCCGGCAAAACCCAGGTTGTCGGGTTTCTGCCGGTACTCCACGCCGATCGCAAGACCCGGATCCAGCAGCACCGCCGCCGATCCTTCCCATACCCACTGGCGGTCTGCGCGCCGATCGCCGCCGAAGCCGAGCAGCCCGGCCTGGTTGGCGTTGGTCGAGCGCAACGTGGCGTTGAGCAGCAGCGGGTAGCCGCCGGCTGCATCGAGGAACAGCTTGCTGGCGCTGACGTAGGCGTCGGTGCCGTGGTCCTCGCGCGCACCCACCGCCAGCGGCAGTGCGCCGTCGCGCAGGCGCTTGTGCTGCACGCCCACGCTGACCTGCGGCAGGGTGTTGTAGACCAGGTCCCCGGCCAGGCGCACCTTCATGCCGTAGATATCCTGTTCCAGCGCATCCCACGGCAGTGCGAGCCGGCGCTGCAGTTCGCCCAGGTCGAACGACTGCCGTGCGAACGACACTTCCACCCGATTGGCGAACGTGTACGAGGCGCCGTACGCATCCAGCGCGTAGTCGCCGGTGTCCACGCGCGTGTAGAAGGCGGTGCCGCCGTGCTGGTCATCGGTGCCGTAACCGGACAGCACCGCCCACGGCACGATGCCGCCACCGGCCGCGCCTTCGATCTGGGTAGCACCGCCGGTGGCCAGCAGGCGTCCTTGGCCGGCGAGGGCGGGCGGCGCCGGGAGCAGTGCGGCCAGCGCGCAGGCCAGCGGCAGGGCGCGGACGGCAGGGGTCATGCGTCGGTTTCCAGCGCCAGGTCGTCGGCGGGCGTTGCGGCTTCGCGGCGGCGGCACCAGTCCAGCAGGTCCGCGCTGCCGAGCGGGGCGCTGAACAGGTAGCCCTGCACCATGTCGCAGCGGTAGTGGCGCAGCAGCGCCAGCGCCCGATCGTTCTCCACGCCCTCGGCGATCACCGACAGGCCCATGTTGTGGCCCAGTTCGATGGTCGAACGCACGATCACCGCATCGTCGCTGCCTTCCTCCAGCTGCATGACGAAGCTCTTGTCGATCTTCAGCTCGTCCACCGGCATGCGCTTGAGCTGCGCCAGCGAAGAGTAGCCGGTGCCGAAATCGTCGATCGCCAGCCGCACGCCGCAGGCCTTCAGCCGATGCAGCATGCGCAGCGCGTAGTCGATGTCCTGCATCAGCGCGCTTTCGGTGACCTCCAGGATCAAGCGCGCCGCCGGCACGCCATGCGCCGCCAGCCGTTGTTCGATGTAGTCCGGCAGGTCCGCATCCAGCAGGTCCATCGCCGACAGGTTGACCGCCAGCCCCAGGTCCAGGCCGCCGGCCCGCCAGCCGGCATTGCAGGCCATCGCATGGTCCAGCACGAAGCGCGTCAGCTCGTGGATGAAGCCCGAGCGCTCGGCCAGCGGAATGAACTCGTCCGGCGCCACCGGGCCCAGCACCGGATGCCGCCAGCGCACCAGCGCTTCCACGTGCTGCACGTGCGCGCTGGCTGCATCCAGCTTCGGCTGGAACTTCAGCTCCAGTTGTCCGCCCGCGATCGCCTGGCGCAGGTCGGTCATCAGCTGCAGTTGCCGCAGGTGCGATTCGTCGCGACCCGGCTGGTACACCGCCACGCCGCCATGCGCGGCCTTGGCGTCGTACAGCGCAATGTCGGCCCGCCGCAGCAGCGTGTCCGGATCGTCGCCGTGCTGCGGATGGCAGGCCAGGCCGAAGCTGCCCTCGACACCCACCCGGGTAGTGGACAGGTCCAGCGGCTGCTTCAGCGTATGCCACAGCGCCTGCGCCTGCGCGCGTGCCGCCTCGCACGACAGCCCGGGCAGCATCACCATGAATTCATCGCCGCCCAGGCGCGCCACCAGTTGCGTGTCATCCAGCGCACCGCGCAGGCGCTGTGCGACTTCGCGCAGCACCTGGTCGCCGAACGCATGGCCCAGGGTGTCGTTGATCTCCTTGAAGCGGTTCACGTCCATCACCAGCACGGCCACCTCACCGCCGGCGTCGATCGCCGTCTGCAGGCGGTCGTAGGCATGGCGGCGGTTGGGCAGGCCGGTCAGGCCGTCGTGGTGGGCCTGGTGCAGGATGCGTTCCTCGCGCGCGGCGATGTCGGCCTGCATGCGGCCGAACGCACCGGCCAGCTCCACGATCTCGCGGCTGCCACCGGTGACCGGCGCCTGCGAATAGTCGCCGGCCTGGATGCGCTGCGCGGCCTGCGCCAGCCGCGACACCGGCTGGCTGATGCCGCGGCCCAGCGCCACCGCCACGCCGACAGCTAGCAATGTGGCCAGCCCGGACAGCAGCAGGATGCGCGAGCGCAGCGTGCGGTAAGGCGCCAGTGCGCGGTCGTACGAATCCAGCAACACCAGCCGCGCATTGTCGCCGCGGGTCAGCGGATGCGAATCGGACAGGTAGTGGTCGGGGCCCACGGCGAGCTCGTGCACGCGGTCGCCGTCCGGTGTCCAGGCGTTGGCGAACATCGCACGCCGGTCGGCGGGCAGGGTGGAGGCATGCACGCGCGTGCGGTTGCCGACGGTGGTGACGAAGGCGGCTTCCAGCCCGGTGAGACGCTGGTACTCGCTTGCCACCGCGTCGTCATAGCGATGGCCCACGGCCAGCCAGCCGACCCGCTCAGGCGCCATCACCGGCAGCATCACCACCAGGTACAGCGCATCGTTCACCACCAGCGTCTGCAGCGCCACGCCTTCACTGACCGCCTGTCGCGTCATGCCCGCCAGCACGTCCGCCGCCGGTGCGGTCATCCCATCGGCGCTGGCCTGCCAGCGGCCGTCGCGGTCGAGCAGCCAGGCCAGGTCGGCGCCGATGCGGGTGCCGTGGTTGTCCAGGGCCGAGCGCAGCGTCGGCAGGTCGCCACTGGCCACGGCCGCGCGGAAACCGAAGTCGTCCGCCAGCACCGAGGCCGAGGCCAGCAACTGCTCGGAGCGGCTCTGCTGGAACTGCTCCCACACGCGGTGGCCCACGCTCAGTTCCTGCTCCAGCCGCGACGACACCGCGCGCTGGGTAGCCACCGTCACCACCGCGAACGTGGCCAGCTGCGCCGCAGCCACCACGGCGATCATCACCGCGATGACACGTGTCTGGAAACGGCGAGGCTTCAAGGCGTGGTGCCCTTCGACTGGCGGAACTTCTCCTGCAGCGAGCGCAGGCGATCATTGCCGCGCACCTGTTCCTGCACCGGGACCAGCGCCACCTGCAGCGTCGCCGACGTGCCCGCCGCCGGCACCACCAGCGCGCGCTCCAGCGGCGCACCGGCGCCACGGACATGCCACACGCGCAGCGTGTAGCGGCCGGGCGGCACGTCGAGGGTCAGGTGGCCATCGGCGGTGGTCTTGCCGAAATGCGGTGTATCGAGCACCACGATGTGGCCGATCATCCAGTCGTGGATGTTGCAGCCCACCACCACCACGCCCGGCTTCTCGAAGCGGATCGGTGCGGCCTTGTTGCCCGAGTACAGCGGGATCTCGAACTGCCGCGGCTGCGAGAACGAATAGACGTGGTGCTGGATGTTGTCGCGGTTGGGGAAGGCGACCACCGCGCCGGCCTGCACCGGCAGCACGCCGGGCACGAAGGCCGAATGCTGCTGGTCCATGCGCGCGGTGGCGGTGCGGGTCGTCGACGGCGTTGCGCCATGCAGGCTGACCACGGCATCGCTGACCGGGCCGCCGCTGCTGCCCACCGCGATGCGGACCTCCGCCGCCTGCGCACCCGATGCCAGCACCATGGCCAGCAACAGTCCCGACCGCGTCCACCCCTCGCGCCGCTGCGCTCGCATCCCCGTCCCCCGTCTGATCCAGGCAGTTGAAGCAAATCCCGTGCCATGCGTCACATTCCCGTCGTAACGCAGGCTGGGCGCATCGTTCCGCTGCCGGCGACGCCGGGCGTGCGCAGGCTGCGACTGAAACTGACGTTACGCGACAGGATGACGCCCGGATGCAGGTCCGGTCACGTCGCCTGCCTGGTTGCAGCCGGCGTGTCCCGGCTGCCGTCGCCTGCTCAGTCCACGCCCATCAGTCGACGCGTGACCTGGGCGGCATCGCGTCCGGCCAGCGTGCCTGGCCGCGAGCCGGCCCACAGTGGCGAGAAATCGTCGCGGCCCAGCGCTTCGGCCGCACCTCGCAGCGGGGCCAGGGCCTGAGAGGCCCAGGGGAACGCGGGGGGCAGTACCGACAGGGGCCCCAGGTCGCGCATCAGCCGGTTGACCAGGCCTCGCGCGGGCCGGCCGCTGAACAGGTTGGTGAGTGCAGCGTCGCGCCCGGGCTGTTGCAGGGCCGCGCGATGCACGGCCGGGGTGGTCGCCTCCGGGCACAGCAGGTAGGCAGTGCCGGCCTGCACCGCGCTGGCGCCGGCCGCGAGCAGGGCCTGCACATCGGCGCGGTCGCCGACGCCGCCGGCCGCGATCACCGGCACGGTCAATGCCTTCGACAGCGACGCCACCAGCTCGCGCGTGCCGGGCTGCCGGCCCAGGTCATCGGACAGGAAATACCCGCGATGCCCGCCGGCCTCGATGCCCTGCGCGATCACCGCATCCACGCCCTGGCGTTGCAGCCACACGCCTTCTTCCAGCGTCGTCGCCGACGACAGGACCGCGGCGCCCCAGCCCTTGATGCGCGCCAGCAGCGCGGAGTCAGGCAGGCCGAAGTGGAAGCTCACGATCCGCGGCTGGAACGCCTCCAGCAGATCGACGGTGGCGGCATCGAGCGGACGCCGCGCGCCCGCCGTGGAAGGTGCGGGCGGCGCGATGCCGTACTCGGCGTAGTACGGCGTCAGCGCATCGCGCCAGCGCCGTGCTTCGCCGGCATCGGGTTCCGCCATCGCATGGCAGAAGAAGTTGAGGTTGACCGGCTGCGGCAGCGTGGCGAAGGTCTGCAGCGCGGCTTCAAGCTGCGTCGAGTCCAGCATCGCGCAGGGCATCGAGCCCAGGCCACCCGCGGCGGTGACGGCGATGGCCAGCGCTTCGTCCTGCACGCCGGCCATCGGCGCCTGGATCAGCGGCAGGTCGGTACCGAGCAACGAGGCGAGCGTGGTCATGCCGACAGCTTACGGGCTGCGGACATGCCTGGCAGGAATCTGGAGGCGGAAACCCGCGACGTCCGGCATCGCGTGTGTTCGAGCCTTACGGGGGCGCCTGTCCTCACTCCGGCGTCGCGAAGTCGGCCAAGGCGGTACCGTCGACGTCGAGCAGCCGGTCCAGGCGCACCCGCTCGCCGGTCGCCAGTTCGGCGTATTCAATGCCATCGCGGGCGGACAGGGTGACGATGCGGGTGTCGCGCTGCTGCGGCAGGCCGGCGTCATCCAGGAACCGGATGACGACCGTGGCACGCCGGGTGGCGGTGGCTTCCAGCACGTCGTGGAATTCGCAGTTGATGGGCACGTAGGGCACCGGCGTGTCGGGCATGGCAGGCATTCCGTGCAGGGGATGGACAGGCAGCATGGTGCGTATCGCGGTGCATGTCCTGCAGCATCGTGCGGTCCATCGCAGGGCGGCAGCGGCAGGCGCGGTCGCGCCATCGTCGCAGTAAGCTGCCGGCAGACGCCCGTGGATGCCTGTCGATTCCAGGCGGACCGCTTCGTCGCTTGGACATCACCCTGCAAGGACATCCTGATGAAATACCTCGGTCTGGCCTATTTCACCCCCGAAAAATTCGCCGCCCTGCGTCCGGACGAGATCGAGGCGCTGGTCAGCCAGTGCCCGGCGCGGGACGAGCAGATGCGCGCCACCGGCAAGGTGATGATGGCCGCATCGCTGGGCGACCTGGACGGCTGGAAGACGCTGCGTCCGCGCAACGGCCGCACGCAGGTCAGCGATGGCCCGTATACCGAGGCGAAGGAAGTGGTGGGCGGCTTGTTCATCATCGACGCGGACAGCCCCGAAGAGGCGGTGCGCATCGCCTCGCTGCATCCGGCGGCCACGCTCGGAGAGGAGGGCGGTTGGGCCGTCGAACTGATTCCGATGGAGTTCCATGTCGGGGGATGAGCAGGACAGGAGACGACACATGATCCAGCTTCCGGTAAGAGACCCCTGCGACCTCTGCATCGCCGCGCGCGACGAACCGTGGAAGATCATCGATGAAGGCGAGCACACGCTGACGGTGATCAACCCGTGGCAATTCGAGGCCGGCCAGTGCTGCGTCATCACGCGCCGGCATGTCGCCACGCTGCTCGATCTTTCCGCGCCGGAGTGCTCAGCCATCCTGCAGGCCGCCAAGCGCGTGGCCGAAGCCCTCGTCGGCGCCTACCGGCCGCTGGGCATCCTCACGTTCCAGAACAACGGCGTGTACAGCGGGCAGGAAACGCCGCACTTCCATTTCCATGTCGTTCCCCGCCAGCCGGGTAGCGACTGGGGTATCGGTCCGCCGCAACTCGCCACGTTCGATGGCGCCGGACGTGCGCGCGGTACCCCGCACGATCCCGCCGGCGATACGGAGCGCATGGCGCGCGTCCGCGTGTCGACCGACACGCTGGCCGAACGCGTGGAACGGATCCGCGCACATCTCCCGCCGTAGTGCGCAGGACAGACCGGCATCGCGTCTACGCGCGACAAGAGCGATCCACGTAACCCGGGTAGAGCCGCAGGCGAAACCCGGGGATGCGAGATCGCCCGGTCATCGCGATGCGTCGACGGGCAGGGCCCCGGTTTTCCGTGCGCTGCGCAACACCCGCACCATCGGGTTCACGCCGGCTTCGCGCGTTCCTGCGGCACAGTTTGCTCATGGCCCAACTGAACATCCTGTACGTCGACGACGACGACACGCACCGCGCCATGATCGCGGAGGCCATCGCGGTGGCCGGACATACTGTGACCCAGGCCGCCACCGCCACGGCGGCGCTCGAGCTGCTGCGGCAGGGCCGCTACGACTGCATCGTGACGGATTACTGGATGCCCGACATCACCGGCGCTGCGGTGGCGCAGGAGGCGCGCGCACTGCACCCGTGGGCCACGGTCTGCGTGGTGTCGGGGCACGACAAGAGCGATATGGAAGGATTGCCGCCCGGCACCCTGCTGATGACCAAGCCCTTCAGCCTGCCGCTGCTGCTGGACGTGCTGACGCCGCGGTAGACGGATCGTGGCCGCTTCGCCGGGAAACGGACGCGCGCGTCATGCCGGCCGATCGTCCCGCGACCGTGGCGGCTGGATCGCTGGCGCATGCTGCGCCATCAGGTCCACGATCCAGTCGATGAACACGCGCAGCTTGCGGCTGACATGGCGGTTGGGCGGGAAGGCCAGGTACATCGGCATCGGGGCCAGCTGCCAGTCCGCGAACAGCGGGACCAGTTCGCCGCGCTCGACCGGGGCGCGTGCCATGTACTGCGGAAGCCACAGCACGCCCAGTCCCGCAATGCCGGCGGCGAGATAGGCGTTGCCATCGTCCACCGACAGCACATGCCGGCCCTGCACGCGCAGCTGTTCGTCGCCGCGCTGCAGGTCGTAGGCCGGCGGCACGCCGGTGCGCGAGCCGCGGTAGCCGACGATGCGGTGGGGATCGTCTTCCAGCGCCTGCGGATGTGCCGGCGTGCCCACCCGCGCCAGGTAGGCAGGCGCGGCGTACATGCCCAGCAGCAGGTCGCCGACATGCCGCGCACGCAGCGAGGGGTCGGTAAGCTCGCCGCCGCGCACCACGCAGTCCACGTTCTCGTCGATCAGGTCCACCTGGCGATCGCTCGCGCCCAGGTCCAGTTGGATGTCCGGGTAGCGCGCATGGAAGGCGGGCAGGGCGGGCACCACGATCAGGTTGGCCAGCGGTGCGGGCACGTCCACGCGCAGCCGCCCGCGCGGGGCGTCCGATGCGGCCGACAGGCTGGTCTCGGCGTCGTCCAGGTCGGCCAGCAGGCGCACCACGCGCTCGTAGTACGCGGCACCGTCGGCGGTGACGTTGAGCTTGCGCGTGGTGCGGTGGAGCAGCTTCACCCGCAGATGGGTCTCCAGGTGCTGCACCAGCTGCGTCACCCGCGTGCGGCTGGTCTGCAGTGTGTCGGCCGCTCGGGTAAAGCTGCCGGTCTCGACCACGCGGACGAAGGCCTGCATCGCGTCGATGCGGTCCATGCGGGCTCCTGGGGGGGAAGGGGATTGTCCTGATTCTACAAACAGTGATCCCCGGATCGCCGTCTATATCTCCCCTGCGGTGCTGCCTACAGTGGCCGCCACGTAGCGGGGCCGCCGGCCCCTCAAGGAGATTCCCCCATGAACACCCGTGACGTCGTCTTTCCTGCGGGCCGCCAGGCCCTGTATGAGCACTATCGCTATTCACCCGCCGTGCGCGCCGATGGCTTCCTGTTCGTGTCCGGACAGGTGGGCAGTCGCGAGGACGGCTCGCCCGAGCCGGACTTCGAAGCCCAGGTGCGGCTGGCCTTCGCCAATCTCCAGGCGACCCTGCAGGCCGCCGGATGCGGGCTGGACGATATCGTCGACGTGACCACCTTCCATACCGATCCGGCGCGCCAGTTCGACACCGTGCTGGCGGTCAAGAACGAGATCTTTCCGCAGGCGCCGTATCCCACCTGGACCGCCCTCGGCGTGACCTGGCTGGCCGGCTTCGATTTCGAGATCAAGGTCATCGCCCGCCTGCCGCGCTGAGCCCGCTTCCTCACGCTGCCAGTGCCGCCTCCACGGCGGCGCTGGCGTGCAGGGCGGTGGTGTCGAACAGCGGCACGCGTGCGTCCTGCGCGCCCACCAGCAGGCCGATCTCGGTGCAGCCCAGGATGATGGCGTCCGCGCCGCGGGCCACCAGGTCGTCCATGATGCGGCGGTAGGCGGCGCGCGCGTCATCGCGGATCACGCCCCGGCACAGTTCCTCGTAGATCACGTCGTGCACCACCGTGCGGTCGTCCGCCTCCGGCACGATCACCTGCAGGCCATGCGCCTGCTGCAGGCGCTGGCGGTAGAAGTCCTGTTCCATGGTGAAGCGGGTGCCCAGCAGGCCGACCGTGCGGTGCCCGGCGGCGGTGATCGCCGCGCCGGTGGCGTCGGCGATGTGCAGCAGCGGAATGGACACCGCCGCCTCGATCTGCGGCGCCACCTTGTGCATGGTGTTGGTGCACAGCACCAGCAGGTCGGCACCGGCCGCCTGCACGCGGCGCGCCGCATCGGCCATCATGTCGCCGGCCGCGGCCCAGTCGCCTGCGTGCTGCAGCTGTTCGACCTGGTGGAAGTCCACGCTGTACAGCACCACGCGCGCCGAATGCAGGCCACCGAGACGCGCCTTGATGCCTTCGTTGACCTGGCGGTAATAGGGCACCGTCGATTCCCAGCTCATCCCGCCGATCAGCCCGATCGTCTTCATGCGTGTTCCGCCGCCTGTGTGGTCACGGGCCCATTATGCGTGGCCGTGTGCGGCCGAGGGTTGAGCGCTCTTGCCGGTGAGGGTAGGTTGCGTTGCACACGGCGGTCCGATCCCGCCACCGCTCCGCAGAGGACGCCCGATGAAATACCTGATCTCCTTTCCCAGCGCCGCCATGGAGGTGTCGGGGAGTGAGCTTGACGCCGCCGGGCGCGATTCGCGCGCGGTGATCGCAGCGGCGAAAGCCGCAGGCGTGTACGTCTTCGGCGGCGGCATCGACGAGCGCGTGCCCCCGGTGTTGGTCTCCGGTGACGCGACGGTCACCGAAGGGGGCTACCCGTGGGCACCGCCGCTCAACGGCGGCTTCTGCGTGCTCGAGCTGCCGACGCGCGACGACGCTATCGCCTGGGCCGCGCGCATCGCCAAGGCCTGCCGCTGCGATCAGGAGCTGCGGGTCTTCATGTTCGATCCGGCGTCGTGAGGCAGAGGATGCCGTCGCGGCATGGACTGGGCCGAGCCTGCGAAGCCCACCCTCGCAATGTCGGAAGATACCGATGTCGCGCATCACACCGTTCGGCCCAACCCCTGGCGCTTTCCATCGCCGCCGCACTGCAGGAACACTACCCCATGCCACGACTCCAGCCGGGAACGAACACCATGCCGAACAGATCGCTCCATGCGCGCGCGACGATGGGTGCACTCATCGCGCTCCTCTTCTCGACCGCCGTCGCCGCCCAGGATCTGGCCGTGGTCGGCGCCCGCGTGTATCCCGCGCCCGACGCGGCGCCCATCGACGACGCCACCGTGGTGATCCGCGAGGGCCGGCTCACGGCCGTGGGCGCGCGCGGCAGCGTGGTCGTGCCATCGGGGATACGCGTGGTGGACGGGCGGGGCACGAGCGTGACGGCGGGCTTCTGGAACAGCCACATCCACCTGATCAAGCCGCCCTTCCTGACGCCCGACGCGCAGCCGGCGGCGGCGTTGGACGAAGCCCTGCGCGAGCGCTTCACCCGCTGGGGTTTCACCACCCTGTTCGATATCGCCTCGCTGCCGGGCGATGCGCGCGGCCTGCGCGCGCGCATCGAGGGCGGCGAGGTGGTCGGTCCGCAGCTGCTGACGGTGGACATGCCGTTCTTTCCCGAACACGGCACGCCGATCTATGTGCGCGAGCTGTGGGAGCAGACCAAGGCGCCGAGTGCGGAAGTGGCCACCGCCGAACAGGCGCGCTCGCGTGTGCGTGCGCAGATCCAGGCGGGGGCGGATGGCGTGAAGCTGTTCACCGGCGCCATCCTCGGCGGACCCGGCAAGGTGTTGCCCATGCCGCAGGACATCGCCAAGGCGGCCGTGGACGAGGCACACGCCCACCGCAGGCCGGTGTTCGCCCATCCCACCGACCGCGCCGGGCTGGACGTGGCGGTGGACAGCGGCGTGGATGTCTTGGCCCATGCGGCCCCGGATGCGGGCGACTGGTCGCCGGACTTCGTGGCGCGGCTGAAGGCCGGCAACGTGGCCTTCGTGCCCACGCTGACCCTGTTCGATTCAGAGCTGCGCCGCGAAGCCGTGCCCGAGCCGGTGCTGGCGAAGTTCCTCGGCGCGGCGCAGCAGCAGCTCGGTGCGATGGCGCAGGGCGGGGGACGGGTGCTGTTCGGGACCGACGCCGGCTACATCGATATCTACGACACGCGGCTGGAGTACCGGCTGATGGCGGCGTCCGGTCTGGACTGGCGGCAGATCCTCGCCAGCCTCACCACCGCACCGGCGCAGCACTTCGGCCAGGCGGCGGTGCGTGGCCGGGTGGCGGAAGGACTGGCGGGCGATCTGGTGCTGCTGGGCTCCGATCCCCAGGTCACGCCGGAGGCGTATGCCGACGTGCGCATGACGGTGCGCGGTGGGCGGGTGATTTACGAGGAGGCGGTGAAGGCGGATGCTGTTCCCGACGGCGACTGATTCACTACTTGCCGGGCCGTCGATGTCATCCGTCGTTATCCATCTCGCTCAGCCTCCAGAGGTTGGTCCCGCATGACAGACATCCATGACGCTCCTGGCTTCGGTGACACGGTCAGGATCAGGCACACGACGGAGACGTTCCAGGCGGGCATCGCCGGACATGAAGGGACGGTCTATGGCTTCACGACGCCCTCCGTCACCGGCGTGGAGACGGTCGGCGCACTGGCGGACGACTTCGCGCTAAACGTGCATGTCGAGGCTTTGAACGCGGCCTTCTGGCTCGATCCGAGCAATATCGAGCTGGTATCGCGTCCCGACACGCTGACGCTCACGGTCGGTAACAAGCGCATCGTCCTCACGCGGACGGAGGACGGCTGTCAGGAGGAAATCGAGAACATCGTGCCCTCCCGTCCATGGTGGAGATTCTGGTAGCCGATGAGCGTGGGCCGCGGGTGAGAACGCGGTAGCGGGAAACGGGAAGATCGAGCAGGCGGCGCTTGCCTTCGTTCGATCCAGCGTGAGACACCGTGGCGCCGGTGGGCGCATGTCGATGACATAGCGCATGACGTCCGGCGGCATGGCCGACGATACCAATCCCTATCGCGCGACATACGGCGCGATATGTCGCGCCATAGGCGCGCGTATGTCGCGTGATACCGACCGGTATGGCGCGTGATACCGGTTGGTATCTCGCGACACACTCCTCGATATCGACGGCCATATGCGGCGACATGTCGCGAGATGCTGGCGCGCATGTCGGGAGACACTGCGCCGTATGGCGCGCGATACGCATCGATATGTCGCGAGATACCGATCGGTATCTCAAGTGATACCGGTTGGTATCTCCGTTCATAACCACGCATGTGCCGCGACACACTGCGGTATATGTCGCGACACTCGCTGAGTGTGTCGCGCGTGCAGGACGGATGAAATGTTAGAGGTTTTTTCCTGCACGGCGTCCTACAGTGGTCGTGCTCACCAGAGGGTGGGCTATCCCAACGACAAGGAAACAAGGACGACCATGAGTCAGAACATCGTAGACATCACGTTTGAAGAAACCGCACTGGCCGACGTCGACGCCGCCCTGAGGACGCTCGACGCGGGACTGACCGGGTTGATCGCGCTGGACCCGGTCAAGCGGCGCCGGCTGCACAAGATGGGCGACAAGTCGGAGGCGTTCTGCCGGCTGGCCGTGGATGTGTTGACGGCCAACCCGCAGATCCTGCCGCCGACGTTCGACCTGGCCGCGCTGCAGCGCGATGTCGCGGCGCTGGACGCGTTGCGGTCCCGCACGGTGGTGGTGATGCGCCTGTACCAGAAGATGCTGGACACCGAGATGGCCCTGGGCAGCGACATCATGTCCAACAGCGTGGAGGGCTATCAGCTGCTCAAGCTGGCCGGCAAGAGCGGCGGCCTGGATACGCTGCGCAAGCAGATGTCGGTGCGGTTCAAGTACAGGCGGATGAGGGATGAAGAGGAAGGGGAGCCGGAGGCAGAGGGTGAGGTGCCGGCGTAGCGGATCCCGATCGTGGTGTTTCGAGGGTAGAAAGCAAAGGGGGCCGTATGGCCCCCTTTTTCATTTCTGCACGATTACCGCGATACGTTAAGACGAGCCAGCGAAGCCTAGGATGGGAATGTCAGAAGCGTGCAGTGTTTGTCTTCAGCACGTAGAGATGATGGGTTAGCGGACCGACACCCTAGAGGTGGCCGCTCGCACGTGCGGTTGGGTTGGGATCTGGATATGGTCCAGAATTCACACCACGATGGTTGCACCGGGCAGTCCCAAGCCAATGAGATTGACATGAGTACGTTACCGCTCCGCGCTAGCTATGTTTTCGAGAGAGATTCAGATCTTGGGGGTAAGCAGCACGAGGAAGCATATGTGCACGCTTTCGCCCGGGTGCTGGCCTCCGTCAGTGCGCTATTGGGATATCAAGTAACAGTGGGGTACAAAGGGCGCTTCCTGAGCGCCGACGATGGCATTGAGCGGATGTCGGAATTTTCCCGCTCTGTGTACTGGGATCAGGAAGATGCTGTGAGGTTGCCTCTGACGGGCAGCGAGCTAGAGCTGCTGTGCAACGCGGATCCCATCGCGTTTGCGCTACTGTCGAGAGGCGAACGGTTTCCCTAAGAGCGTCGAGGGATAGCGCAGTGTGGGCTGAGCGCAGCGACACCCATTGTCGTGACACCGGCTGACCATCATTGATGGGTATCGCCTGCGGCACAACCCATCCTACGAGTTACGCAGGTCGGAAACGGCGAAACCCCGGAGGTCTGGGATTTGATCGCGGTGCGCGGTGGGACTCAAATCAACGCATTTTTCAGGGACAGCGGATTTTGAGTCCCATGAGCCGGCTGCTGGCTCTTGTTGGACCCAATGGCATCAATGGGTTAGCTATTGGGATTGACTGACTGCCGGGGGCGGATATTGTCGGCGGTGACCCACCAGTGTCCCAAGGCCGCAGCGTGTCCGACCCGATTACAGATGTCTTAAAATCTCTGGCGAGCCCTAAAGTTATGGGGTCTCTGTTCGTTGCCACGGCGACGATTCTTTTGCTGAGTTGGGGAGGGTTTCTACCGTCTCCGTTGCACTCACAGCTTACGTGGATATGGCTGGCGCTATTTCTTTCTGGCGGCGCTTTGATTGTGCATCTCATTACCTCTATTGCCGACTGGTGGAAGGTCAGGCGGAATAAGGCAAGCGACAAACGAACGTCCGATCTTTTTAGGTTCGGGAAGTACCAGCATTTCAGCCCGCAAGAAAAGGCTGTGCTTAGGGCGTTCGTTGATAAGCACTCAAGTGTCCTGCTGCTGAGAGAGCTTGCCAAAAGTGACGATGAGGTTTTGGTTGTCAGGCAATTATGCCAGCGCAAGTTCTTGCATGCTCCTAGAGCGGAGTATGGCTGGGTCGATGATAAGGGCCAGAAAATTATCATGTATGCGGATCACTACGAAGCCCTCATGTATCGTCCGAAGCTCGTCGATTCTGTTTCAAAGCCGAGAACATTCGGCGGGTAGCTTGTAGGATGGGTTGAACGGAGCGATACCCATCGCCATGATGCTGGCACTCTACGATTGATGGATGGTAGACCCGCTTCACCGTTGAGAGCCGCCCGCGGCTCGACCCATCCAACGAGGCTGCGCGACGGACAGAAAATGATGAGTTACGGTCCTCCAGAAACCGTGCACGTGGAGAACGAGTGGTACGACGGTCCGCGCGCCGGGGTTGCCGACATTGGTGGCGTGCCACATCGGTTCAAATCGCTTTTCGACGAAAAGGACGATGAGTACCTGGGGACGTTCCTGGTCTGGCCCTTGGAGGAGGACTTGGTCGATCTCGAGCGGGAACAGTGGCAGATATTCGTCGCCTGGGATGCACGCTACGAATTAGGCGAGGTGAGCAACGATTCCCATCCCGGATATGGCGGCAAGAACGCGAGATGGGATGAGATCGAGGCCATTCTCAAGCCCAGCAGGGACGAGATTCCCACATTAGCCAAGCGAGCCGTGGCCGAGATCACTTACCTGGATCGCGAGGTGCGCTATGCGAGTTCCGGGCCCAAGTACATGTTGGGCTGGAAACTTCTGGAGAGCGTGTAGGTTGGGGCTTGGCTGCAAGCGACGTTCAACGGCGGAGACCGTCTACCCATCGCTCGCGGCCTGCCGGCATCATGGCGATGGGTATCGCTTCGCTCAACCCATCCTACGAAATGCGCGGGCGCCGGAAACGAAAAAACCCCGGAGGTCCGGGGTTTGATCTTGGTGCCGAAGGTGGGACTCGAACCCACACGCTTTTAAGGGCGGCGGATTTTGAGTCCGCTGCGTCTACCATTCCGCCACTTCGGCGCGGACGCGGAGTATAGCCGAGCCCGGCCTCCCACCGACAGGGGCGCGGCCCCGCACTGCCTCAGTTGACCTGGTCCGTCCCCAGCAACCGCTCACCGCGGCGCTGCCAGCCCTCCGCGCCGGCCTCTTCCTCCGGCGTGAAGATCCCGCAGCGGACCATCGTGCGCTGGTACACATGCAGACTGACCGCAATCGCCTTGTCGCTGGGATTGCGGATGGTGTGGTACTCGTGCGGCGGAATCAGGCTGCCCGCGGAGCCCGTGCCGGCCTCGATGGTGCCCGCCTGGATGAACCGGTAGCGCACGTCATCGTGCTCGGCCAGCTCGTACTGCGTGATCTCCAACCGCCCGCGCCACACCCCTTCCACGCACCACATCCCCGAATGATCGTGGATCTTGGTGCCCTGGCCCGGGCCCCACGTCATCGCGATGACGCTGTAGCCATGCTCCGGACTGGTGTACAGCTCGCGCCGCGCGTAATGGTCCGAGATCGGCTCCAGCACACAGGCCGGCAGATGCACGTCCTCGTCGCAGATCAGTTCGCACAGCGACTTGCGCAGCGCATCGGTTACGGCACGGTCGTCGCCCAGGGCGACGGCGGCGTCCAGCGACGCGACCAGTTTGTCGGCGCCGGGAAAATCGAGGGTCATAGGGCGGCCCCGGTAAGAATGTGCGCCCAGTTTACCGGGTGGGGCGGGGACTGGGTTCTGCGGTGCGGGAATCTGGGGTGGGATAAGCCCCTCTCCCGCCGGGATAGGGGTTGGGGTGAGGGTTGGCGGAGTGGCCTGGTTTCGGCGGCCCGCACACCCTCATCCGGCGCTGCGCGCCACCTTCTCCCGGGGGGAGAAGGGAAGAGCCGGCATCACAGGCTACCCAGGAACCCCGCCACCGCCGGGCCGAACCGTTCGAAATCCACCAGGAACGCGTCGTGCCCCTGCGGCGACTCCAGCGGCAGGAACTCCGCCTGCGCGCCGCCGGCGGCCAGGCCCTCGGCGATCTGCTGTTGCTGTTGCAGCGGGAACAGGATGTCGGTGGTGGCGCCGATCGCCAGCGCGCGCTGCACGCGGATCTTCGCCAGCCCCTTCATCACGTCGCCGTCGGCGCGCTCGTCGCCGGCGTATTCGGCCAGATCGAACCAGTCCATCGAGCGGCTGAGGTACAGATAGCAGTTGGGATCGAAGCGGCGCACGAAGCGGCGCGCATGGCCTTCCAGGTAACTCTCCACCTGGAACTCCAGCCCGAACGGTTCCTCGTCGGGACGGTCCGATTCCAGCCGCACACGACCGAAGCGGCCATCCCATTCCAGCGCCGAGCGATAGGTGATCACGCCCAGCTTGCGCGCCATGCGCATGCCGGATTCGGGATACGTGTCGTCGTCGTACTGGCCCCCGTTCCAGTTCGGATCCAGGCGGATCGCCTCGCGTTGCAGCGAGCGGATGGCGATGGAGAACGGCAGCGCCTGCGCGCTGCCGGAGATGTTGATGTGCGTGCGTGCGGCACCCGGATGCAGCAGCAGGTAGGCCAGTGCGGTCATCCCGCCCATCGAGTTGCCGATGATGCAGGCCAGTTGCTCGATGCCCAGCCCGCGCACCACGTCGAAGGCCGCATTGGCGCCGTCTTCCACCGACAGCTCGGGAAAGTCGAGGCGGTACAGCGCGCCGGTATCCGGATTGACCGAGGCCGGCCCGGTCGAACCCTTGCAGCTGCCCAGCGAATTCACGCACACCACGAACCAGCGCTCGGTATCGATCGGCTTGCCCGGCCCGAGCATCGCCTCCCACCAGCCCTCGGCGTCGTTGCCGGGATTGCGCGCGGCATGCGCGTCAGGCGACAGCCCGGTGACGATGAGCACCGCATTGTCGCGGCGTTCGTTGAGCGTGCCCCAGGTTTCGTATGCCATCCGCGCACCATGCAGCGCACCGCCGCGCTTCATGCGGAACGGCGAGGGCAGGGGATGGAAGCGGGTGCCGGGGGGGATGAATTCGGTCATCCCTTAAGTGTAGCGATCCGGGCGGCGCTATTCGCCCTGCCAGCGCAAGCCGACTCGCACCGGCAGGTGGTCCGAACCGATGTCGGGCCCCCGTTCCGCGTGCGTGCCGGCAAACCCCGACGAGACCAGCACATGGTCGATGCCGATACCGAATACGCCTCTCGCCTCGCTGGGATACGTGGGTGCCCATCCGGAAACGCGACGCAGGGAACGCATGTCGCTGCCAAGCAATGCACTGGACCACGGCGTGGCATTGAGGTCGCCGGCGACAATGGTCGGTTGGGTGATCGCCGCCGAGGCGAGTTCGCGCAGCAGGCCGTCGCGTGCGCGGTACTTGCGGGTGGCCATGGGGGGTTTCGGATGCGCGGCGATGAGATGGACGGTACGGCCGCCGATGGCGAGATCGGCCTCCATCCGCAGCGCGCCCAGTCCATCGGCCAGCACGCGCACGTTGGACAGGGGGCGATCGGAGAGTACGCCCAGACCGGGCGGAGACGCGAGCGGATGCAGCGCGCGGTGTACGAAACCGCCGTACTGCCGTTCGGCCAGCGCGGCCGCGTAGTCCGGCGACAGTTCTGTCAGCACCACCAGATTGGCCGGCTTCTGCTGCAACCAGTCGAGCAGTGCGTCGGGGTCGTGCTGGCGGATGTTGACGTTGGCGACCGCCACCACGAGATCCGGCACTGCCTCCGAGCGTGGTGCAACGGCACTGGCGGTGAGCCATGGCAGGGCCAGCAGTGGCAGGCCCAGCACCCAGCGCCTGTCGCGCAGGGCGCCCAGCAGGCAGACGATCAGCCAGACCGCGCCGTAGAGCGGCTGCCAGTGCGCGAACAGGTCCAGTGCCCAGCCGACGGATCCTTGGCCGGGCATCCATGCGCGCTGCAGTGGCAGCAGCAGTCCGAGCAGCGCAGGTGCCGAGAGCCATAGAACAGGCCGTGACACGACGCGTGCGCGCTTCATGCAGTGGGCCGGAGGTGGATCATCGCCGGAGTGTAGGGAAGGCGGTGGAACGATGCCATGTCATGCAGGCAAGGCGGTGATGCATCGAAGCGCAGCGTCCTTGTCCCTCTCCCCGCTTCGCAGGGAGAAGGAACATCGCCGCGCGCAGGAGGAAATGCCGTGCTACGGCACCACGCGATCGATCGTCAGCGTGTAGGTGTTGCCGGCCTTGACGTCGGCGGTGACGGCGGCGGCTTCCAGGTCGCCGGTCTGCGCGGCGGGGCCGTTGCCCTTGGCGATGCGGGCGACCAGTTGCACCTGCGGAAGCTGCGACAGCTTCATCGTAGGCATCGGACTGTCGCCGTCGCCTAGGGGCACGGTCACGGGGAACGCGGACACCGGCAGGCGCTTGGCGGCGACCGGCATCGGCGGGCCACCGATCTGGCGGGCGAACACGAACAGCGTGTCGCCCGGCGCGAGCTTGTCCTTCAATGCCGGTGCCAGGTCCACGGTGACCGTGAGCAGTGCGGGCGCGGTGTCGGCCGAGGCGGCCGATGCGGTGTCCGCGAGCGGCGGCAGGCCGGCGTCGGCGCGGGCTTCGTTGATCTGCGTGCGCAGGGTGGCGGCGGTGTTGGGATCGACCTTGGCCAGCAGCGGTTCCCAGGTCTTCGCCGCTTCGGCGTGCTTGCCTTCCTGCCGCTGTGCGAGGCCGACGAACCACAGCGCGCGCTGGTGGTCGGGATTGATCGCCACGGCCTTGTCCAGCAATGCGATGGCCTGCGTGTCGAGCTTGCGCTCGGGGTTGTTGAACAGGCGTGCCTGCGCGGCTTCGACCAGCAGGTCGGCATCGGTGGGCAGCAGCTGTACGGCGCGCTCGAAGGCCTTCTGCGCGTCGCCGAAGCGTTGCAGGGCGGCGTAGGACTTGCCCAGCAGGCGCCAGCCCTCGGGCTCGTTAGGCTGCTTCGCCAGTTCGGCTTCGAGTTGCGCGACGGCGTCGTCCAGCGTGGCCGGCATGGCGGCCGCGGCCTGCGGTTCCAGCGCGGCGGGCGTGCCGACCACGCGGTACAGCGCGAACGTGGCGATGCCCAGCGTCGCCACGCCGGCCAGTACCAGCCCGCGTGCATCGCGCCACAACGGCCACAGCACCGCCAGCAGCACGGCCAGCGACAGCACGATGGCGAGGATCACGAAGACGGTCATCACCACTCCTGCTCGGTGTCGTCGGTGGCGGGCGCCGGTTGCTTCGCGCGCTTGGCCACGATGCGGCCGACCCACACGCCACCGGCCAGCAGCAGCAACAGCGGACCGAACCACAGGATGTAGGTCGCGGGTGCGACGTCGGGCTTGTACAGCACGAACTCGCCGTAGCGCTCGACCAGGAACTGCTTCACCTGGGCGTCGTCCTTGCCCTGGCGCATCAGGTCCAGCACTTCGCGACGCAGGTCGTGCGCGATCTGCGCGTTGGAGTCGGCCAGCGACTGGTTCTGGCACATCACGCAGCGCAGTTCGGCGGTGAGCCGGTGGAAGCGCGCTTCCTCGGTCGCGTCGGTGAACTGCAGCGGGGTGGGGTCGCTGGCCTGCGCGAAGGCGGCGAAACTGCAAGCGGCCAGGCACAGCGCGAGCACCCACCGTAGAGCCGAGCCTGCTCGGCTGCGCGAGGTCGGAACGGAGAGCGGCCGAGCAGGCTCGGCTCTACGCTCGGAGGTGACAGACATCCTGCTCATCGGCCGGCTTCGATCTTTTCCAGCGCCGGTATCAGCTGGTGGTCGATGATGGCCTGGTCGATGGCGCCGACATGCTTCCAGCGGACGATGCCGTTGCCGTCGACGAGGAAGGTTTCCGGCGCGCCGTAGATGCCCCAGTCGATGGCCGCGCGGCCTTCGAGGTCGGCGATGACCATCATGTAGGGATTGCCGAACTGCTCCAGCCAGCGCAGCGCGTCCTCGCGTTCGTCCTTGAGGTTGTAGCCGATGAAGCGCACGCGCTTGGTCAGCGCGAACTGGGTCAGTACGGGATGCTCGACGCGACACTCCGGGCACCAGCTGCCCCACACGTTCATCACGTAAGGCTGGCCGGCGAGGTCGGCGTTGGTGACGCGCCTGGCCGGGTCGTGCAGCAGCGGCAGGTCGAACGCGGGTGCCGGCTTGCCGATCAGCGGCGAGGGCAATGCATCACGGCCGGCGCGGTCGGACTGGGACACGCCGTAGTACAGCAGACCCATCAGGCCGACGAAGAACAGGCCGATGATGACCAGCGCGAAGGTCAGCGCACCGCGCGAGCGCTGCGGCGAGGGCGGGAGTTCGGATGCGTTGTTCATGCGGGACGCGCCTCGGCGTTCTTGTGGTTCCGGAACCGGCGGTCGGCGGCGGTGACGAAGCCGCCCAGCGCCATCAGCGCGGCGCCGAGCCAGATCCAGCGGACGAAGGGTTTGATGTGCACGCGCAATGCCCAGGCGTCGTTGCCCAGCGGTTCGCCGATGGCGACGTAGACGTCGCCCAGCACGCCGGGCTTGATGCCGGCTTCGGTCATCACCTGGCCGCCGCTGGCGTAGGCGCGCTTTTCCGGATGCAGCAGCACCACGGGCTTGCCGTCGCGCAGCACCTGCACGTGGCCGCGGTCGGACAGATAGTTGGGCCCCTGGGTTTCATCGACGCCCTGGAAGTGGAAGCCCCAGCGCCCGACCTCGACCGTCTGGCCCGGCTTGACCGCCAGTTCGCGCTGCACGTTCAACCCTTCCACCAGCAGCGCGCCGACCAGGAACACGGCGACACCGGTATGCGCCAGCGTCATGCCGAGCATCTCGGGCGTGAAGCGGCCGTTGGCGCGCAGGCGTTGCCAGACGAAGCGCAGCGTGCCCAGCCCGACCCAGGCCGCGCCGAGGATGCCGGCGGCGACCTTCAGCTTGCCCTGCGGCGCCATGAAGTACGCGATGGCGGCCAGTATGAGCGCCAGCCCGGCCCACGGCAGCAGCATGGCGAACGGCTTGGCCAGGTTGTCGCGCTGCCATTTGGTGATCGGCCCGAACGGGACCAGCGCCACGAGCGGCGCCATCAGCACGATGAACAGCAGGCTGAAGTACGGCGGACCGACCGAGATCTTGCCGAGGTTCAGCGCATCGGCGATCAGCGGATACAGCGTGCCCAGCAGCACCATGGCGCAGGCGGCGGTCAGCAGCAGGTTGTTGGCCAGCAGCAGGGTCTCGCGCGAACTGGCGGCGAAGTACGATTTTTCCGATTCGCCGTCGGCCAGCTGCGGCGCGCGCAACGCGTACAGCAGCAGCGAGCTGCCGATCACGATGCCGAGGAAGATCAGGATGAACACGCCGCGGGTGGGATCGGCGGCGAACGCGTGCACGCTGGTGATCACGCCGGAGCGCACCAGGAACGTACCCAGCAGCGACAGCGAGAACGCGGCGATGGCCAACAGCAGGGTCCAGCCGCGGAACGCGCCGCGCTTCTCGGTGACCGCCTGCGAATGGATCAGCGCCGCGCCGACCAGCCACGGCATGAAACTGGCGTTCTCGACCGGATCCCAGAACCACCAGCCGCCCCAGCCCAGTTCGTAGTACGCCCACCAGCTGCCCAGTGCGATGCCCAGCGTCAGGAAGCCCCAGGCGATGTTGGTCCACGGCCGCGTCCAGCGCAGCCAGCGCGCATCCACGTGGCCGTCGAGCAGCGCGGCGATGGCGAACGCGAACGGCACCACGAAACCCACGTAGCCCACGTACAGCAGCGGCGGATGGATGATCATCCCCGGGTCCTGCAGCAGCGGGTTGAGGTCGCGCCCTTCGCCGGGCGAGGGCAGCAGCCGCACGAACGGATTGGAGGTGAAGATCAGGAAGGCGAGGAAACCGATCGCCACCACGCCCATCACGCCCAGCACGCGCGCCATCACCACGTCCGGCAGGCGGCGCGAGAACAGCGCCACCGCACCGGTCCACAGCGCCAGCACCAGCGCCCACAGCAGCAGCGAACCTTCGTGCGAGCCCCACACCGCGGTGTAGCGGTAGACCATCGGCAGCAGCGAGTTGGAGTTGTCGGCCACGTACTTGACCGAGAAGTCCTGCGTCACGAACGCCACGGTCAGCGCGATGAAGGCCAGCATCACCAGCCACAGCTGCGCGTAGGCGGCCGGGCGCGCGACCGCCATCCACGCGGCCTTGTTGCGTTGCGCGCCGGCCAGCGGCAGCACCGACTGCAGGATGGCCACCAGCAGCGCCAGGATCAGCGCGATTTGTCCGAGTTCAGGAAGCATGCGTATTCCATCCCCTCTCCCTGCATAGCGGGGAGAGGGTGCCGAAGGCGGGTGAGGGGCGAGCGGAGTCGCTGACGTTCAAACGAGGGTAGTGCGTCCGCGGGCGCTGGTCGGGATTCGTGCGCATGCGCTGGGAAGCGAAAGCGCCCCTCATCCGGCCTCCGGCCACCTTCTCCCCGCAGGCGGGGAGAAGGGAAAACCCCGAGCGTGACTGGCTCAATTCGCCGACCCCGCGGGTGTCGCGGGCACGTCGTGCTTCTGGTGCGCCTTGCCCATCTTGTCGGCGACTTCCTTCGGCATGTAAGCCTCGTCGTGCTTGGCCAGCACGTCTTCGGCGACGAACACGCCGTCCTGCATGGTGCCGGTGGCGACCACGGCCTGGCCCTCGCGGAACAGGTCCGGCAGGATCTTGCCGTAGCGCACGGTCAGCTGCGCATCGCCGTCGGTGACGCGGAAGTGCGAGGTCAGCGAGCCGGCCTCGCGGGCGAACGAACCCTTCTCCACCATGCCGCCGAGCCGGAAGCGTGCCTGCTTGGCGTCGCCGCGCAGGACTTCGGCGGGGGTGTAGAGGTAGGCCACGTTGCGTTCCAGCGCCATCGCGATGAGCGTGGTGGCGATGCCGGCCACCACGACGGCGAGCAGCACGAACAGCAGGCGACGGCGGCGTACGGGGTTCATCGGTCAGCGTTCCAGATCGGCGGGGGCGGCGTGGCGGCGGGCGTCGCGCGCCACGCGCAGGCGGGCGGCGCGCAGTTCGCGGCGCACCTGCAGGCGCGGTGCCAGGAAGTCCCAGCCCAGCACCACGGCGAACACGGCATAGGCGCCGATGACGTATTCCAGATAGGTCATGGCGCGGTCTCCCGGGTGGCGGCGAGTTTGGCCACCCAGTCCTTGCCGGCTTCGCGGCGCAGGTTGTCGGCGCGGGCGCGCGCCAGCAGCGAGCCGAGGAACCAGAACTTGGTGGCGATGACCATCAGCACCAGCGGCAGCAGCATGCTGTCGTCCATGCTGGATTCACCGAACACGCGGATGGTCTGGCCCTGGTGCAGCGAGTTCCACCACACCACCGAGTAGCGGATCACCGGCAGCAGCGCCACGCCGACGATGGCCAGCAGGCCGGCCGCGCGCGCGGCGCTGCGGCGGTCGTCGATGGCGCCGTACAGGCCCATCACGCCCAGGTAGAGGAACAGCAGGATCAGTTCGGTGGTCAGGCGCGGGTCCCAGTCCCACCAAGTGCCCCACATCGGCTTGCCCCAGATGCTGCCGGTGGCCAGGGTGATGACGGTGAACGCGGCGCCGGTGGGCGCGCAGGCCATCGCCAGGATCTCGCACAGCTTGATGCGCCAGATCAGTGCGATGGCGGCGTAGAACGCCATCAGGCCGAACACGAACATGCTCATCCACGCGCTGGGCACGTGGATATAGAGGATGCGGAAGCTGTCGCCCTGCTGGTAGTCGGCCGGCACCACGAACAGCGCCTGCCACAGGCCGACGCCGAGCAGCACGAGGGCGGCCAGGTAGCACCACGGCGTCCAGCGCGCCGCGAAGCGGTCGAAGTAGGGCGGTGAACCGAGTTGGTGGAACCAGCGGACGAGGGGATTCATGCGGCGGCGGTCTTCAGGTCAGGGCGATGCGGATCGCCGCGGCGGCCGCCAGCGGCGCCAGCAGCAGCGAGAGCAGCAGGCCGGCGCCCAGCCAGAGGAGGGCGCCGGAGGCATCCAGCCCTTGTGCGCTGGCGGCGACGGCACCGGCGCCGAACACCAGCACGGGCACGTACAGCGGCAGCGCCAGCAGGGCCACAAGGATACCAGAGCGCCTCATGCCCACCGTCAGCGCGGCGACCACCGCGCCCAGCAGGCTCAGCAGCGGCGTGCCCAGTGCGAGCGTGGCCAGCAGCATCGGCAGTTCGCTGCGCGGCAGGTGCAGCATCTCGCCGAGCAGTGGCGCCGCGATCACCAGCGGCAGCGCGGTGGTCGCCCAGTGGGTCAGCACCCGCACCAGCACCAGCCATGCCAGCGGCACCGGCGCCAGGATCCACTGTTCCAGCGAGCCGTCTTCGGCATCGCCACGGAACAGCGTGTCCAGCGACAGCAGGCCGGCCAGCAGCACGGCCACCCACAGCACCGCTGGCGCGACCTTCGACAGCGCTTGCGGCGACGTGCCCAGACCGAGCGCGAACAGCACCACCACCAGCAGCGCGAACAGCGCCGGCTGCAGCGCGTCGCCGCGACGGCGCCAGAGTAGCTGCACGTCGCGGGTGATCAGCGCGCGGGCGGTCTGGAGGAGGGAGGGTGCGGTGGTCATGCGTGGGGGGCCATGGAGCAGCCCCTTCCCCCGCGCGAGGGGGAAGGTTGGGATGGGGGCGGAGCGGAGTCGTTTGCAGTGATGGCTGCAAGGGAATTCCACAGGCGACGTCCCTGCATACGCGAGACTCGATGCAGCGCCGTACCGGCGAATCCATGAGCGCCGGTTTGCCCCCACCCCAGCCCTCCCCCGTGAACGGGGGCGGGTGCGGTGTGCGGCGAATCCGGGAACACAGGCGCCGCCTTCATGCCGCGTCTCCCCGTTCCAGCACCAGCATCCGCGTCTGTACCGGCGGCGCGGCGTAGGCGCCGTGGGTGGTCACCAGGGCGGCGCCGCCATCGCGCAGGTGCGCGGAGATCATGCGGTTCACCAGGTTGATGCCGTCCAGGTCGAGGTTGGCGTAGGGCTCGTCGAGCAGCCACAGCGGCGAGGGCGACAGCCACAGGCGGGCCAGCGACAGGCGCTTCTTCTGGCCGGCGGAGAGCTGGCGGGCCAGGGCGTCCTCGTAACCGGCCAGGCCCACCATCGCCAGCGCATTGCCGGGCATCTGGCGCGCGCGGCGACCGTGCAGGCCGCAGAGGAAGTTGAGGTTTTCCAGCGTGTTGAGGTCGGCCTTCAGCGCGGGCAAGTGGCCGAGGTAGGCCATCGCATGCGCCCGGCGCGACGGGCCGGCGGGTTGTCCGTCGATGTCGATCTGGCCGGCATCGGCACGCAGCAGGCCGGCCAGCACCCGCAGCAGGGTGGTCTTGCCGACCCCGTTGCCGCCCTGCACCAACAGTGCCTCGCCCGCGTCCACGTGGAAATCCAGCGGCCCGAACACCGGCTCGTCATTGCGCGAGAACGCCAGGGCGCGGGCAGCCAGCAACGGCGGGTGGCGGGGAGCGGCATCGGTCATCGGATCGGGCGTTCCCGGGCGGGAGGCGGGGGTGTCCTGGAGGCTCAGCCGCCCATTCTAAACGGACGCGCCGGTCCGGCCGCCTGCGACAGACGGTCGCGGTGTCAGCCCACCCAGTCGGTGTACGGATCGCCATCGGCCTGCGGTGGGCGCGGCCACATCATCCGCAGCCGCACCGGCGCGTCGGCGTGCCAGAACAGGGTGCCGCCCTGGCCGAACTCGCGCGCCAGGGCGTCGGCCTGTTCCCGCGTGGCGTCCAGCACCAGGCAGCCGTGTTCGACCATGCCGCCCTGGTTGTTGCAGCCGAGCGCGGGGTGGAAGGCCAGGCCCAGCGTGTGCAGACGGGCATGCAGGCGCTCCTGCGCCGCGTCGTTGACGTGCCGTGGGGCATCGCCGGGCGGGGGATTCCACGCGGTGATGAACAGATAGCGGGAGGCCATGACCTGCCGCTCGACGTCCGGGGCGGTCATGCCGGTACGGAACAGCCATTCCTGCCGGCCGACGGTGACGAAGTAGTGCGCGGCGGCCCAAGCGGTTGCCAGCCGCGCGCGTTCCGCCTCGGGAACCTCTCCGAGGCCGGTGCCGTCGGCGGGAGCGCGGTGGTCGGCCATGGCCGCATCATCGCGCGTAACGCCCGGCGCGTACACTCTGCGCTCCCCACGACGAGTCCCCGAACCAGGATGTCCCAGCCGCAGACCAAGCTGCCCAAGGTGGGCACCACCATCTTCACCGTGATGTCGCAGCTCGCCGCCGAGCACGGCGCGGTCAACCTGGGACAGGGTTTCCCGGACTTCGCCGTGCCGCAGCGGCTGGTGGACGAACTGGACCGCGCGATGCGCGACGGCCACAACCAGTACGCGCCGATGACCGGCGTGGCCCCGCTGCGCCAAGCCATCGCCGAGAAGGTGTTGCGCTGCTATGGGCGCGAGGTGAACCCGGACACCGAGATCACCGTCACCAGCGGCGCCACCGAGGCGCTGTTCAATGCGATCCACGCGGTGGTGCGGTCGGGCGAAGAGGTCATCGTGCTGGACCCGGCCTACGACAGCTACGAGCCGGCGATCGACCTGGCCGGCGCGCGCGCCGTGCACGTGCCGCTGGACCCGCAGACCTTCGCCGTGGACTGGGATCGCGTGCGCGCGGCCGTCACGCCTAAGACCCGGCTCCTGATCATCAACAGCCCGCACAATCCGTCCGGCGCGATGTTCGACGAAGCCGACATCCGCGCGCTGTCGGCGTTGCTGGAAGGCACCGGCATCTACCTGATCTCGGACGAGGTGTACGAGCACATCGTGTTCGATGGCCGTCGCCACGAGTCGATCCTGCGCTATCCGGAACTGGCGGCACGTGCGTTCGTCGTGTCCAGCTTCGGCAAGACCTACCACTGCACCGGCTGGAAGATCGGCTACGCCATCGCACCGCCGGCGCTGAGTGCCGAGTTCCGCAAGGTGCACCAGTACAACGTGTTCTGCACCTTCGCGCCGGCGCAGCACGCCTTCGCCGCGATGATCCGCGACGAGCCCGAGCACTACGAGCAGTTGGGCGCGTTCTATCAGGACAAGCGCGACCGCTTCCGCGAGCAGTTGCTGGGTACCAAGTTCAAGCCGCTGCCGGTGCCGGGCGGCTACTTCCAGCTGGTCGATTATTCGGCGGTCAGCGACCTGTCGGATGCGGAATTCGTGAAGTGGCTGACCATCGAGCACGGTGTCACCGCGATCCCGCTGTCGCCGTTCTACGAAACGCCGCCGGCCGGCCAGCGGTTGGCGCGTCTGTGCTTCGCCAAGAACGAAGCGACGCTGGATGCGGCGATCGCGCGGTTGAAAGCGCTGTAATGATTCGTCATTCCGGCGAACGCCGGAATCCATCTGGCTTTTGCTCCAGGTTCCGAGAAACGGCAAAGCCAATGGATCCCAGCGTTCGCTGGGATGACGTGGGAACCATTGCGATCGTCGTCATTCCGATGGCGATCTGGAGACAGAACCCATGCAAGACCTCCGCATTTCCCTCGTGCAAGGCGAAACACGCTGGCACGACCCGGCAGGCAACCGCGACTATTACGGTGGCTTGATCGCGCCGCTGGCGGGGCAGACCGATCTGGTGATCCTGCCGGAGACGTTCACCAGTGGTTTCAGCAACGACGCCATCGACCAGGCCGAGGGCATGGACGGACCCACGATCACCTGGATCCGAGAACAGGCGGCGACGCTCGATGCCGCGGTGACGGGCAGCGTGCAGTTGCGGACCGAGGCTGGCGTGTTCAACCGTTTGTTGTTCGCCACGCCCGACGGCGGCCTGCAGCACTACGACAAGCGTCATCTGTTCCGCTACGCGAACGAGCACAAGCGCTACGCGGCCGGGCGCGACCGGCTGACGGTGGAGTGGAAAGGCTGGCGGATCAATCCGCTGGTCTGCTACGACCTGCGCTTCCCCGTGTTCGCACGCAACCGCCATGACGTCGAACGTCCGGGGCAGCTGGATTTCGATCTGCAACTGTTCGTGGCCAACTGGCCGGCGGCGCGCGCGTATCCGTGGAAGACGCTGCTGCGGGCGCGGGCGATCGAAAACCTGTGCTACGTGGCAGCGGTGAATCGTGCGGGGACGGATGGCAACGGTCTCGAGTACGCGGGCGACAGTGCGGTCATCGACATGCTGGGGCAGCCGGTGGTGGAGTTGCCGGCAGGCGAGGGTGTGGTGACGACGACGATCTCGGCGCAGGCGCTGGCGGCGCATCGGGAGCGGTTCCCGGCGATGCTGGATGCGGATCGGTTCGAGTTGCGCTGAGTATTTGAGCCCCTTTTCCTGCGGGAGGCGTGGGTGAGTCGTCCGCTTCATGCCCCTCTCCCTGCGGCGACCGAAGGAAGTCCCCGTGGGAGAGAGGGGTTGGGGTGAGGGCCAACGAAGTCAGCGCGTTCAGGCTTCCCGTGTTGCGACCACATCCACGATGGCTTTTGGTTTTGATGGCCTTGCGGCAGGGGTTTTCTTCTCGGGCACATGGCGCCGCTCGCCGCGGGGGCAGACGCTCAAAGCCCCTCTCCCTGCGGGAGAGGGGTTGGGGTGAGGGCTAACGAAGTTAGCGCGCTCAGGCTTCCGTGCTGCGACCACATCCACGATGGCTTTTGGTTTTGATGGCCTTGCAGCAGGGGTTCTCTTCTCGGACACATGGCGCCGCTCGCCGCGGGGGCATTCCTTTCTTTGCTTGTGCAAAGAAAGGAATCAAAGAAACACGCCCCAGGCGGCACGCCCTGCGCGCTGCGCGCTCCGGGTCCGCGAGCGGGCCGGGAATTTTCGTAAGGCACATCCGTGTGCCATACGAAAACGCCGTCATCCATGACGGCGCCCTTCGGGTTTTACCCGACCCACTCGCCGTGCCTCATGGGGGCCCCGAAAAGCAGGAGCGACGGCACAGCAGGTCGTGTGCGCGGATGCGTCGGCTTTGGCTCTCGGGCCCCCTGAGGTCCCGCCGTGACAGCGCACCCGCTGCGCAGCAGCGGGCGGACCGCCGGGGTGTGCTTTCTTTGCCTACTTTCTTTGCACAAGCAAAGAAAGGAATGCCCCCGCGGCGAGCGGCGCCATGTGTCGGCGACAGAATGCCTCGCCCGCAAGGCCATCAAAGGCAAAAGCCCACGGCGGATGTGGCAACCGCCAGAGCGGGCAGAACACATGGGCTCCGTCGGCCCTCACCCCAACCCCTCTCCCGCAGGGAGAGGGGCTCAACGGAGTCGTCTGCGTTCTGAGCAGAGGGCCATCGCGGATACGGTGGCCGCACAGTAAGCCTGAGGTAAGGGCTTCGTTGGCCCTCACCCCAACCCCTCTCTCCCACGGGGACTTCCTTCGGTCGCCGCAGGGAGAGGGGCTCAACGGCGTCAGCCTGCCTTCTGCGGCAGGATCTGGCACACCGCTTGGCACATCACCAGCACGCGGCCTGCGTCGTCACGCACCTCGCCGGCGAGGAACAGCTGCGTGCGCGTGCGCTCCACCAACCGTGCGTGGCACACGATGTGCGGCATCTCCTGCGTCACCGGGCGCAGGTATTGCGTATTGAGCGACGTCGTCACGCTGGGGGGCGCGATCAGGTACGAGAAAGGGCCCAGCGTATTGTCCAGTGCCGCCACGATGAAACCGCCCTGCATGTGCCCGATCGGGTTCTGGTAGCGCGGCAGCACCGGGAAGCGCATCGCCAGCGACTGGCCTTCCACGTAGTCGACCGGTTCGCCCTGCATGTCGAGCAGGCAGGGCGGCGGGATCTGCAGCGGGGCGCCGGCCGGCAGGCGGGCGCGCAGCAGGGCGTTGATGTCGTTGGTGGTGTCACTCATGGCGTGAAGCTCAGCTCGAACGAGGTGAAGAAGGGCGCGCGCGGTGGGGCGGACAGCGTGCTGCCGCGGATCTGCTTCTGCACGCAGATCGCCAGGGGCGTGCCGCCTTCCCGCCAGGTGCGGACCACCTGGCCGCTCGCATCCAGTTCGGCCACCACCACGAACGGTGAGGTGTCGGCAGTCGGCGTGGCGCAGCCGGCGATCGCGGCATCCAGCGCGAGCCGCTGCGCGTCGCGCAGTGCGCCGGCCTCGCTGGCGGGCAGCGAGGCTTCGTCGCGGTCCGCCTGCTGTTTGGCCGCGGCGTAGTCGGTGGGTGACTGCGCCTGCGCCGCCGAGGCAACGCACAGGGCGCAGGCGAGCAGGAGCGTGCGCATCACCGGGCCGTCCTCACGGGGCCTTCGGCGGCTCGATGCGCCAGACCTTGCCGTCGTCCTCGTCGGTCACGACGTAGACGCTGCCGTCCGCCGCCACGCGCACGTCGCGCACGCGTTCGCCGATCTCGTTGAGCAGGCGCTCCTCGCCGACGATCTTGTCGCCGTCCAGGGTGAGGCGGATCAGGTTGCGCTCCGCCAGCGCGCCCACGAACACGCTGTCGTTCCACGGGCTGTCGGGCTTGCCGGTAAGGAAGGCCATGCCGGAGACGCCGGGCGACTTCTCCCACAGGTGGAACGGTTGCTCCATGCCGTCCTTCGCCTTGCCTTCGGCTTCCGGAATGGGTTGGCCGGAATAGTTGATGCCGTAGGTGATGACCGGCCAGCCGTAGTTCTTGCCGGCCTCCGGCAGGTTGATCTCGTCGCCGCCGCGCGGGCCGTGCTCGTTCTGCCAGAGCTTGCCGGTGCGCGGATCGCGGGCCATGCCCTGCATGTTGCGGTGGCCGTAGCTGTAGATCTCCGGGCGTACGTCGGCGCGACCGACGAAGGGGTTGTCCTGCGGCACGCTGCCGTCCAGGTTCAGGCGCACCAGCTTGCCCTGCAGCTTGTCCAGTTCCTGCGCGGTGGGGCGGTTGTTGCGGTCGCCCTGGCTGATGAAGAGGTGGCCGGCGTCGTCGAACACGATGCGCGAGCCGAAATGGTTGGGGCCTTCCAGCTTCGGCTCCTGGCGGTAGATGACCTTGACGTCCGCCAGCGTGTCGCCGGACAGCGTCCCGTACGCGACCGCGGTACCGGCGGTGCCGTTTTCACCCGCTTCGGCGTAACTCAGGTAGATGCGCTGGCTGCTGGCGAAGTCCGGCGCAGGCACCACGTCGAGCAGGCCGCCCTGGCCGGTGGCCCACACCTTGGGCACGCCGGCGATCGGCGCGGATACCGCACCGTCCGCACCGACGCGGCGCAGCTGGCCGCTGCGTTCGGTCACCAGCATGGCGCCATCGGGCAGGAAGGCCAGGCTCCACGGATGATCCAGTCCGCTGGCCACGCGGGTCACGCGGATCTGGCCACGTGCACTGGCCAGTGTCTGCGCGGGCTGTTCCGCCGGTGCCGCCTGGGCGGTCGCGGGCGTGGCGTCCTTGGCGGCATCGCCATTGGCGGAGGAGTTGCACGCGGCCAGCGGCAGCGCGAGGAGGAGGGCGGTGGCGAGTCGATGAGGGGCGTTGCGCAACGTCGTGTCTCCTGTGGGGAAAGTCAGCGGTAACCGGCGGCCTGCAGCTCGAACAATTCGGCGTAACGGCCGCCGGCGGCCATGAGGTGTTCGTGCGTGCCGCTCGCTTCCAGGCGTCCCTGGTCGAGGACCAGGATGCGGTCGGCCATGCGGACGCTGGAGAAGCGGTGCGAGATCAGCACCGCGGTACGATTGTCCGACAATTCCTTGAAGCGTTGGAAGACTTCGAACTCCGAGCGCGCATCCAGCGCGGCAGTCGGTTCATCGAGGATCATCACCTGGGCGTCACGCATGTAGGCGCGGGCGATGGCGATCTTCTGCCATTGTCCGCCGGACAGGTCCACGCTGTTCTTGAAGCGGCGTCCCACCAGCTGGTCGTAGCCGCGCGGCAGGCCCGCGATCACCTCGTCGGCCATCGCGCGTGCGGCGGCGGCGCGGATGCGCGCCTGGTCGTCCATCGCTTCGATCCGGCCCACGCCGATGTTCTCGCCCGCGGTCAGGTGGTAGCGCACGAAGTCCTGGAAGATCACGCCGGTGTTGGCGCGCAGGTCGTCGATGTCGTACTCGCGCAGGTCGCGCCCGTCCAGCAGGATGCGGCCTTCATCCGGGTCGTACAGCCGCGCGAGCAGCTTGACCAGCGTGGTCTTGCCGGCGCCGTTCTCGCCGACCAGCGCCAGCACTTCACCGGCCTGCAGCTCGAAATCCAGATGCCGTACCGCCCAGCGTTCGGCATCGGGATAGCGGAAGCCGACGTTCTCGAACACGAAGCCGCGGGTGATCGGACGCGGGATCGGCACCGCGTCGGCGGGCGAGGTGATCTCCGGTTCGATCTCGAAGAACGAGAACAGGTCGTCCAGGTACAGCGCCTGGCCGGCGACCTGCGAGAAACCGATCAGCAGGCCTTCCAGCAACTGGCGCAGGCGCAGGAAGCTGCCGGCCAGAAAGGTCAGGTCGCCGATGCTGAAGTCGCCGCGCACCGTGCGCCAGGCGATGTAGCCGTAGGCGACGTAGTAGCCCAGCGTGCCCAGTGCCGCGAGCACCGTGCCCCAGACCGCGCGCCGTCGCGCCAGTGCGCGGTTGGCCAGGAAGAACTTCTCGGCCAGTCCGCGGTAGCGCTCGATCAGGAAGCGGTGGAGGTTGAAGATCTTCACCTCCTTCGCGGTTTCCACGCTGGCGCCCATCTGGCGCAGATACTCCAGCTGGCGACGCTCCGGCGTCCACTGGAAGTTGAGCGAATAGCCCAGTGCGTTGAAGTGCGCCTCGCCGACGAAGGCCGGGATCAGCGCCAGTGCCAGCAGCGCGATCAGCCATGGCGCGTACACCAGCAGGCCGGCGGCGAAGGCGACCACAGTGATCGCATCCTGCACCTGGCCGAACAGCTGGCTCATCAGGTTCATGCGGCCCATCGTCTGGCGGCGCGCACGGTCCAGCTTGTCCTGCAGGTCGGGGTCTTCGAAGTCCTCCAGGTCGAGCGTGGCGGCGTGTTCCATCAGCCGCACGCTGGTCGCATTGGTGAACAGCTCCGACAGCAGCGCGTCGGCGTAGCTGACCAGCCGGCCCAGCAGGTCGGAGCCGATGGCCAGCGCGAACTCCAGCGCCAGCAGCGAGGCCAGTGTGTCGAGCTGCCCGCTGCGCCAGGCATCGCCCAGCGAGCCGAAATCCAGGCCCAGGCCGACCAGGCGGATCGCCTCGTCGATGATCAGCTTGGCGATGTACAGCGTGACCACCGGCATGAAGGCCCGCACCAGCCGCAGACCCAGGCTGGCCAGCGTCAGCACGCGGCTGGTCTGCCAGATCTGGCGCAGGAACGGGCCGAGATTGCGCATCGCGTCGAAGCGCTCGCGCAGGTTGGGGGTGGGGCTGCGTGCGGGCGCGCTGTGCGGGGAGGACGACGGCATGCCCGGATTGTGCCCGTTCGTGGCGTCGCCGTCAGTGAAGGGGCGGCGCGCGGCCCGCGGCCATCGTGGCTGTGGCGTCAGTGCATCGCCACCGCCGGGCCGGACGGCCCCATCTCGAGCGGCTGGATGTCGAGTCGCTGGCCGGGCTCGACGCGTTCGCCGCCGCGGATCACCAGGCGGTCGCCGACGCGGACGCTGCCGGTCACTTCGACCATGCCGTCCATGTCGGCGCCGGTCTTCACCGGCACGCGCTCGGCCTTGCCGGACGCATCCACGCGCACGACGAAATCGCCTTCCCGGCGCAGCATCACCGCGTCGCGCGGCACCGCCACCACCGTGCGCGTCGCGGCGCTCGGCAGGCCCACGTCCACGGCGGTGCCGACGGGAATGTCCAGGCCCTGCACCGCGATGCGCAGTTCCAGCTGCCGCGAGGTTTCGTCGCCGACCGGCACCAGGGCGCTGACCCGGTAGGTGCCTTCTTCGCCCGCGCTGCGCACGCGCACCTCGGTGCCGGCTGCCAGGTGACGGGCCAGGTCCACCGGGGCACGCACGCGCACTTCCTGCGCGCCGGTGTCCACCACCCGTGCCACCGAACCGCCGGTGACCAGGTATTCGCCGAGTTGCGTATGCCGCTCGGCGACGATGCCGTCGAACGGCGCGCGCACCACCATCTGCGTGCGCTGATGGCGCGTCTGCGCCAGTTGCGCCAGCACGCCGGCGCGCTCCTGCGCCAGCACGTCGCGGTCAGCACGCAATTGATCGTACTGCGCGCGGGCGATGTTCTGCTGCGCGGCGAGCTGCGCGTAGCGCTGCTCCTGCCGGTTGGCCAGCGCCAGTTGCGCCTGGATGCGCGCGAGGTCGGCCTGGCCTTCCTGTTCGCGCAGGCGCAGCGCGGTGTCGTCGAGTACCGCCAGTGCCTGGCCTTTACGCACGCGCTGGCCTACCTCGACCACCTCGACCACGCGCCCCTCCTGCTCGCTTGCCACGCGGGCATCGCGGCGGCTGATGATGCTGCCCGGCGACCAGTGGCGCGGGGAGAACGGCGCGTTGATCGCGGGCGCCACACTGACGATGGCAGCGGGCGCGTCGGCGGTGTCGGCAGGTGCGCTGGCGTCGGCGTCCCGTTTCAGCAGGGGGAGGGCGAGGACGCCGGCCAGCGCGAGGGCGATCAGCAGCTTGTGCAGGGAACGCATGGGGATTCTCCGGAGCGGGGGTCAGGAAGCAGGGTGGGAAAGCGATGCGTCGAGCGCGTCGCGTGCCGGCTGCGGCGTGCGTTCGCCCGCCAGCCGCAACAGCGCGGGCACCAGCACCACGGTGAACAGCAGGCTCAGGGCGACACCGCCGACCGACACGGCGGCCAGTCCGCGGTAGATCACCGCGCCGGGGCCGGGGTTGATCGCCATCGGCAGCGCGCCGAGTACACCGGTGAGCGCGGCGATCAGGATCGGCCGCAGGCGCTGGTCCAGTGCCTGCTTCAGCGCGTCGTCCAGCGAGGCACCGGCGGCCTGCGCGTCGCGTGCCTGCGCCACCAGCAGGATGGCGTTGTTGATCACCATGCCCAGCAGCATGATGAAGCCGATCATCGACAGCAGGTCCAGTGTCTGTCCGGCGGCGAGATCCAGCACGCGCAGTCCGGCCACGCCACCCAGCACGGCCATCGGCAGCGTCGCCATGACGAAGGCGCTGTCGCGCAGCGACTTGAACATCGCCGCCATCAGCATGAACAGCACCACCAGCGCCAGGGCGAAGTTGGCGCCCATGCTGCGCACCACTTCGCCCAGCCGGTCGGCGCTGCCGGAGATGCGGATGGCCGCGTCCGGCGGCAGGGCGGCGCGCAGCGACGGCACGATCTCGCCGTTGACGATGTCCAGCGCTTCTTCCAGCGACATCGCCGCGGGCGGATCCACGGTCAGCGTCACCGTGCGGCGACGGTCGATCCGGCGCAGCTGGTTGGGCGCCAGCACCGTATCCACCTGCGCCAGGTCGGCCAGGCTCAGCACGCCGCCCTGCGGCGTGGCGAGCGGCGCGGCACCGAGGCGCTCGACATCGTCGTCGCGATTGCTGCGCAGGATGATCGCCAGGCGGCGGTCGCCGTCGAAGTACTCGCCCAGCCACTGGCCATCGCCCAGTGCACGCACCACCGTGCCCAGCTCCGGACGGCGCCAGCCGACTTCGGCCAGCCGGCGGTCGTCGGGGTTGATGCGCAGTTCCGGCGTGCCGGCATCCGCATTCGGCCAGGCCTGCACGTTGGCCCCGGCGAAGCGGTCCGACAGCAGCTTGCGGCCCGCTTCGGCCGCCCGCGCCAGGGCATCGCCGTCGCCATGCTGCAGATGGATGGCGATGGCGCGCGCCGAGCCGCCGAAGCTGCCGAACAGCTCGCCCTCGCTGGCGAAGGCGCGGGTGTCGGGGAAGCCGACGACGATCTCGTCGCGGACGATACGCTCCAGTTCGCCGATGTCGTCCGGATCCACCACGCGCGCACCCAGCGAGCCGCCGCCGGGCCACAGGTTGAGGTACCAGTTGCTCAGCTGCGGGCCCTTCTCGCCCTCCATGTACGGGCGCATCCGCTCAAGCACGAGGGGCGCGATCTCGCGGTTGACGCGCTCCGGACTCATGCCCGGCGGGAAGTTGAAGAAGGCATCCACGGCCGCGCGCTTGACCGGCGGCAGGTAGTCGATCTGCGGCATCAGCAGCGCCGCCAGCAGTGCAGGGGCGAGCACCAGCGCACCGACCCAGGTCCACTGGCGCCTGCGACCCCGGGTGACGCGCAGCGCCCAGTCGCTGATGTGCGACCAGGCACGGTGCCGCGCGCCATCGCCCGGCCGCGTGCGCAACCAGGTGCCGGCCGCCGCGGGCAGCACGGTGACCGCCACCAGCAGCGAGATGCCCACGGCGATGGAGATGGTCAGTGCGAGGTCGGCGAACAGCTGGCCTTCCACGTCGTCCATGAAGATCACCGGCAGGAACACCGCCACCGTGGTCAGCGTGGACGCGACCAGCGCGCCGCCCACCTGGCGCGTGCCTTCCAGGGCGGCGCGGCCGGCCGGCAGGCCCTGCTCGCGCAGGCGCACGATGTTCTCGGCCACCACGACGGCCGCATCCATCACCATGCCCACCGCGAATGCGAGGCCCGCCAGCGAGATGACGTTGAGGCTGCGGCCGGTCAGCTGCAACACGATGAAGGTCGCCAGCAGCGAAATGGGAATCGCGCAGGCGATCAGCGCGGTGGCGCGCACGTCGCGCAGGAACCACCACAGGCAGCCGATGGCCAGCAGCACGCCGGCGGTGAGGCTGCCGGACAGCAGGCCGAGCGCACGGTTGATGAAGACCGAGGCGTCGAAACTCTGCGCAATGTCCAGGCCGAGCGGCTTCAGTTCCTGTTCGCGCACGTCGGCGACGACGCGCTTCACCTCGTCCAGCGTGTCCAGTACATTGGCGCCGCTCTCGCGCAGGATGCGCAGCCCGATCGCCGGATTGCCGTTCTGGTAGGCGAAGAATCGCTGCTCGGGCCGCTTCACTTCCACCGCGGCGACATCGCGCAGCCGCACGGGCCGGCCGTCGCGCCAGGCGAGGATCAGGTCGCCCATCGTCTCGGGCGAATAGCGGCCGGCGAAGCGCAGCACGTATTCGCGGCGACCGGCTTCGACCACGCCACCGGAGACGTCGGTCGCACGGGCGGCAACGGCGGCGACATCGGGAATCTGGATGCCGAGCGCCGCGGCGCGTTCCAGGTCGAGCGTGATGGTCAGCTCGTCCTCGGCGCCGCCATTGATCTCCACGCCCGCTACGCCGTCCACCGACGTCAGCCGCGGCACGATGCGGTCCTCGATCATCTGCCGGTAATCGAGGATGTCGCCGCTCGTGCCCGGCAGCTTCTGCACGAAGAAATAGGTCAGCGAATTATTGGCGTTGTCGGCGCCGGCCTGCACGACCGGTGGTGTGGCATCGCGCGGCAGCGGCTGCAGGCGGTTCATCCGCGACAGCACTTCCACCAGCATCGCATCCATGTCGCTGCCGACGGCGAAGGTCAGGTTGATGAAGCTGTTGCCGGCATTGACGTTGGAGGCAATCTCCTCCAGCCCCGGCAGGCCCTGCATCACCGCCTCGATGGGCTCGACGATCTCCGACTCCATCTCCTGCGGCGAGGCCGCGCGCCACGCGGTCTGGATCGACATCTGCGGCCGTTCGATGTCGGGGAACAACTGCAGCGGCAGCTTCAACAGGCTCATCAGGCCCAAGGCGCAGACCATCGCCACCACTACCGCGACGGCGGCGGGATTGCGCAGGGAAGCGTCGGTGAGTTTCATCGTGCAGGTCCGCGTGGTGGTCGGCGGAGCGCACGATGCGCGTGTCCTGCGGTGGGGTTATGGCCCGGAAGTCATGCGATGCGCGGCGTTGCGGCGAGCGGTGGAGCGCGTGCGATGAACCGAGCGTTGGAAATCCACGTTACGCCGGCTTGGCGTAGCCGATGTGGGAGCGACGTAAGTCGCGATGGCCGCATCAAGGTCCGTCATCGCGACTTACGTCGCTCCCACAGCAAGCAGGCAACGCTCAGAGCAACACCGACAGCTTGTCGCGATGGCTGCGCGACAGCTTGAGTTCCTGTCCGCAATCCAGTCGCAGGAAGCTCTCGCCGTTGGTGTGGGGGCGCATTTCCACCACGCGGCGCGCATTGACGATGGTGGAACGGTGGATGCGCGGGAAGCGCTGCGGGTCCAGCTGCTTTTCCAGGTCGCGCATGGTGGCGCGCAGGATCAGGGTGTTGCCGTTCGGGCCGTCGCCGTCGGTGTGGATGCACATGTAGTCGCCGGCCGCATCGATCCAGCGGATGCTGTGTAGGTCCACGCGCACGGTGCGGCCGCCGTCGCGCACGGCGAGCTTTTCCTCGCGGCGCAGCAGGTCCAGCGCATCCGGCTTGAGCGCATCGTCCAGGTCCAGCGGCGGACGGCCGCTGAGTTCGCCCAGCAGACCGAGCAGGTGCGCGCAATGGCCGCTGGCCTCGCGCTGCGCGCGGGCCTGGCGCACGCGCGACAGGGCCTGCGCCAGGCGCGATTCCTCCACCGGCTTGAGCAGGTAGTCGGTGGCCGATGCCTCGAAGGCGCGGATGGCGTAGTGGTCGTAGGCGGTCACGAACACCACCAGCGGCATCTCGCTGGCGGGAATCGCACGCAGCGCCTGGAACCCATCCATGCCCGGCATCTGCACGTCGAGGAACATCAGGTCTGGGCGATGCTCGCGCAGGCCGGCGATGGCCGACGCGCCGTCGCCGTAGTGGCCGACGATCTCCACGTCCGGGTGCGCGGCGAGACGGATCTCCAAGCCGCGGCGGGCGAGCGGTTCGTCGTCCACGATGAGCGCGCGCAGCGGGGTGGAAGCGGCGGTGTCCATGCCTCAGTCTCCGCGCGTCTGCGAGGTTTCGAAGGGCAACCGCAGCGTCACCTCGATGCCGCGCTCGCGGTTGTGCACGGCAAAGCCGCTGGCTTCGCCATACAGCACCTGCAGCCGTTCGCGCGTGTTGCGCAGGCCCACGCCCTTGCCGGGCGGCAGCTGGTCGCCTTCGAGCGCGCTGCAGCCGGGGCCGTCATCGATCACCCGCAGCACCAGCCGGTCGCCATCGCGCTCGGCCTCGATCCGCAACAGGCCGCCGGCGACCTGCTTGGCCACCGCGTACTTGATGGCGTTCTCCACCAGCGGCTGCAGCAACAGGCTGGGCAGCAGCGCGCGCCAGCAGTCCTCGTCGATGGCGGTCTCGATGCGCAGGCGGTCGGCGAAGCGGATCTTCTCGATGTCCAGGTACAGGGTCAGCGCGTCCAGCTCCTGCCGCAGCGTGACGCGCTGCATCGGATCGTTGTCCAGCGAGTGGCGCAGGAACGACGACAGGCTCTGCACCATGCGGTTGGCGGTGGCGTTGTCGCGGTCCAGGATCAGGGTGGAGATGGCGTTGAGCGTGTTGAACAGGAAGTGCGGGTTCAACTGGTAGCGCAGCATCTTCAGCTGCGCCTGGTGGGCCATGCTGCGAGCGGCCAGCGTGCGCTGGGTCTGGTCCTGCAGTTGCCGGTAGTACTTCAGGCCGAGATACAGGCCCACCCAGGCCAGCACCACGTAGATGTAGCTGAGCGAATGCGCCACGAACTCCAGCCGGTTGGCCGGGGCGCATTCTTCGCAGAACCGCAGCATCACCGCGCGACTGGTCAGGTTCATCACGGTCGACGCCGCCAGCATCGGCAACACCATGATCGCCGTCAGCACGGGCGGCGGCAGCGACCAGCAGGCACGCAGCAGCTGGCGCAGTCCCAGGGTCGCGACGAAGCCGGTGCAGGCGGCGGTAAACGGCACGATCCAGTAGCCGGACGGCTTGCCGTAGGCGAGCGCCTGCAGCGAGCCGAGCGTGAAGTAGGCGATCCAGCCGCCCACCTGCAGCATCCAGAACGGTTGCTTGCGGGTCAGGTCGAGCGGATGCGAGGACGCGATGGCCATGAGGGAGGAAGTGGACGCAGGTGCCGCCATGCTAACGCCGTCGGTCCGCGCGGGCGGCTCGGCTCGACGGGCGGCAGGCACGCTTTGGCGCAGCCGCGGCCTGTCCGACCGAGCAGCGCTGCCCGGTCACTGCAATGGCCCGGGCGGCTCGCCTTCGCCGCCGGACTGCAGGGCGACCGGCAGGTGCCAGCCGTAGGTCACCGCCATCATCCGCAGGCCGAAGCACAGCCCGGCGCCGACCAGAGCGCAGGGCAGCGCTGGCAACGACAGCCAGTGGCCCAGCGCCACCACCAGCGCACCGGCCAGCGCCGCGACCGCATACAGTTCGGCCCGCAGCACCAGCGGCACCTGCGCCAGCAGCAGATCGCGGGCGATCCCGCCGCCGATGCCGGTCAGCATGCCCATGCCGGCGGCCATCGGCGGCCAGATGCCGTATTCCAGTGCCTTCTGCGTGCCGGCCACGGCGAACAGCGCCAGCCCCATCGCATCGAACATGCGCACGGGGTGGTGCAGCTTCTCGATCAACGGGGCACGGAAGAACGTCACGATGCCGGCGGCCAGCGAGGTCACCGGATAGCGCCAGTCGCTGAGAGCGGCCGGCGGCGTCGCCCCGATCAGCAGGTCGCGGGTGATGCCGCCGGCGGTCGCGGCGATGAACGACAGCACCAGCACGCCGAAGATGTCCAGGCGGCGGCGCACGCCCAGCGTGGCGCCGCTGAGGGCGAACACGAAGGTGCCCACCAGGTCGAGGATGAGGACGAGGGTATCCATGCCGGCATTGTGCCGCCGGCATGGCGGGCCTGCGAGGGCTGGGCGATCAGGGCAGGATGGGCTGCATGCCCACGCCCAGGCGGTTCCAGGCATTGATCGTGGCCACGGCCATGGTCAGTTCGGCAATGCCGGCCTCGTCGAAGTGGTCTTTCAGTGCCTCGTAGGTGGCATCGGCCGGTGCGCCCGCCGGCAAGGTGGTCAGCTGTTCGGCCCAGGCCAGCGCAACGCCTTCGCGGGCATCGAAAAATCGGCTGTCGCGCCAGCCGGCCAGCGTATCCAGCTTGCGCGGCTCCACCCCGGCCTTGCGCAACGCGCCGCCGTGCATGTCCATGCAGTAGGCGCAGCCGTTGATCTGCGAGACGCGCAGGAAGATCAGCTCGAGGAACTCCTTGCCCAGTGCACCGTTGTGTAGGGCGGTGCTGGTGGCATACAGGCCGCGGAAGGCTTCAGGGACGTGCTTCGGATAGTCGACGCGATGGAACTTCATGCTCATGGCAGTGCCTCAATGGCGACCACGATGGCCACCTTCACTACCAGGACGCACCACCGTCCTTCGCCGTGACAGCCGTACCCAACTTGTCGGGGTTGGCGACGGTGAACAGCTCGCTGATGCGCTCGCCATCGCTCACCGCCACCATCACCGCCACCAGCACGCCGTCGCGGTAACGCAGGATCGCCGGCTCGCCATTGACCGCGCCCATGCGCCACGCAATGGCGGGGTCATGCCGGCGGTAGGCGGCCCAGAACAGGCGGGCGATGCGCACCGCACCCAGCAGCGGTCGCGTCACCGCCAGCGCCTTGCCGCCGCCATCGGACACCAGTCGCGCGTCTTCGCTCAGCAGGGCCGTGATCGCCGGCTGGTCGCCGCGCTGCGCCGCACGCATGAAGCGCTCGAGCAGCTGGCGATGGTGTTCCGGCGCCACCTCGAAGCGCGGGCGGCCCGCCTGCACGCGTTCGCGGGCGCGATGCACCATCTGCCGGCAGTTCGCTTCGCTCTGTCCCAGCAGCGGGGCGATCTGTGCGTAGTCGTAGTCGAAGGCTTCCTTCAGCAGGAAGGCCGCGCGCTCTTCCGGGCCCAGTCGCTCCAGCACGGCAAGGAAAGCCAGCGACACCTGCTCGGCGACTTCTGCGGACCGTTCCGGCGTGGGGGATTCGTCGATCTCCGACGGCGCCGGCAGCCATGGGCCGGTGTAGTGCTCGCGCTGCACGCGGGCGGCACGCAGGCGGTCGATGCCCAGGCGCGTGACGGCGGTGACCAGCCAGGCTTCCGGGTCGCGGATGCCGGTCGTGTCGGCCTGCTGCCAGCGCAGCCAGGTGTCCTGCACCACGTCTTCGGCGTCGCTGCGGCTGCCGAGCAGCCGGTAGGACAGTCCGAACAGGCGGCCACGATGGGTCTCGAAGGTGGTTTCGGCGTTCATGCGACCAAAGACGGGGCAGGGTGACGTGGCGTGACAGCCGGGCGAGGGGCCACTTTGGCCTAAAATGGCGGCTTCCGCCCGCGACCCCACCGGCAGCCCCGGCTTTTCGTCCCATGACCTCGATCAAGCAGGAAGACCTCATCCAGTCCATCGCCGATGGCCTGCAGTACATCAGCTACTACCATCCCGTCGATTACATCAAGAGCCTCGCCGCCGCCTACGAGCGCGAGGAGTCCCCGGCGGCGAAGGACGCCATCGCCCAGATCCTGATCAATTCGCGCATGTGCGCCGAGGGCCATCGCCCGATCTGCCAGGACACCGGCATCGTCACCGTTTTCCTCGAGATCGGCATGGACGTGCGCTGGGATGACGCCACGATGGGCGTGGAGGACATGGTCCACGAAGGCGTGCGCCGTGCCTACAACCACCCGGACAACAAGCTGCGCGCCAGCGTGCTGGCCGATCCTGCCGGCAAGCGCACCAACACGAAGGACAACACGCCGGGCGTGGTCAACGTCAAGGTCGTCCCGGGCAACACGGTCGAGGTGATCGTCGCCGCGAAGGGCGGCGGCTCCGAGGCGAAGTCGAAGTTCGCCATGCTCAACCCCTCCGATTCCATCGTCGACTGGGTGCTGAAGACCGTGCCGACCATGGGCGCCGGCTGGTGCCCGCCGGGCATGCTCGGCATCGGCATCGGCGGCACCGCCGAGAAGGCGATGCTGCTGGCCAAGGAATCGCTGATGGAGCCGATCGACATCACCGAGCTGCAGGCCCGCGGCGCCAGCAACCGTGCCGAAGAACTGCGGCTGGAACTGTACGAGAAGGTCAACGCGCTCGGCATCGGCGCGCAGGGGCTGGGCGGCCTGACCACCGTGCTCGACATCAAGGTCAGGGATTACCCGACCCACGCGGCCAACCTGCCCGTGGCGATGATCCCGAACTGCGCCGCCACCCGCCATGCGCACTTCACCCTCGACGGCAGCGGCCCGGTGATGCTGGATCCGCCGTCGCTGGAAGACTGGCCGGAACTGACCTACGACGCCTCCAAGGGCCGTCGCGTCGATCTCGACACGCTGACCCGCGAGGACGTGGCCAGCTGGAAGCCCGGCGAAGTACTGCTGCTCAACGGCAAGCTGCTGACCGGCCGCGATGCCGCGCACAAGCGCATGGTCGACATGCTCAACAAGGGCGAGCCGCTGCCAGTCGATCTGAAAGGCCGCTTCATCTACTACGTCGGCCCGGTCGATCCGGTGCGCGACGAAGTCGTCGGCCCCGCCGGCCCGACCACCGCCACGCGCATGGACAAGTTCACCGAGCAGGTGCTGGCGCAGACCGGCCTGCTGGGCATGGTCGGCAAGGCTGAGCGCGGCCCGGCCGCCATCGAGGCGATCCGCAAGCACCAGTCGGCCTACCTGATGGCGGTCGGTGGCGCGGCGTACCTGGTGTCGAAGGCGATCAAGGCGGCGAAGGTCGTCGGTTTCGCCGACCTGGGCATGGAAGCCATCTACGAGTTCACCGTGCAGGACATGCCGGTGACAGTAGCCGTCGATTCGCAGGGCACCTCGGTGCACAACACCGGTCCGAAGGAGTGGCAGGCGCGGATCGGGAAGATCCCGGTGGTGGTGGCGTAACGCTGTTCCCTTCTCCCTGCGGGAGAAGGTGCCCGTAGGGCGGATGAGGGTGTGCCACGCCGGCGTTCCCGAGCCGGGGTTAAGAACGAGCCACAGCGAGCAGATTGAGTTGAACAGCCGATAGTTCGCCGTCACGACGCGCTGCGGCTCGTTCCTGGAGGTCGGGTTCGATACGCTACGGTGGCGCCCCCAACCCCTCTCCCGCAGGGAGAGGGGCTTTGACTCCAGGAGCCACTGCATGTCGACAACGCTCTACTACTCCCGCAGCACCGCCAGCCTGGTCGTCCACTGGCTGCTCATCGAGCTGGGCATCCCCCATGAGCTGCACGAGCTGGACTTCGACAAGCGCGACCAGAAATCCGACGACTACCTGAAACTCAATCCCGCCGGCGTGGTGCCCACGCTGATGATGGACGGGCAGGTGATCACCGAAACCGCCGCGATCCTGATGCATCTGGCCGATACGCATCCGCGCGCGGAACTGGCACCGGCCGTGGCCACCACCCAGCGCGCCCAGTACTACCGCTGGATGCTGTTCTGCGCCAACACGCTGATGCCGGCGTACCGCGCCTGGTTCTATTCGGACGAGATCGCCGGCGAGCCCAACGTTCAAGCCACACGGGAGCATGCCCGGGCGAAGCTGGAGAAGGCGTGGGGCCAGGTCGCCGACCATCTGGAGGCGCACGGCCCCTACCTGCTGGGCGCGCAGCGCAGTGCCGCGGACTTCCTGCTGACCATGCTGATGCGCTGGTCGCGCAACATGCCGAAGCCGACCGATACCTGGCCGGCGCTGCACGCCCATGCCCAGCGCATGAAGGCGCTGCCGAGCTTCAGGGAAGTCTATGCCCGCGAGGGGCTGACGGACTGGACTTGACCGGGGTGTGTCTTGTGGGAGCGACGTAAGTCGCGAAGTCCCGAGATTGAATCCACGCGCGCCGATGGAAAAGCTCGCGACTTACGTCGCTCCCACATCGGTCAACGCACTCGCTCAGTCCACGTATTCGTCGAACTTCCGGCCACCCTGGAACGGCATCAGGTGCTGGCGCACGATGCCGCGCGGCACGGTCTCCAGCTTCATCACGCCGTATTCCTCCGGCCAGTCTTCCTGCTTCGGCGGCAGCTTGAACGTGCCCATCAGCATGTCCACCAGCGGCAGGTGGATGGCGTAGTTCACGTCCAGGTAGTCCTTGTGGCGTGCGTGGTGCCAGTGGTGGTAGCGTGGCAGCACCAGCAGGTACTCCAGCCAGCCGAAGCGGATGCCCAGATTGGCGTGCGCCAGCACGGCCTGCAGGCCGACCAGGATCACGTACGCGTTCACCGCCGGCGTCGAGAAGCCCAGCACCAGCAGCGGCAGCAGCACCGCGCTGCGGGTCAGCACGATCTCCACGATATGGATGCGCGAGCCGGCCAGCCAGTCCATCTCGCGGCTGGAGTGGTGCACGGCATGGAAGCGCCAGAGCCACGGAATGTTGTGGTACGCGCGGTGCAGCAGTGCCTGCGCCAGGTCGGCCACGAACACCGCGATCAGGAACTGCGCCCACACCGGCAGCGACTGGATCGCATTCTTCAACGCGGGGAACGCCGCCAGCCCTGCGATGGTCGAGGTCGATGCGGTCACCAGGATCAGGATGAACTGCACCAGCATGTGGCTCATGAAGAAGTAGCTGACGTCGGTGCGCCAGCCGGGCCGCAGCGGCGAGATGCGGCGCTTGCCCAGGTAGTGTTCCAGCGGCACGAACACCAGCGCCGAGAAGAACAGCGAGATGACGAACCAGTCCAGCCCGAGCGAGTACGGCGTCTTGCCGATCGCGTCGAACTGCACGTTGGTGCCGCCGAACAACACGGCCAGCGTGGCACTGCCTACGCCGACCAGCGCGATGCGCTTGTTGCGGTCGCGCAGGATCGCCCAGGTACCCATCGCGAACGCGGCGGCCAGTCCGACCAGCAGCAGGTGGCGGGCGAACTGCTCGTTGTAGGCCGCGCGGAACTCCTTGCTGGTGAGCAGTTCCGGGAAATGGAAGCAGGCCACGGCCATCAGGCTCAGCAGCCCGAGCAGGGCGGATGAGTACGCGAAGAACGAGCGGCGCTGGCGTGACATGGTGCTTCCCTGGCAGGCGATGGGGATTCCTGCGCGGGATATTACGTCAGCGGATGCGGTTTCCGGCCGCATCGATGACCGCTTCGCCATCTTCCTTGTTGAAGGCTCCGCGTTGCGGCTGCGGCAGGATGTCCAGGACAGCTTCGGAAGGACGGCACAGTTTCGTGCCCAGGGCGGTCACCACGATCGGCCGGTTGATCAGCACCGGATGCGCCAGCATCGCGTCGACCAGTGCGTCGTCACCAGCATCGGCCAGGCGGAGTTCGGCGTAGAGGGGTTCCTTCGCCCGGACGACATCGCGCACGGGCACCTGCATGGCATCGATCAGCGACCGCAACGTGGCGCGGTCCGGCGGCCACTGCAGATACTCGATCACCTGCGGCTCGATACCGGCGTTGCGGATCAGTCCCAGCGTATTTCGCGAGGTGCCGCAGGCGGGGTTGTGGTAGATCGTCACCTCGTCCATTAGTACCAGTCCAGCAGCGAGATACCCAAGCCGACGTAGGTAGCCTTGTGGTTGTAGTCGATCAGGCTCTCGCCGTAGCCATGGAATACCTGCACATGGCCGCGGAACGCGCGGTTGATCGGGAAGCCGTAGTCCAGTTGCAGCGCGCCATGCGATTCATCGCCGCCCCGCAGCGAATGCCGGCCGAGCACGGTGAAGATGTGGCCGTCGCGCGCGTAGGTCAGCATCGCGTCGCCGCGGCCGATGTAGTTCTCGATATCGGGGTTGTCGTCGTCGTTGCCGTCCGGCACGCGGTACCAGGGGCGCACCACGAAGGCCCAGTTGTCGCGGTCCAGGCCGATGGTGGCGATGACGCGGTTCCAGCTGCGCGACAGCGGGTCGCTGCGGCCGTTGGACTGGTGGTTGATGCCGATGCCGGCCATCCGTCCCTTCCAGCCGGCGATGCTGTAGTTGTTGCGGAACACCAGCATCACTTCCGGTTCGTAGTTGGTCTCGCGGAACGGACGCGATTCCTCGCCGTTGTAGACCTGCCAGCGCGAGCTCTGGGTGTAGGCGCCCCAGATGTCGCCGTTGTCGCCGAACACGTTCTCCGCGAACTTGGTCTTGAAGCTCAGCTGGAACTTGGCTTCGATGTCCTGCAGTTCCTGCGCTTCGGTGACCGTATTGTCCGGATTGGGAGACGAGGGGGTCTCGTTGACCTGGCTGGTCCAGAACGCCGGCAACAGGTACATCGGCTTGTACGCACGCAACTGGAACACGCCCAGCTTGGAGTCCTTGGCCAGCTCCCAGCGGCTGTCGAGCAGCGAACCGCGGCCGGCGTTGGCGATCAGGTCGGCCTCGGCCGCGTCATCGACACGGAACCAGACCCCCATGCGTCGGCGCGCACGTTCGCTCAACGGCAGGTCGGCCGCCTTGGCCGCTTCGGCTTCGGCGCGGGCGTCGGCGCGCGCCTTGGCCCGGGCTTCGGCTTCGGCCTCCTTCGCCGCCAGTGCCTCCTGGTCGGCACGACGGGTGTCGGCGGCCGTTCGCCCCAGCGCGCTGTCGTAGCAGGCCAGGCGCGCGGCATCGTTTTCCAGCAGCAAGCAGGCTTCGGCCGATGCCGCAGCGGGCGGGCTTTCCTGCGCCTGGCTGGCGAAGGAAACAGTGACGCCGATGACCAGCGGCAGCAGTCGGGTGCGTTGCATCATGCGGGGACTCGGTCGGGGGAGGGCGACATTCTGCCAGTCGGGCGGGACGGCGCGCGTGCAGGCACGCTCAGAAGATCCAGGCGAACACGAACAGGCCGACCATCGCGAAGGTCAGGCCCAGCTTCAGCACCACGCCCAGCACGATGCCCAGCCAGGTACCCAGGCCCACCTTGGTCGCCTGCCGCAGTTCACGCCCGTGCCACAGCTCGCCGAGCAGCGCACCGACGAAGGGGCCCGCCAGCAGGCCGATCGGCATGAAGAACAGGCCGGCGAACGTACCGATCACCGTGCCCCACAGCGCCTTGCGGCTGGCGCCGACGCGCTGCGCCCCGATGGCCGTGGAAAAGATGTCCGCGGCGAACGACAGCGCGGTCAGCAGGCCCAGCACCACCAACGTCACCCAGCCGATCTGCTGGAAGTCGCCGGCCCAGGCGGCCAGCAGCATGCCCGCGAACACCAGCGGCAGGCCGGGCAGGGCCGGCAGCACCACCCCGGCGATGCCCACCAGGATCAACACCACCGCCAGGGCGTAATAGAGCATCTGGATGTCCAATCAAATCTCCTAGGGAATCAAGGGGTTGCCGGGGGCTTGACTTTTCCGTTCAAGCGTTTGCATTTTGCAAAATGCCGGGTTACTGTGCGGCCGCTGCCGTTGCCAAGGTCACCGTGAATCGTGGCCTGATGGGGTAGATCCATGATCCGCTGCATCCTTGTACCTCGCTTCCTCCTTGCAACCAGCCGCCCAGCAGGCGTATCCACCACCCGTTTCAAGGAGCAAGTAGATGTCTGATCGTGAAACCGGAACCGTCAAATGGTTCAACGATGCCAAGGGCTTCGGCTTCATCAGCCGCGAGAATGGTGAAGACGTGTTCGTGCATTTCCGCGCCATCCAGACCCAGGGCTTCAAGAGCCTGAAGGAAGGCCAGAAGGTCAGCTTCACCGTCGTGCAGGGCCAGAAGGGCCTGCAGGCCGATGCGGTGCAGCCGGTCTGAGTCTAAATCGCCGAACCGCGCCCCGGCGCGTGCTCCCATGAAAAAGCCCGGCTGACGCCGGGCTTTTTCTTTGCGCTGGGAAATGGATGCAATCAGCGGATCACCACGCGCCCGTTCTGGACGCGGACGTACGTGTTCTCGCGTACGCCACCCAAGTCGCGCTGGCTGATCGTCACCCGCCGACCATCGTCCATGCGGACGGTGACGTTGTAGGTGTCGCCGGTGGTTCGGTTCTGGATGGCGTTGCCTGCCGCCGCGCCAGCGACTGCACCGGCCACGGTGGAGACATTCTTGTTGCCTTCGCTGCCGCCGGTGCGATCCGAGATCTGGCGGCCGGCGACGGCACCGACGATGCCGCCCAGCACCGCGCCGGTGGCCGACGGCGCCGTGCGACCGGACGGCACCACGTCGATGCGCTCGACGATGCCGCAGTCGGCGCAATAGCGGTTGGCCGGTGCGCTGTTGTAGCCGCCGCCGTAGCCGCTGTTGCCGTAGCCGGGAGAAGTGCTGGCGCAGCCGGCGAGGGCGACGGTGGCGGTCAGGCCGATGGCGAGCAGACGCATGTTCATGGGTGCCTCCTGTGGGTGGTGGGGCTGCCGATACCGGCCAGCGCTTCGTCGCGCATGCTCCACAGGCGGGCGTGAACATGATGACAATCGGGCCGCTTGCGCGGCCCGGATGTCAGGTGCGATTCAGTCGCGCGCCGCGTCCTATCCGCGGAAGTCCTGATGACAGGCCTTGCAGTCCGCCCCCACTTTTTCGACCAGCGCACCGGCGGCGGCGCAGTCGGTCGGCGGTGCGCTCAGGGCGGCATCGAGATCCGCACGGAACTGGCTGGTGTGGGTCTTGAACCGCTGGTCGTCCGCGATCCCGGGAAACGCCATCTCCAGATCGTTCGCCATCGCCCGCAACGTGCGCACATGCGGAATGGTGTCGGTGGCGGCGCAGCGGTTCTGCTTCACCTTGTCGGCCAACAGCCCGGAGTGCTTGGCCATCACCTGCATCACGCTGCCGGGGAACCGGTCCTGCTTCGCCTGGATGGCACGCAGTGCCATCACCGTGCAGATGGCGCCCACCACCAGGCCGATCAGGAACAGGAACAGGTAACGCGAAGCGGCGGAAGGCTTCTTGGTCTCGGGCTGGCTGGCCATGCGGCGGGCTCCTTGTGGATGACGCAGTGATGGTACGACGGCCGTCACGGTTTGCGCCACGGCTTACACTGGTGCGATGAAGAAAGAACTCAGGGACCGGTTCGCCGGCATCGATCGTCTGTATGGCGTAGGCACGGTGGAGCGCCATGCGGCTGCGCGCGTGGCGGTAGTAGGCATGGGCGGCGTCGGATCGTGGGTGGTGGAAGCACTGGCGCGTTCGGGCGTCGGCCATCTGACCCTGATCGATGCCGACGACATCTGCGTGTCCAACACCAACCGCCAGTTGCCTGCCCTGGAAGGCCTCTACGGACGCAACAAGGCCGAGGCGATGGCCGAGCGCTGCCGCGCGATCAATCCGCTGATGGACGTCGACGTCGTACCTCAGTTCCTCACTCCCGCCAACATGCCGGACCTGCTGGATCGTGGGTTCGATCTGGTGCTGGATGCCTGCGACAGTTTCCGAGTCAAGGTCGAGATGATCGCCTGGTGCCGGCGCCGCAAGCTGCCGATCGTGGTGTCGGGATCGGCCGGCGGCCGCACCGACCCCACCCAGATCCGTCTGCGCGACCTGTCCCGCACCGAGCACGACGCGCTGCTGGCGCTGGTGCGTAAGAAGTTGCGCGCCGAGTTCAACTTCCCGAAGAACAAGGAACGCTACTTCGGCGTGCAGGCCGTCTATTCGCTGGAAAACGTCAAGTATCCGCAAGCCGATGGCACTGTCTGCGGCCTGCGCCCGCAGCTTGGCGCAGACGCGGCCCTGAAGCTGGATTGCGGCGTCGGGCTGGGGGCCGCCACCCATATCACCGGCGCATTCGCATTCGCGATGGTGGGCAAGGCGTTGGAACTGCTGTCGAAACCGCGCAGGTCGCTCGCCGCCGACGCGTGACCGGCCGAGCCGGCTCGCCCCGGCGCGCGGGAGGGACGTTCCGGCGCAAGCCATCTGTGCAGGGCCACCGCGCGGCGGGATAGTGCGCGCCCGTTCCCAGCGTCCGCCCCGCATGTATACCCGTTTTCTGCTGATGTTCGCCGGCCTGCTGCCCGTCGTCGCCGCAGCCCAGGCGTGTCCCGTCGTTCCCGATACCATGCTTGCCGCCCGCATCCACGCCGCCGGAGGCCCTGAAGCATTGCGCGTGGAGCGCGTGCCGGTGCCGGTCGCGGCCGCAGACGACGTGGTGGTGCGCGTGCACTATGCGAGCGTCAACCCCGTCGACTGGAAGCTGCAGGAGGCCGGCCGCCTGCCGTTTCCCGCGACACCGGGCGGCGATTTCGCCGGCGAGGTCGTGGCGGTGGCACCGGGCGTGACAGCGTTCGCCTGCGGTGATCTCGTCGCCGGAATCGTCGATCCGCGGGAACGTTCCGGCAGCTATGCGGAATACGTGGCGGCGCCGGTCGCCGCCCTCGCGCCTGCGCCCGTCACGTTCACGCTACAGGAAGCCGCGGCCTATCCGACGGTGGCGGTCGCGGCGTGGCGCTACGTGGTCGGTGCGGCCGATGTCCGGCCCGGAGACCGGGTGCTGGTGCACGGGGGCGCGGGCGGCGTCGGATCCATGGTGGTGCAACTGGCGAAAGCGCGCGGTGCGCACGTGACCGCCACTGCGTCAGCGCGAAACCACGACTACCTGCGGGGGCTGGGCGCCGAAGCAGTGATCGACTACCGCAGCGTCCGCTTCGAGGAGGTGGTGCGCGACATGGACGTCGTCGTCGACACGGTGGGAGGCGACACGCTGATGCGTTCGCCGGGCGTGCTCCGCGATGGGGGACGGCTCGTCACGCTGGTCGGCCAGGTGCCCGCGGCGTTGTGCACCTCCGGTCGCATCGTCTGCCCTGCGGTGCCTGCATGGGACGTGCAGGCCGGGCTGGCCGGCATGGTGCCGCTGATCGCGGCGGGGCAGCTGCGTCTCCACGTCGACGGACTCTATCCGCTCTCGCAGATCGTGCAGGCGCAACAGCACAATCGCGCCGGTACGACCCGCGGCAAGGTGGTCGTGGCCGTCGCAGCGGACAATGTCGCCAGCGCCAGCGGCGATGATGTGGCTGGCGTGCGCGTGCCGTTGCAGGCGTACCTGGATGGGCATGCGACCGGCCAGCGCCGGCACTTCGAGCGGGCCTTCGCCGAGGATGCGGTGCTGGTGGGAGTGAAGGACGGGCGCTACCGTCACTGGCCCGCGCGCGACTACATCTTGGCCTCGTCGAGCGGCCGCGTGCCAGCGGACGAGGCGCAGCGTACGCGCCGCATCCGGCAGATCACCGTGACCGGCGACGTCGCGACCGCCGTGATCGAACTGGACTATCCGGACATGAAGGCGCTGGATCACATGACTCTGCTACGTCGTGGCGGCGCATGGCACATCGTGGTCAAGGCCTACCACGCGTGGACTCCCGGGCTGGCCGACGGCGCGGTGGCGCGCTGAGTTTCAGCTGGTGGCGGGCAGCGCGAAAAGACGTTCGGCGTTGCGCGTCGTGGCGCGGGCCAGTTCGTCGGCGGGGATGCCACGCAGCGCTGCGATGACGTCAAGGACCCGTGGCAGTCGTGCGGGCTCGTTGCGTTGGCCACGGATGCCTGCATCCGGCTGGTCAGGCGCATCGGTTTCCAGCAGCAGGAATTCGAGCGGCATCGTGCGCGCGAGCATGCGCAAGCGGTTCGCGCGTTCGTAGGTGACGGGCCCGCCGAGGCCTATCAGGAAGCCCAGGTCCCACAACTGGCGCGCCTGCTCCGGACTGCCGGAAAAACTGTGCACCACGCCGCGCAGGCCGGCTGTGCGCCTGATGGCGCCGATCACGGCATCCACCGCGCGTCGCGCGTGCACGATCAGCGGCAGCTCGAACTCGCGCGCCAACCGCAGCTGGCCATCGAAGTAGGCGTGCTGTCGGTCGCGGTCCAAGCCGTCGACGAAATAGTCCAGCCCGCATTCACCAACCGCCACCGGCCGTTCCCGTTCGATCCAAGCGTTCAGCTCATCCAGGTGCTCCGGTCGGTGGTCTGCCAGGAACATGGGATGCAGTCCGTAGGCGGGAAACAGGCCGGAGTCCTGGGCGCAGACATCGCGGAGCTTCGGCCAACTCGCAGCCGACACCGCGGGCACGACTTGCCGGGTGACGCCTGCCGCCCGCGCGCGCGCCAGCGCGGCCGCGCGGTCGCTGTCGAACTCCGGCGCATCGAAATGGCTGTGGCTGTCGACCAGCATGTGTCAGCGCTGGGACGGTTCGATGGCCGGCGGCGGGTCCTTGCGACGCTTCCAGTTGGCCAGCAGCAACGTGCCGAGGCCGAACAGGATTTCATCCACGAAAGGAAACGGATCAGGCAGGAACAGCGTGACCGCAAACAAGGCGGCGGTGATCTTGAACAACGTGGGGTAACGCAGCTTTCGCGCCCAGTCGAGCAATGGCAGCAACAAGGGGTTTGGCATGACGGCGCTCGCTCTCCGCAGAGTGGAATATCGGCACGCTAGCATGATCGACATGTCACCGAAGCGTTCATTTTTTGTTCGCTTTCGCGCGTCTTCGCGGGTGCTTTGTTCAGGTTGGCAATGGTGCAATGATGACCAAGATGAATCGGGGACCGCCCCGACATGGAGGCAGCGATGAAGAGCAATACCACTACGATCCTGGTCGCCGTCGGCGCGCTGCTGGTGGGCGGTGTCGCCACGGCCGCCTTCCTCAAGGGCGGCGACAAGAGCCCGGCCGACCAGAACGGCCTGGTCACGACGGCAGATGGCGCGCTGGTCGGGGATGATGCGGCGGCGACCGACAACGAAATACCGATGGGTACGTTGCAGTACGCCACGGTGGTGAAGGCCGATCCGGTCACCAGCTCCGAGAAGCTGTATGCCACGGTGATCGGCACCGAACCGGTCCGCGAGACCACCACCACCAGCACGCCGCGCGAAGTCTGCGAGGACGTGGTGGTGCAGGAGCGCCTGCCGGAACGCGACGGCAACGTCGGTGGTACGGTCGCCGGTGCCGTGATCGGCGGCCTGCTCGGCAACCAGGTGGGCGGCGGCAGCGGCAAGAAGGCCGCCACTGTCGCCGGTGCGGTGGCCGGCGGCGCCATCGGCAACACGGTGGACAAGCGCCATGTGGGCGGCCGAGTTGTCAACCGTACCGAGCGCCAGTGCCATACCGAGAACGCCACGTCCGAGTCCTCGCGCGTCACCGGTTACAACGTGACCTACCGCAACCCGGACGGCAGCACCGGCACCATGCGTATGGACAGCAAGCCGGGCACCCGCATCGCGCTGGGCACCACCGACAAGGTGATCGGTTACGACGTGACCTATCGCTTCGAAGGCCAGGACAAGACCATCCGCCTGGACCAGAAGCCGGGTGAGCGCCTGCCGGTGATCGATGGCCAGGTGGTGACGCAGACCGCCAGCGTGGACGCCCCCGACCAGGGCTGATGGCCGGCCGGCAACGGCCTGCGTTTCAACGTGGCACCCCGCAAAGGCCGGCATTTCGCCGGCCTTTGCTTTGCGGACTGGCGCTTACCGGCGCCGAGGGCCACCGCATACAATGCGGTGAATGACTCCTGCCGGTTGAAGCGCAATGGCCCTGAACCCGTATGACCTGTTCGATGTACGTTCCCTCCTGAGCGAAGAGGAGCGCGCCGTGCAGGATGCGGTGGCCCGCTTCACCGACGAACGCGTGCGCCCCATCATCGGCGACGCCTTCGACCAGGCCCGCTTTCCGAAGGAGCTGGTGCCGGAGATCGCCGAACTCGGCCTGCTGGGTTCCTCGCTGCCCGAGAAGTACGGCTGCGCCGGCCTCAATGCGGTCAGCTACGGCCTGATCTGCCAGGAACTCGAGCGCGGCGACAGCGGCATCCGCAGCTTCGTCAGCGTGCAGTCCTCGCTGTGCATGTATCCCATCTATGCCTACGGCAGCGAGGAACAGCGCCAGCGCTGGTTGCCCGACATGGCCGCGGGCAAGGTCATAGGCTGCTTCGGCCTGACCGAACCGCACGGCGGTTCCGACCCGGCAAACATGAAGACCACCGCGCGCCGCGACGGCGACGACTGGGTCATCAATGGTTCCAAGATGTGGATCACCAACGGCAACCTGGCCGACATCGCCATCGTCTGGGCACAGACCGACGACGGCATCCAGGGTTTCCTGATCGAGAAGGGCACGCCGGGTTTCACTGCGCAGGAGATCAAGCACAAGATGAGCCTGCGTGCGTCAGTGACCAGCGCGCTGTTCTTCGACAACGTACGCCTGCCCGACAGCAGCCGCCTGCCCAACGTAAAGGGCCTGAAGGGTCCGCTGGGCTGCCTGACGCAGGCGCGTTACGGCATCACCTGGGGCCCCATCGGCGCCGCGATCGCCTGCCTCGATGAGGTGTTGGGCTACACCAAGGAACGCATCCTGTTCGACCGTCCCGTCGCCGCCACCCAGAGTGCGCAGATCAAAATGGCCGAGATGGCGCGCCGCATCACCCTGGCGCAGCTGCTGTCGCTGCAGCTGGGCCGCCTGAAGGACGCCGGCACCATGGCGCCCGCGCAGGTGTCGCTGGCGAAGTGGAACAACTGCCGCATGGCCATCGACATCGCGCGCGAATGCCGCGACCTGCTGGGCGGTGCCGGCATCACCACCGAACACGCCGCCATCCGCCACGCACTCAACCTGGAATCGGTGATCACCTACGAAGGCACGGAGACCGTGCACCAGCTGGTGATCGGCCGCGAACTGACGGGCATCAACGCGTTCTGAGGCTGACGGCTTCCGTGGCGGGAGCGAAGGTGCAGGGGAGTCGAGCGTCATCGCTCGTCGTGTCCGGTTTCTGGTGGGATGGTGTGACGTCGATGGACCTTTCCAATTTCCAGCTCGAAACTCCACGTCTCCTGCTGCGCCTGCCGCGAAGGGACGACTACGAATCCTGGGCGACGTTTGGCGCCGATGAGGAAGCCACGCGCTACATCGGTGGCATGCAGGCGCGCTCGCCGGCGTGGCGCAGCCTCGCGGCGACGCTGGGAAGCTGGCATCTGCAGGGCTTCGGGATGTTCTCGGTGATCGAGAAGGCGAGTGGTCGCTGGGTGGGTCGGGTCGGGCCATGGCAGCCGGAAGGCTGGCCGGGCACCGAGGTCGGCTGGAGCATCGCGCGGGAGGCGTGGGGCAGGGGCTATGCGCCCGAAGCCGCGGCGGCCAGCGTCGAATGGGCGTTCGACCATCTGTGCTGGAGCGAGGTGATCCACACCATCGATCCGCAGAACGCCAACTCGAAGTCGGTGGCCGCCAAGCTCGGCTCCACCTACCTGCGCATGGATCGCCTGCCCGAACCGCACCACGAGAAACCGGTCGAGGTCTGGGGCCAGACGCGCGCGCAATGGCACACACGCAGGGCCGGGCAAGCGTGACCCCGACGTCCGCGCTGCATGCAGGCTTGCACGAGGCCCTGCCGCAGATGGCGCGGACATTCCGCGATCCCTGGTGGATCATCGGCAGTGCCGCGATGACGCTGGCCGGCGTTGCCGGCGTCGTGCCGCAGGACATCGACGTGCTGTGCAGCCGTCAGGATGCGCTGCGCCTGGGCGAGGCATGGAGCGACCATGTCGATACGGACTACCGTCCCGCCGATGAAGCCCGCTTCCGTTCCGCTTTCGCGCGTTTCGTCCATCTGCCGATGCCGCTGGAAGTCATGGGCGGCTTGGAACTGATGACAGAAGCGGGATGGCAGCCCGTGCGGGTGCACGACGACATGCGTGTCGATATCGCAGGCGTCGCCGTTCGCATTCCGACGCGGCGGGAGCAACGTCGCATCCTGCTCGCGTTCGGTCGCGGTAAAGATCTCGCCAAGGCCGCCCGCCTGTCCGTTCCAGAGCATCCGCATGTCGCCTGATCCCGTCACCGTCCACGGCATGTCCAGCTCGGGCAACTGCCACAAGGTACGCTTGCTGCTGGAGCAGCTCGGCCGTCCCTACGCGTGGGTCGAAGTCGACAGCGCCCATGGCGACACGCGCACGCCCGCTTATCTGGCGAAGAACCCGAACGGCAAGGTGCCGATGCTGGAACGCGCCGACGGCTCCATCCTCGTCGAGTCGAATGCCATCCTCTGCTGGCTGGCCGAAGGCAGTCCGTATCTGCCAGCCGATGCCTGGCAGCGTGCACAGGCGCTCAGCTGGCTCTTCTTCGAGCAGTACAGCCACGAGCCGTACGTCGCCGTGGCGCGCTTCATCCGCGGCTGGACGCCGCTGGATTCGCCGCGCCGCGCCGAGCTGCCGCGCCTGCAGGAGCGGGGCGAGCAGGCGCTGGCCGTCATGGAAAAGCATCTCGAACATGCGGCCTGGTTCACCGGCCCCGCCTATGGCGTGGCCGACATTGCGCTGTTCGCCTACACCCACTGCGCGGAGGATGGCGGCTTCGATCTTTCCGCCTGTCCGCGCATCACCGACTGGCTGGTGCGCGTGCGCGCCACGCCGGGTTTCGTTCCCATGCCGGGCGTGAGCGATGAAGTTGCCGCGCGCCTGGCGGCTTCCCGATCCTGAGCGAGCACATGACTGCACATCATCCGATTCCCGCCCGCATGAAGGGCCTCAACCGTGCCGAGATCTGCGACCAGAACTTCATCGAATTCGTGAAGGCGTGGAGCGGGCGTGTCGGCGCGAAGCCTGCGGCTGGTGATGCGGTACTACCGGGCAGCAGGCTGGACGCGGAGGGTTTCATCGAATTGCTGGAATCCCAGCTGATCTCGCGGCATCTCGATCTGATGGCGCGGGTGCTGCGCGTGCAGAACAAGGTCTTCTACACCATCGGCAGCTCGGGGCACGAGGGCAATGCGATGGTCGCGCGGCTGACGCGGCATACCGACCCCGCCTTCCTGCATTACCGCAGCGGCGGCTTCATGGCCGAGCGGTTCCGCAAGCTGCCGGGGATGGATCCGGTGATGGACTCGGCGCTGAGCTTTGCCGCGAGCGCGGACGATCCCGCCTCCGGTGGTCGCCACAAGGTGTGGGGCAGCAAGCCGTTGTGGGTGTTGCCGCAGACCTCGACCATCGCCTCGCACCTGCCGAAGGCGCTGGGCACCGCCGTGGCGATCGAACAGGCGCGCCGCATCGGCCACGCACTGCCGATCCCGGACGACAGCATCGCGATCTGCTCGTTCGGCGACGCCTCCAGCAACCACGCCTCCGCGCAGACCGCGTTCAATGCGGCGGCATGGACCGCGTACCAGAAGCTGCCGGCCCCCGTGCTGTTCGTCTGCGAGGACAACGGCATCGGTATTTCGGTGAAGACGCCGGAGGGATGGATCGGACGGAACTTCCGCGACCGCAAGGACCTGGACTACTTCCATGCCGACGGCCTGGACCTGGCGACCGGCTACGGCCAAGTGCAGGCGGCCGTCGAGCATTGCCGCCGCACGCGTCGCCCGACCTTCCTGCACCTGCGCACCACGCGGATCATGGGTCACGCCGGTACCGACTTCGAGATCGAATGGCGTCCGCTTGAGGAACTCTGCGCGGTGGAAGCCACCGACCCGCTGCTGCGTTCGGCGGCGATCGCGCTGGAGTCCGGGCTGCTGTCGAAGGACGCGCTGCTGGACCTGTACGAAGCCACGCGCAGGCGTTGCTTCGCCGCCGCCGAGGACGCCGACCGCCGACCGCGCATCACCACGCTCGAACACGTGATGGCACCCGTGGCGCCCTACACGCCGGATGCCGTGGCGAAGGAAGCGGCGCGCACCGCACCACACGAGAAGCGCGTCGCCGCGTTCGGCAGCGAGGACAAGCTGCCGGAGAAGCTGCCGCCGCGTCACCTCGCCATCCAGATCAACAATGCGCTGCACGACCTGCTCTGCAAGTACCCGGAAACCCTGCTGTTCGGCGAAGACGTGGCGCAGAAGGGCGGCGTGTACACGGTGACCAAGGGCCTGCAGAAGGCGTTCAAGGGCACGCGTGTGTTCAACACGCTGCTCGACGAAACCATGATCCTCGGCCTGGCGCAGGGCTATGCCAACCTGGGCATGCTGCCGATCCCGGAGATCCAGTACCTCGCGTACTTCCACAACGCCTGCGACCAGATCCGTGGCGAGGCTGCCAGCCTGCAGTTCTTCAGCAACAACCAGTACCGCAACCCGATGGTGGTGCGCATCGCCGGTCTGGGCTACCAGCGCGGCTTCGGTGGCCATTTCCACAACGACAATTCGATCACTGCGCTACGCGACATCCCGGGCCTGGTCGTCGGTTGTCCGTCGCGTGGCGACGATGCGGCGATGATGCTGCGCACGCTGGCCGCGCTGGCCAAGGTCGATGGCCGCGTGTCGATCTTCCTGGAGCCGATCGCGCTGTACATGACCAAGGATCTGCACGAGGCCGGCGACGGCCAGTGGCTGTTCCCGTATCCCGCGCAGGACGCAGCGATGCCGCTGGGCGAAGGCCGGCTGTACAACGAGGATGCGGACGACCTGGTCATCTTCACCTACGGCAACGGCGTACCTATGAGCCTGCGTGCGGCGCGCGGCATCGAGAACAAGCATGGCTGGAAGGTTCGCGTGGTGGACCTGCGCTGGCTGGTGCCGCTCAATGCGACCTTCATTGCGGCGCAGGCGAAGACCGCCAGGCGCATCCTGGTCGTCGATGAGGGGCGCCATGCCGCCGGCGTCGGCGAGGGCGTCATCACCGCCATCGCCGAAGCCGGTTATGCGGCCCGGCCGTTCCAGCGCGTGGTCGGCGCGGACACGTACACGCCGTTAGCGAGCGCGGCCTTCCTGGTGCTGCCCGGTGACGAGGACATCGTCGCGGCGGCCGACCGGCTGGCATGATGGCGGTCCCCACCCGCTGAGGAACGGACATGGCCACGCGTCGTATCGGCGTCATCATCGGCAGCCTGCGCGCCGGTTCCTTCAATCGCCAGCTCGCGGGTGCCGTGCAGGCACTGGCGGGCGACCGCTTCGTGTTCGAGCACATCGGCATCGGCGACCTGCCGCTCTACAACCAGGACAACGATGCCGATTTCCCCGCCGCTGGCCTGCGCTTCAAGCACCAGGTGGAAGCCTGCGATGCCCTGCTGTTCGTCACCCCGGAGTACAACCGCTCCATTCCGGGCGTGCTGAAGAACGCCATCGACCTCGGTACTCGCCCCGGCGGCAGCAATTCGTTCGCTGGCAAGCGTGCGGCGGTGATCGGCACCTCGCCGGGCGCGCATGGCACGGTCTCGGCCCAGCAGCATTTGCGCAACGTGCTGGCCGCCGTGGATGTCGCGGTGCTGCCGCAGCCAGAGATCGCCATCCAGTACCGCGAAGGCCAGATCGACGCTGAGGGCACCATCACCGATGAACGCCTGCGCAAGCGGCTGCAGCTGTTCCTCGACCGGTTCGAGGCCTGGCTGTCCCCGTAGCGTGCGCCGTGCGCACGTCGCGGGATAGGTCAATCGTTCATGAGGTCGTGCGCGCAGCGCACGCTACGGCCGGCGGTCCCGCGGGCGCTCGTCCGCCAGGGTGCGTGCCAGCATGCGCCGGAACGGCGTGGCCCGCTGGCCGACACGCAGGACGGTTTCGCGCAGCAGGCGGACGGGCGCGCGATCGTCGGTGTACATCGCCACGATGGCGCGCGTGGCGAGGTAGAGCGGCCGCGCTCCGCGACGGTGGCGGCGCTCGTAGCGGATCAATCCTTCGGCGCCGCCCAGATCGCCGTCGCCTTGCAATGCTTCGCGCGCCACGACGGCCAGCCGTTCCACGCTGGCGAGTCCCAGATTGAAGCCATGCGCCGTCACCGGATGCATGCCTACGGCGGCATCGCCGACCAGCGCGAAACGGCGCCCGACGAAGCGGCGCGCAAACACGCCGACCAAGGGATACACGTGACGGCTGCTCGCGAGCCGCATGCATCCCAGGCGATGCGCGTACTGCTGTTCGATCTCGTCGGCGAACGCATCCACGTGGAGCGTCGCGAGGCGCTTCGCCGCGCTGTCGGGCAGGGTGACGACGACGGATGACAGATGGTCCCGCAGCGGCAACAGCGCCAGCGTCTGGCCGTGGCCGAACCATTCCCACGCAATGCGGTGGTTCGGTTGCTCGTGATGCATCCGGCAGACCAGCATGCTCTTGCCGAAGTCGTACTGGTTCGCCGCGATGCCCATTGCGCGGCGTGTCTCGGAGAAGCGGCTGTCGGCCGCGACCAGCAGCGAAGCCTGCAGCCTCAGGCCGCCACCCAGGATGGCCTCGGCATGGTCGTCGGTCGTGCGGACCGCATGGATGCGGGCGTCGTCGAACAGATCCAGGCCGGGCTGCTCGCAGACCGTCTTCCAGGCAGCCTCGCGGATGCGGTGGTTCGGCACCAGCATGCCGAGTTCCGGCTTGTCGGCCAAGCTCGCGTCGATACGCATGTCGTGCAGGCCGTCGCCGTCCATCACCCGGGCCGTGCGCAGCGGCGAGCAGGCAGCCTCCGGCAGGTGTTGCCAGATGCCGAGGTCGTGCAGCAAGCGCATCGATGCGTGCGTCAACGCGATCTCGCGGCCATCGAAGGCGGGCTCGGCGATGGCGGCGCGCGGCTCACGCTCCACCAGTGCCACCTTCAGGTCGAGGTCGCACAGCGCCTTGGCCAGGCACAGCCCGACGGGGCCGGCGCCGATGATGATGACGTCATGCTGCATGCGCAGGCTCCTGTCCGGATCGGGCAGCAGTCTCGGGTTGCGGCGCCAGCACGTCATTGACGTGGATCAATCGACGCGCTCAAAAACCTCAGCGGCGCAGGCCGTCCTGCAGCGGATGCCGGACGAGCCGGTGGCCATCGGCAACCAGGCCGGCACCGGCATGCTCCAGCGGCATCACCGCCAGCAACACGCTGCCGCTGCGTTCCTGTGCCACGCAGACCACTTCGCCGACATCGCGTTCGTCTTCGCGCACCGGCATGCCGTCGGCAACGGTGCCCCCGGCGGTGAAGCACTGCAACGAACGCTTGGCCTTGCCGAGGAAGTGCGTGCGCGCGACGATTTCCTGGCCCGGGTAGCAGCCCTTCTTGACGCTGTAGGCGGAAAGGCGATCCAGCGCGAGTTGTTGCGGGGTCCACTGTTCGCGCTGCGCGGACGACAGGCGGGGCAGGCCGTGGCGCAGGTCGGCGACCTGCCAGGCGGCTTGCGCTGCCGGATCTTCCTTGGCGGGAGGGCCGATGCGCCACGTGCGCGGCCCGCCGTCGCCTCCCACATCCAGTTCGAGCACGCCGTCGGCGTCGTCCAGCGCGGCGCCCTTCGCACGGACCGGCGCGGCGAACGCCCCGCCAACCGCGAGGTCGCCCGGCACGTCAATCTTCAACTTTCGTCTAAAGACGAACCTGCGCAGCGCTTCGGCGAACGCCTCGGCGGGATGGTCGGGCAACACCAGCCACAGGCGATCGGCGGAAAGCCTTGCCAACGCGAACACCGCAATCACACGCCCCTTGGGCGTCAGCCACGCATTCCACTGCCAGTGTCCCGGGGCCAGCGCGACCACATCGTTGGCGAACTGGGCGTGGGCGAAAGCCACGGCGTCCGGGCCTTCCAGCGTCACCAGCGCGTGGTCGGGCAGGCTGAAAACCGGTGCGGTGGTAGGAGAAAGGTTGTAAGCCACGGGGGCGAGGATTAAAATTTTGTGCGTTGCGAGACCGCCATGATAGGTCAAACTCCCCCGGTTCCCGACCCCGATCCCAGAACACAGCCGTCCGATACCCCACCGCCGACACCTGGCGAAGGGGCAGCAGACACGGCCGTGCAGAAGGAGATCGGTGGCCGCGACGGGCCCGAGCCCACGCGTTACGGGGATTGGGAAAAGAACGGGCGCTGCATCGATTTCTGAGCAACGCACGTAAAGCCAACGCGGTCCAACCGCCCAGCCGAGACAACGAGCGCAACGAATGGCGACTCCACAACGTCCGCTTTCTCCCCATCTGCAGGTCTACCGTTGGCAGATCCAGATGGTGACCTCCATCCTCCATCGCGCCACCGGCGTCGTGCTTGCCGCCGGTGCCTTGCTGATCACGGCGGGCCTGGTCACGCTGATGGTCGGCCCTGATGCCTGGAACTGCTTCACCGTTCATGCCGGCGCCTGGTACGGACAGGTCTTCCTGTTCGGCTGGACTTGGGCCTTTGCCTATCACCTGTGCAACGGCATCCGCCACATCGTGCAGGACTTCGCCATCGGCTATCGCATCGCCACGTTCGTGCGCAGCAGCTGGCTGTCGGTGATCGGCAGCCTGGTCATCACCGCCCTGGTGTGGGCCTATGTGCTGCTGGGAGGTGGCGCGTGAGCAACTTCCGTACGCCTATCAAGAATGCGCGCGGCCTGGGCTCGGCGAAGACCGGTACCGAACACTTCGTTCACCAGCGCCTGACCGCCACTGCGCTGGTCGCGCTGACGATCTGGTTCCTGGTGTTCGTGCTGGGCCTGGCCGGCGCCGACTACGTCACCGCCACCGCCGCCATCGCCAAGCCGTGGAATGCGATGCTGCTGGTCGGCTTTCTGGTCGCCATGTTCTGGCATGCGCAACTGGGCCTTCAGGTCATCCTGGAGGACTACATCCACAACTCGCTGCTCGCCCTCGCCGTGCAGACCACCGTCAAGTTCATCGCCGTGCTGGGCGCCATCGTGAGCGTCTTCGCCGTGGCCCGCATCGCGCTGGGGAATTGAGCCACATGTCCGCTTACAAGATCACCGAACACAAGTACGACATGGTCGTGGTGGGCGCCGGCGGCGCCGGCCTGCGCGCGACCTTCGGCCTGGCCGCCAAGGGCCTGCAGACCGTCTGCCTGACCAAGGTCTTCCCGACCCGCTCGCACACCGTGGCGGCGCAGGGCGGCATTTCCGCCGCGCTGGGCAACATGGGCGAGGACGACTGGCGCTACCACTTCTACGACACCATCAAGGGCTCGGACTGGCTGGGCGACCAGGACGCCATCGAGTACATGTGCCGCGAGGCCATCCCCGCGATCATCGAGTTGGAGCACTACGGCGTGCCCTTCTCGCGCACCGAGGAGGGCAAGATCTACCAGCGCCCGTTCGGTGGCATGACCACCAAGTACGGTGAGGGCCCGCCGGCGCAGCGCACCTGCGCCGCCGCCGACCGCACCGGCCACGCCATGCTGCACACGCTGTACCAGCAGTCCCTGGCGCACGATGCGCGCTTCATGGTCGAGTACTTCGCGCTGGACCTGATCTTCGACGAGGAAGGCGCCTGCCGTGGCGTGCTCGCCCTGGACATGGCCACCGGCACGCTGCATCTGTTCCGCGCCCATGGCGTGGTGCTGGCGACCGGCGGCTACGGCCGCGCGTATTTCTCGGCCACCTCGGCCCATACCTGCACCGGCGACGGCGGCGGCATGGTGATGCGCGCCGGCCTGCCGATGCAGGACATGGAGTTCGTGCAGTTCCATCCCACCGGCATCTACGGCGCCGGCTGCCTGATCACCGAAGGCGTACGCGGTGAAGGCGGCATCCTGCGCAACAGCAACGGCGAGCGCTTCATGGAGCGCTACGCGCCGCATTACAAGGATCTGGCCTCGCGCGACGTGGTCAGCCGCTCGATGACCATCGAGATCCGCGAAGGCCGCGGCGTGGGCGAGCACAAGGACCACATCCTGCTCGACCTGACCCACCTGGGTCCCGAAGTCATCAACGAGAAGCTGCCCGGCATCGCCGAGAGCGCCCACATCTTCGCCGGCGTGGACGTGGCCAAGCAGCCGATCCCGGTCATCCCGACCGTGCACTACAACATGGGCGGCATCCCGACCAACTACCACGGCGAAGTGGTGCGCAAGGTCGGCGACAACCCGGATGCCGTGGTGCCCGGCCTGTACGCGATCGGCGAAGCCGCCTGCGTGTCGGTGCACGGCGCCAACCGCCTGGGCTCCAACTCGCTGCTCGACCTGGTGGTGTTCGGTCGCGCGGTGGCCAATCGCTGCGCCGAGACCATCAAGAGCGGCTCGTCGCACAAGCCGCTCGCCGGCGACGCCTGCGACAAGGCGCTGTCGCACCTGGACAAGCTGCGCAACGCGAACGGCGACACGCCCACCTCCGTGATCCGCGACAACATGCAGCGCACGATGCAGTCCGACGCTGCCGTGTTCCGCACCAGCAAGACGCTGAAGGAAGGCTGCGACAAGATGGCCGACATCTTCTCCAGCTTCCAGGACGTCAAGGTCAGCGACCGCTCGCTGATCTGGAACTCGGACCTGATCGAGACCTACGAGCTGCACAACCTGCTGCTCAGTGCCGTCGCCACGATCAACTCGGCCGAACAGCGCCACGAAAGCCGCGGTGCGCATGCGCACGAGGACTTCCCCGAGCGCGACGACGTCAACTGGCAGAAGCACACGCTGGTCAACGTCGCCGACGACGGCACGTGCAGCTTCGACTTCCGCCCCGTGCACATGTACACGCTCAGCAGCGACGTGGACGTGGTGCCGCCCAAGCCGCGCGTTTACTGATGAAGCCGGGATTCGGGATTCGTGAGTCGGGATTCGCCAACGCCAACGGCGTAGCGCCCGATATGGACGAATCCCGATTCCCCAATCCCGAATCCCGGATCTAAAGCCATGGCCGAATTTTCACTCCCGAAGAACTCGCGCGTCACCAAGGGCAAGCACTTCCCCGCGAAGGGCGCCAAGAACGTGCGCACCTTCAAGGTGTATCGCTGGAACCCGGACGACGGCGCCAACCCGCGCACGGATACCTACGAGATCGATCTCGACAAGTGCGGCCCGATGGTCCTGGACGCGCTGATCAAGATCAAGAACGAGATCGACCCCACGCTGACGTTCCGCCGCTCCTGCCGCGAAGGCATCTGCGGATCGTGCGCGATGAACATCGATGGCACCAACACGCTGGCCTGCACCAAGGCCATCGGCGATTGCGGCAAGGCCGAAGTGCCGATCTATCCGCTGCCGCACATGGACGTGGTGAAGGACCTGGTGCCGGACCTGACCCACTTCTACGCGCAGTACGCCTCGATCAAGCCGTGGATCCGCACGCAGACCCCGGCACCGCCGGACCGCGAGCGCCTGCAGTCGCCGGAAGACCGCAAGAAGCTCGACGGACTGTACGAGTGCATCCTGTGCGCCTGCTGCTCGACCAGCTGCCCGAGCTACTGGTGGAATGGCGAGCGTTATCTGGGTCCGGCGATCCTGCTGCAGGCCTACCGCTGGATCATCGATTCGCGCGACGAGGACACCGGTGCGCGCCTGGACGATCTGGAAGATCCGTTCAAGCTCTATCGCTGCCACACCATCATGAACTGCGCCCGGACCTGCCCGAAGGGCCTGAACCCGGCGCTGGCGATCGCCGAGATCAAGAAGCTGATGATGGCGCGACGCGCCTGATCCCATGAGCGACTCAACTGCCACGGCGATCCTCTGGCCCGCGGTGGCGATGGCCGGCCTGACCTTCCTGGTTTGGGTCCGGCTCTACCAGCTGCGACTGGGTGAAATGGCGCGCAAGCGCATCGATGCGCAGGCGCTCGCCAGTGTGGCGGATTCGGTGCGACTGCTGGTCGATACGCGGGCGTCGGACAACTTCCGCAACATGTTCGAGCTGCCGGTCCTGTTCTACGCCGGCGTGTTGCTGGCGGCGCAGCTCGGCGTCTCCGACGGCGTCTCGCTCGCCTTGGCCTGGGCTTTCGTCGCCTTGCGTGCCGTGCACAGTCTGGTCCACTGCACGTTCAATCACGTCATGACCCGCTTCGTGGCCTATGCGCTGGCCACACTGGTGCTGATCGCTTTCTGGGTGCGGCTGGCGCTGGCCATGGTGGCGGCATGAGCGACGATCCCGAACTCAAGCGCATCCGCTGGCGCTGCCGGCGCGGCATGCGCGAACTGGACCAGTTGTTCGGCCGCTATCTGGACCGCTGCTGGGCGACCGAATCCGAGCCGCAGCGGGTGGTTTTCCTACGCCTGCTCGATTGCGAGGACGATAAGCTCTGGCGCTGGTTCATGGGCTACGAGGACTGTCCCGATGCGGAACTCGCCGCGCTGGTGGAACGGATCCGTCAACTGCCGGCTTGAGTGGCGGCCGTCGCGTCTGCTGCAGGCGTTACTGATCCTGCTGGGAGCGCTGGCGGCGGTCTCGGTGCTGGCGAGCGAAATGCCGCGCCCGTTCGCGTGGCCCGTCGCCATCGCCGCACTCGCGTTTGGCGTGTGGCGCGCACGCAGGGAAGGGCGGAAGCCCCGTCTGGCGTTCTGGTTTCCCGGCGACGACCGCATGCCCACCGTCGATGGCGAACCGATGCGCGAGGCGTCCCTGCAATGGCGGGGCCCGTTGGCGTTCCTGCGCTGGCGTCAGCGCCCTGGCGGCCCTTGGCGCCACGCGGCGTGGTGGCCCGACACGCTGCCGGCCCTGCAGCGGCGTGAACTCCGGCTTGCTGCGGGCGAGGGGGATGCTGGGCGGCATCGGAGGGATCGGGCACCATAGGCGGATGTTCAAACCCATCCCTGTCGCCATCGGCCTGCGCTATCTCCGCGCCAAGCGCCGCAACGGTTTCATTTCCTTCATCTCGCTCGCCTCCGTGCTCGGCATCGCGCTGGGCGTGATGATCCTGATCACCACCCTGTCGGTGATGAGCGGCTTCCAGCGCGAGATCCGTGACCGCCTGCTGCAGGCCACCGCGCATGCCACCGTCATGGGCGCAGGCGAGGCGATGCAGGATTGGCCCCAGGCCACCAGGACCGCCATGGCCGACCCCCGGGTGTCGGGGGCCGCACCCTTCATCCACGTGCAGGCCATGCTGACGGGCAACGCCGACCCTCAGGGCGCGCTGGTCACCGGCATCCTGCCGGGCGAGGAGCCCAAGGTCTCGGTGATCGGCGACAAGATGAAATCCGGCACGCTGGATTCGCTGCAACCGGGCGGGTTCCACATTCTGCTCGGGCAGGAACTGGCGGCCTGGCTGCGGGTCGGCGTCGGCGACAGCGTCGTGGTGACCGCCGGCGATTTCCAGGGTACGCCGATGGGCGCGATGCCCAAGATCAAGCGCTTCACCGTCAGCGGCATCTTCTCGGTCGGCCACAACGACGTGGACCGGAATCTCGCACTGGTCCACATGGGCGACCTGCAGCGCGTGCTGCGGATGGGCGACGGCGTCACCGGCGTGCGCCTGAAACTGCACGACATGTACCAGTCCTGGGACGTCGCGCGCGACCTGGCGCTGCGGTTGCAGGGCCCGTACCGCATCAGCGACTGGACCAGCGAGAACGCCAACCTCTACCACTCGCTGAAGATGGAAAAGACGGTGATGGGCATCCTGCTGTCCTTCATCATCCTGATGGGTGCGTTCTCGCTGGTGAACTCGCAGGTGATGCTGGTGACCGACAAGCAGGCCGACATCGCCATTCTGCGCACGCTGGGCCTGACGCCGCGCGGGGTGATGCAGGTGTTCATGGTGCAGGGCGTGCTGATCGGCGTGATGGGCACGGTGCTGGGCGTGGTCGGCGGCATCCTGCTGACCATCAACCTAGAATACATCCTGGCCGCCATCGAGGCGGTGTTCAAGGTGACGCTGCTCCCGCCCGACGTGTACTACATCACCGGCCTGCCGTACGAACTGAGCGGCAGCGAAGTCGTGACGATCGCGGCCGTGGCCCTGACGATGAGTTTCCTGGCCACGCTGTATCCGGCGTGGCGCGCCGCCCGCACCCAGCCCGCGGAGGCGCTGCGCTATGAATGAGGTCATCCGTTCCGCCGTGGTCCATGCCGAAGCGCTGGGCAAGACCTACGCCGAAGGCTCGCTGCGTACGCCGGTGTTCGATGGCCTGGAACTCAACGTGCAGCCCGGCGAGACCGTCGCCATCGTCGGTGCCTCCGGCGCGGGCAAGAGTACGCTGCTGCACCTGCTCGGTGGCCTGGACACGCCGACGGCCGGCGAGGTGTATGTCGCCGGCAAGAAAATGTCGTCGCTCTCCGATGCCGCGCGCGGCCAACTGCGCAACCAGGCCCTCGGTTTCGTCTACCAGTTCCACCACCTGCTGCCGGAGTTCACCGCGCTGGAGAACGTCATGATGCCGGTGATGCTCGGTGGTGCCGGGGTGGAAGCCGCGTCGGGCAAGGCAAGGCTGTTGCTGGAATCGGTCGGTCTCGGCCACCGTCTGGCGCACAAGCCGGGCGAGCTGTCAGGTGGCGAGCGCCAGCGTGCGGCGGTGGCACGCGCGCTGGTCAACCAGCCGGCCTGCGTGCTGGGCGACGAGCCGACCGGCAACCTGGATGAAAAGACGGCGGCGACGGTGTTCGAGCTGATGCTCGACCTCAACCGGGCGCACAAGACGAGCCTGGTGCTGGTGACCCACGACCGTCGCCTGGCGCGCCGGCTGGACCGCGTGCTGGAGCTGCACGAAGGCAAGCTGCGCGAACTGGCCCACGACGCCGTCTGAGCGTCGCCGGGCAGCCCGCCTCGGGCATCAATTGATGCGGGAACGGCGCATACGGGCGCCGATCCAGGCGGCCAGCCACGCCATCGGCAGGTAGGCGAGCAGCAGGTCGATGGCCTTGAACCACGTGGGCGCCGGGATCATCAAGCTCGTGGCAATCCCGCCGCACAGGAACAGCACGCCGATCACCCAGGCGAACAGCGTCTTGCGGCTGCCGGCGATCCCGTAGGCCAGCAGCGCCCCGACCAGCGTGCCCAATGCGTGGGCGAGGAAGGGCGCGATGAAGTGCTTCGGCTGCAGCAGGGGCATGGCCTGTTGCAGGCCTTCGGCAGTGGTCATGTCGACGCCAGGCGGCGGCGAAACCAGCGCGGGCCCGAGCATGACGATCGCCATGTTCACCACGCTGCCCAAGACCAGGCCGATGGCGACGGCCGCGATGTTGCGCAGGATGTTGGGCATGGTGGCGCTCCCGGTCATGTGGCCCGCATCTTACGCTTGCGGATGGGCGGGAGAGGGGTGGCGGGTATCGTTTGGGCGGAAGGCGTTGCTGCTGACTGGCGTAGCGCAGGCACGAGCCCGATGCCACGAAGCAGGGTGGCTTGAACGACGTGTCAGGCCTTGGCCACGACGGGCCGAAAATCATCCACCAACCGTTTCCTGCTGCTCCGCTCGTACTCGGCAGGCGAAAAGGGCATGGCCGAATCAGCGTAGTCGTCGATGAGTGCCAGGAGTTCTTCTTTCGAGATGTTGGCAGGAAAAGAAATGCTGCAGTTCGCCGTGATGTCTATCAGCCTTTCTTGAAGAATCTCCTTTCTTGCTATCCCAACTCCCGTTGAAGGATCAGCGACGCAGAGTCCGAAGGTGCCATTGAAGAAGTAGGGGAGATAGCCCTGGATCTTTGCTTCTATGGCTTCCTTGGTACCGCAATGAGCTGCCAGGGAAGATCTGAGCTCTTCGACCAGTTCCGCCAGCACGGCTGCCCGCTCCGATCCTGCTGGAGCCTGATCGGCAATCCTGACCCACCGGATGCATTCAGGCCTGTAGTACTCGCCTGTCAACGAGTCCTCGATCGGTGTTTCTCCGAACACGGCGGAAGAAATCGAAGCTCCGTCACAGGTGTAGGTGGCGCCTGGAATTGCGTTGGCTACGGTCAGTTGGTCAAGACGTTCAATCGAGACGCCGGCGACCGAGCTCCCGTCAGTGACTCTCCAGCGTTTAGGGCCTTGTTGACGGCATCCACAACGGAACTTTGTGCTGCCAGACCACTAAAGAGATGCTTTGGGCCATTGTGGTAGGTGAGCGAAGCAAACTCCAACGCGTCGCCGAAGACCAGCTCTTTGGAGAAAGGGATCTCCATCCATTCTCCGGAGCGATCTTTAGCCACAAAGGTCTTGGGCAAAGTGATGTCTGCCATGTGGCCAATAAGAATCAAGCCGAACGCCTCAGGGAGCCAGTCAATGATGCGGCGAGCTAAGTCAGGGTCGCCAGCTAGATCGGCAACAGCGCTCTCGTACTTCTCGGTTGTGAGTCCAGAAACAGCGAGCTCACCGATCTTGGATAGAGTTTCGATGGAAACCTGTCGCATGGCCTAACACCGGAATTAAGCCGACCCGCGAAGCGGGTTCGGCTTGAATTAATTGTTAGGCCGCGCCACCACGATCCCGAGCACGTTTGACCAGGAAATTCGTAGCAACTAGACCAATCACAAAAAAGAGCGCAAGGATAGCCAGCGCTGCGATCACGTAAGTAGTGTCTCCCATTGAGGCTCGGCGCTGTCGAAGTGGCCAGGACACGATAAAAATAGAAGCGAACCATAGCGCAGTACGAATGCCATAGGTTTGACGCTCTACTGATGGCGCTTGAGCACTGAAAAATCCGCGCCGCCACAGGCCATAGCCCCAAAGAGCTAATGCAACCGCAAGCATCCCCAAAACTGCATATGCACTCATGAGCGGCCTAACACCTGAGTTAAGTCGCGCCGCGAAGCGGCGTCGACTTGAATGAATTGTTAGGTGGCACCTCGCGGAATAGATCGCCCAACGTGAGCTGATCGTGCCAAACCTCCGCTAATGCGATGCCATGTCTGTCGTGGAGATCCTGCTCGAGTGCTTCGAACTCAAGCGCATCTGGGAGCAATCGAGATGGATACCGCGCGCGGTATATCGCAAGCAACTCATCATCTGGACTGAATTTGAGAGCGTGTCGTGATTTTATGGCGAAAGATGACGCGAATAGGTCCAAGAATTGGCGAATGGATTGCTTTGAGGAGTCTGGGAAGCGGCGTCGCCACTCACGACCTTGGCAATGGCGCTTACGATACACGCGCGGCATACCTGTATCGAATAACCCTGCTGCAACGAGCGCGACTGCGCCTAGAGCGAGTAGTAAGGTGTCAGTTTGCATGAACCCTCCAGTGCCGCCTAACACCTGAATTAAGCCGCGCCACGAAGTGGCGTCGGCTTGAATGAATTGTTAGAGCTCATACTCGTATCCGCACAGACCATAGCCCTTATAAAAAAAGTGAAACAAATCTTGGGCCTGAGCTCTTGTGGCTAGCGTGACGTCCTCTAGGCTAAGAAGGACTTGGGCAGATAGCTCGCTCAAGTTGTATGTGACGTTGTTAACCCTTTGAATGCCCGAAAATTCGGGTACCACCAGTGGCATTACGCCATTGTCAGGAAAGAGGAATGAAATGTTCTCTCCAACACGAGGGACAAATGGTAGCTCCATCGTTCCCGCGACGTTGCCGTACGCCGTGCCGTCAGCTAAGAAGACAGAGAAATCGATGTGACAGGGAATGGGCATGTTGGAAATGAGCTCTAACACCGGAATTAAGCCGACCCGCGAAGCGGGTTCGGCTTGAATTAATTGTTAGGTGCCACCCACATGACCGTTACGGCACCGTGCTTTTTTGGTGCCTGCCCGCGTAACTGCTAGGACGAGCGAACAAACTCCCACCACGCTAGAAAAGTACAGCCATCCCCCGGCAGCGTCCATGTAGCCCACGTCAAAGGCCCACCACATCAATGGAGCATGAGCGATCAGGAAAGTAAGGATGAATGCCAGGGCGCCCTTTGGGAAAAAGTAGGCAAGCCCCGCCAGGAGGATGGAGATCGCGGCTGCTGGAGCGCCAATGAAGAGTACAAAGAGAGGCGTTGGGTCCGATGCCAGAGCAATGCCCGGCACGGCAGCGAGGCCGAAAGTGGCAAACAATCTTTGAAATGCAAGGGCGCTCATGTGGCACCTAACACCTGAATTAAGCCGACCCGCGAAGCGGGTTCGGCTTGAATGAATTGTTAGGTGGCGTACCGCGATATGCCAGCACTACGAAAGAAATGCCTGTCGCTGCGGAGATTAGTATCGGCACCCACATGAGTCCCTGATATAGCCCGCCGACAAGAAGTAGGAAAACACTGGGAAGCATTGCAATGAAAAGGGCGACAGCCGGCCCAGCAACGCGTATCCGCAGGCAGTACCACATGAGGGGAAGGGCATAAACCAGGAGTACCAATGCCGCGAACATGTATGCAATCAACGACGTAAACAACGAGTCCACGACAAGATTCGCCGCCTGCGACCAAGACGATGAATGAAATGCCGCGAGAAGGATGGAGTACAGGAGGCTCCCCGCGAACACGCCAATCAGCGTGGAAATGAACAGGTTGCGGTACGGACGATTGGGTTGCCGGGTTACAAGACTCACATAGCCCCCTAACACCTGAATTAAGCCGACCCGCGAAGCGGGTTCGGCTTGAATGAATTGTTAGGTGCCGCCCGCCCTAGCAACCCGGCAACCGCACCACCTTTTGCAGCGGCCATTTCTCGTGGGGTCTCGCCAAACTCCGACCGGATGTCAGGGTTTGCACCCGCCTCCAGAAGCGCCTCGACGAGCCCGAGATTCTCCTGGCGAACGGCGATATGCAGAGGGGTCTCACCCATGTCGCTGATGACATTTGGTGCGGCACCTGCCGCGACCAGAAACTTCGCCCCCGCAGAGTCCCCTCGCCTGACCAAGACATGCAAGGCCGTATCTCCGTCGCAGTCTTGGCTGTCGAGGGAGACCTTGCGCTCCCCCAGCTCTGCAGGGAACAAGGCGTCTGAAGTGGACTGGAGGATTTCCTGCAGGGTTCGCATATCCGCTTGCGGCACCTAACACCTGAATTAAGCCGACCCGCGAAGCGGGTTCGGCTTGAATGAATTGTTAGGCCGCGGCCGACTATGCAGCATGTGCGGCCAGTACTATCAGCAGCACAGAAATGGCAACGACTGCCGCCAGCAGCAGCCACTCTCGCAGGTTGAAGTCAGTGATCGGAAAGCTGGCTGGGTTGATGAGTGACCTAAAGATTGGCTTACCAACGCGGCGGTAATGAAGTGCAAACACGCCATTACCCGCAAGAATTGTGAAGGCAAAGAAAAGCACGACCAACGCTGTTTGTGATGCGGGCATGAAACGCAGACTATCTAGAATCATTTGCCAGGGTTGTGAATTTGTATCCATGCGGTCTAACACCGGAATTAAGCCGACTCGCGAAGCGGGTTCGGCTTGAATGAATTGTTAGGCCGCGTCGCCATCTGCCGCGTCCTTGTGTGGATAGTAGACCAGAGCGGCCCCCGAACTCAGAGCTTCTTCATAGAAGCCAGCGAATCCCCGATAGAGGTCCGTGTTTAGGACGTCAATCTGGAGCTTGCCGCCGCGCATGTTTTCAATATTTGTAAAGCCGTATCGGCCACACTCGTCTAGCGCTGCCTCGAAGTCGTAGGCCTCAGATTGCTGCCTGAGGAAGAGCATGCATTTGTGAGTGGCACCAACGTCGGGGTGGCTCCAGGTGTACTTGGAATCACCGGAAAAGCGACCTTGGAACCCGTAGAGCATTACAACTGTCATCAGCGGCCTAACACCGGAATTAAGCCGACCCGCGAAGCGGGTTCGGCTTGAATGAATTGTTAGGGCCCGCCCATGCAAGCTTACGGACCGTGGCAGCGATTGGAACTGAGAACCCGATGACGAATAGCGCCAGCGGCGGAAGGATGGCCGCGGCAATTGCGGCTGGCAAGGCTGCAGCTCCAAGTACGTTGAGCCATGTTGCCTTTCCGCGACGAGCCAGCGCAACAGATACGGGCACGCCGTAGAGCAAGACGACCGGCGCTCCTATAACTAGACTCCAAGTAAGCACTAGGTTGCCAGAAGCGGTCAGCCCAAACGCACTTACCGGCTGGAACCGCGAGTCAAAGAGGGAGACGCCATAGGCGAGAGCCAGTGCGCAGATCACCAAGGATGCGGTGGCGATAAGCGCAACTTGCATCAGATGGCGGATGAGTGTCATGCGGGCCCTAACACCTGAGTTAAGCCGACCCGCGAAGCGGGTTCGGCTTGAATGAACTGTTAGCTGGCAGCCGTTGCTCACTGGCCATCTTGAGTCGAAGGCTCGCATTTGAACCAAATGCGACGCTCCATGGTGCAGAAGGCGGGGTGCTGGTCCTCCTCTCGGACAATGGAGTATGCGCCACCGCATTGAGCATGCATTTTTTTATAGGCGTCATCTCGGCGCGCATCTCGAACACTTTTTGCTCCTGCATTGCAGTAGCTAATCTCTCCAGTTACCCCGCGCTCATTGACTGGCGCATATGCGCTATTGGATGGCCCTCGAACATTGACGTTGCTCGCGCTACAGGAGGTAAGCAAGAGAGTAAGCAATGTGATTAGGTATTTCATGAGTCCCCCAGACCCGTCGCTATTGCTGTTGCCAGCTAACACCTGAATTAAGCCGACCCGCGAAGCGGGTTCGGCTTGAATGAATTGTTAGGTCTCACCACGGACGCCACCACCGACGCTCGCCTTTGAAGGTGGGCTCATCACGAACGTACGAGGTCCAGACGTCAGCGCCAAGCACGCTGGAAAGCTGCGCAATAATTGTCCTCGTGCGATGTCTGAGCTCCTGGACCTGGTGGACCAGTGCATCCCTAGGAACGGAAATTGCCAAGTGAGTTTCGTCAGAGTCTGGATCGCCCTCCAAGAAGTGAAGGTAGCCATCCTGAGCGTAGGTTTGAAGCTCCCAGCCTTGCTCCATGTCGTGATAAATGAGGCCAGAATCAGTCTCGACGATCGTCGCCAAGTACCTCTCTATTTCCGAGAAGCTGTCGTACCAAGGAAATGAAATGTGAACCTCGTGCTCTGAGTTCCAGAGCCAGAGTCTTAGCCAAAAGTACTGCCGTATAGATTTAAACGGACGCTTGTGGCGGCGCGCCATCCGAACAATTTGCTCATAGTATGCTGCCAATTCTAGCTCCTGCCCTACAGCCTCAGAGGTTCTAACCAGCGACGGGACCGCCAATTGAATCTTCGGAGGGGTGAGCTTATCCGCTAGCCTTTCACGGTCAGAGATGTCGGAGAATCTATCAGGACCATAGTAGAACGTTTCTTGGAGTTGGAAGCAGACCTCGGCCTGTAACGAGGGAACTGTTCTTGTTTCTGAGAGCCAGGATTGCATGCTGTGAGACCTAACGCCTGAATTAAGCCGCGCCACGAAGTGGCGTCGGCTTGAATGAATTGTTAGGCGCGCTACCCATGTCGTGCACGCCAGCCGATCCTGACAAGGAAAGCTCCGATTGCTGCCCATGCGGCGATGTAAACCCAGTAGAGAAATGGACTGTCTGCTGCTGAAACGGAAAACGATCTTCGCTTGCTAGGGAACTCAACGGCTCCGTTTACTACGCCGTCAATGGCGAAGTAGAAGCCGACAAATCCCAAGGCAATGATAGCGACTGCGGCCAGCCACCAGACAAAATTGCTTGACAGTTGCCTTGTTCTTGCCGTGCGCGCCTAACACCAGAATTAAGCCGACCCGCGAAGCGGGTTCGGCTTGAATGAATTGTTAGGCCGATGGTAGCTCAATAGTGCTCCAGCGTACCTCTAGCCCGGTATCAGGACTGTCCTGCCGCCGACGGAACTCTGCCGCTGCCAAGATCTTGGGAGACGCGTCTGCATCTCCAAGCCGACTAAGCTCAAAAATATCCGCAGACTCGAAGTCGTCCCAATACTCCGTGACGTCAAGCATCCGAGAGCGAAATGCGTGCGGGACGCCGCGATAAAGGGCGATACCAGCCCGAGGGCCGTCGTACCAGTCGTCTAGTTGCAAGACTTCTTCGAACTCTCGCATCGTAGGCCTAACACCAGAATTAAGCCGACCCGCGAAGCGGGTTCGGCTTGAATGAATTGTTAGGCGGCATCCCAGTCCGCCTCACCAGAAGATCACCACTAGAACGAACGTCACCAACAGGAAGCACCCGGCGAAAAGCAGCGACAGAAATGTTCTGCCCCCGGCGCAGTCTTTGCAGTAGCGACCGGACGCGCCGGCACTCCCGAGCAGGAAGAACGCAAAAATGGAGTACCAATGAGGTGCGGTAGTAACAGCAGGGCGTTCGTTGCATTGGCTACAGAGCTCGCTCATATCGCCTCATCGAAGTATCTCAAGCCATACAGAACTCCACATGCCGCCTAACACCAGAATTAAGCCGACCCGCGAAGCGGGTTCGGCTTGAATGAATTGTTAGCGCCCAGCCGCGGCCTTACGAGCGCGAAGATGAGCGAGGTTACCTGCTTTGAGTGACTTGTACTGCGGCAGGAACCCTTCTGCCGCGTCCCACTGAGATGCTATCGCATCTAGATCCGCCAGCGTCTTGGACGCCAGAAAACTTTCTAGCGGCTCTAAGCCAAGATCCATGCCCTCGCTGGAGCAATCCGGACACATAGGCCAGTCTGCCGACATGGTGCCGGCAGGGAACTGAGTGAAGCACACAGGGCAGACTGTCTCTACTGCCAGTGCATTCTCGATCACCCCCTGTGCGGCCGGGACGTAAGTCCGACGAAACTCCTGAAACGGCATTCTGGGTTGCTTCTTGCGGAATGGCCACATATAGGCGCTAACGCCAGAATTAAGCCGACCCGCGAAGCGGGTTCGGCTTGAATGAATTGTTAGGCATCACTTGCGCGGCTGTCCTTGCCGCGAGGAATGCCCGCGAAACCACGAACGATCCAGCCTATGCAGCAGACCAAAACCCAGAATACGACAAGCCCAATTGCCAAGTAACCAAGTGATTGCAGCCAGTTCTTGCGGTAGCGCTTAGAAATCTCCTGGTCAGCCCACTGAGCATCAGAGCTTGAGAGTGCAAAGCGCTTTTCAATCTCGCGCTCATAAACATCTACTTCACTGCTGTAAGAAGCGGCGCCCCAGACCATTCCGGCCTGATCAATTTTGTAAGGGACGAGTTGCTCGGAATCCTTGCCAAATGGCATGGTCAAGAGGCAAAGATCAATGCCGACAGAATGATCATTTGGTGTATTTGTAGAGAAGTAGTGCCGCCCGGCGCTTGTAGGGCACGGCTCATCCGTTCTGACCGGCGGTAAGTCAGGGCGAGACACGTGGTAGTCAACAGATAAGTACGGATCGCTCGTGCCCGTAACGAGCAGAACAACAATTGTTGTGAGCGCGGCAAGAATCAGTGCAATCCGACGAGCGCCCTCAAAAACATTGATCCGCATGATTGCCTCGTTGGTCGGTGTGATGCCTAACACCTGAATTAAGCCGACCCGCGAAGCGGGTTCGGCTTGAATGAATTGTTAGGCGCCGCCACTCGTAGTGGGTGCGCCGGATTGTCCCGGATGAACGCCTCAACGTCCGCTAGCCTATCAGGCAGTGACGGGCCGGAAGTGCTGCGATAGCTAAAGAACCGGAAGCCGGCTGCGAAGAGAGCCTGGACCTTTGACCATTGCTCAAGATCTTTGGCGGGAGGCGCTTTGAACGAGCGACCCATCTCATAGACTGTCCCGCCGCAGCTTGGGCAGACGGCAACTGAGTCTGGGCGGGGCACAACCTTGAAGCTCTTGCGACAGTCGAAGCAGGCATGGGCAATCAAGTATTGTGGACTTGGCATGCGATTGACCTGCATAGGCGCCTAACACCGGAATTAAGCCGACCCGCGAAGCGGGTTCGGCTTGAATGAACTGTTAGGCCTACAAGCCCGGGATCGTGCGGACATACGCTCCGTCCATCGAGTACACCTGAATCTCATGGTTCCCGGGCGCGAAGCCACATTTAGGAGGATCGCCGTGTACCCGAGCGAAGACGACCATAACAGTAATGTCTTTATTGACAGTGTTGCGAGCGGTAAATTCGCACTGTGTGTCGGCGCGATGGCACCGTGCTTGCAGCCGTTGCCTTGCCGCAGCCACGGCTTTCCGCTCGCTGGGCGAGCGAGTCCCTTCCGGCTCGCCAGTTGGAAAGCAAGCCGGCGCTACCGCTGGCGGTGCTTTACCGCATCCCGCCAACATGATCAGTGCGAATGCCGTTGTGATGACTCTTTCCATGTGGCCTAACACCGGAATTAAGCCGACCCGCGAAGCGGGTTCGGCTTGAATGAATTGTTAGGTTGCAACGCCGCCAAGCCTGCGCGCAACCGCTAGAACAATGATGGAGACAAGATTAAGGCAGCGGAATACGCCGGCTATTTGCGGGATGCCAAATGCAATGGCCGCGATGGCAGCGGCACCTACAAGAATGAGAGCGGCCTTGCCAATGAAGGACGAACGCCACAGAAAGGCATTGCGCCTCAGGGCAAGTGTCGCGCGGATTGGAAGTAGCGAAATGCCGAACAACCCAATAAATCCCAGGGCGTAGATGGACGAGGCAAACAGCAGATAGGGCCAATCTGTCATCGCAACCTAACACCTGAATTAAGCCGACCCGCGAAGCGGGTTCGGCTTGAATGAATTGTTAGGCGCCAACACCGTCATGATGAATCGCCTAGTCCTCGAAGTACGGCTCGCCGGACCGGAAGTAGAAATCATACTTGTCTCGCAATGCAGCGAGTACTCCGTCAATGTTGGCCGCCAGCTGCAGTGCTTGAACAGAATCAGCGCCATAAGTGGTGTCTGAGACTTTTTCCGGCAGCCCCTCAAGCTCCCAGCGGCATCCGGCCACGACGCCATCAACCTCGAAGTTGACGCTACCGACGGGGACAATGAAGGGCGAAAAGATGCGGATCACCAAATCTTTGCGCTGACCACCGCCTCGAACGGCGTACTGGAGCGATCGCTCTGCAATTCTTTCCGTCATTAAGCAGTCTCTATTGGCGCCTAACACCGGAATTAAGCCGACCCGCGAAGCGGGTTCGGCTTGAATGAATTGTTAGGCCGCAACCGACAAAACGCGACCTGTCCCTTTGTTGCCATTCTCCCAGACTGTGAAATCAGAACCCACAGAAAAGTACCTAAGTGCATCTGGAACTAGTAGCTGCGCCGTGGCATGAAAGGTATCGCCGGGTCCAGGACTGTCCGCAAAAGTAAGGCGGGCTGACCAGTGCTCGTTGCCGATGCCTAGAATGGTGCGCCACTCACCAGATGCCAACGGAGTTGATCGACTGCCGGTCTCAATCGGTAGAAGATGGATCTCGGCAACAAAGTGAGCTTTCATTGCGGCCTAACTACTTTGTAGACCCCACTAAGGGGGTGATAACGCCGAGTATTCAGCCAGTACCGGCATGCGTCAATCGGGATTTTCTTATGTGAGAACAATGCCTTGCCTGATGGCTCGCAGTCATCCCCCATGCGACGTTGTCGGCATTATTCGCATGGAACGCGATGGCCATGGATTATCAGCCGGAGGACGGGGCGGTATCGGGTGGGGATGCGGGGGTAGGGGAAGAACGCTTGCTGGAGGCCGTGGTCCGCAAGTTGCGGGTCGGTCACTACAGCTTGCGGACGGAGCGGGCGTATCTGGGGTGGATTCGGCGGTTCATCCTGGTCAACGGGAGACGTCATCCGCGTGAGTTGGGCGCGCCGCGGGTCGAGGCGTTCCTGACCGGACTGGCGGTGGAAGGCAAGGTTGCGGCCAGTACGCAGAACCAGGCGTTGTCGGCGCTGCTGTTCCTCTATCGCGAAGTGCTGGGACTGAAGTTGCCGTGGATGGACGACGTGGTGCGTGCCAAGCGGCCGCTGCGCGTGCCGACCGTGCTGTCGCAAACCGAAGTGCGGACCCTGCTGGCCCACATGGACGGCCGCATGGCCCTGCTGGCGCGGCTGCTCTACGGCACCGGCATGCGCTTGATGGAAGGCGTGCGCCTGCGGGTGAAGGACGTGGACTTTGCCCGCAACGAGATCACCGTGCGCGAAGGCAAGGGCGGCAAGGACCGGCGGACGGTGTTGCCTGCATCGCTGGTGCCGGCGCTGCAGGCGGAAGTGGAACGCGTGCACGTGCTGCACCGCCAGGACCTGGCGCGCGGCGCCGGCGAGGTGTGGTTGCCGCATGCACTGTCGCGCAAGTATCCCTCGGCGGCGCGCGAGCTGGGATGGCAGTACGTGTTTCCCGCGCGGACCATCAGCCTGGACCCGCGCGATGGACGATGGCGGCGCCATCACCTGGACGAAGCGATGCTGTCGCGGGCGCTGAAGCGCGCCCAGGGCGAGGCGGGCATCGTCAAGCCGGTGACCGCGCATACGCTGCGGCATTCGTTCGCCACCCACCTGATCGAGAGCGGCTACGACATCCGTACCGTGCAGGAACTGCTGGGGCACAAGGATGTCGCCACCACGCAGATCTATACGCACGTCCTGAACCGCGGCGCCGGCGCCGTGCTCAGTCCGCTGGATCGCTGACGTGGGCCCGGTGCAGCAGAACGTACCGGCGCCATTGGGGCTGGCGTGCGTGGCGGCCCTGCTGTTCGGCATGGTCGCCATGCTGTGGCAACCGGCGTTGCCGGCAGCGATCGTGCTGTGGCTGTTGTTGGTGGCCGGGATGGCGGGGTGGTGGGCCTCGTCCCGCTGGCGCTGGATGGGTGCGTTGCTCGCGGGGGCGGCATGGGCAGGACTGCATGCCAGCTGGAGCTTGGGCGCGCAGTTGCCGGTGCCGTGGGAAGGTCGCGAGGTCGTGGTCAGCGGGCAGGTGGTGGCCTTGCCGGAGCCGCAGGCGCGGCGGACGCGGTTCCTGTTCCGGGTCGATGATGCGGCGGAACAGCCGGCGCCCTTGCGGGGACGCTTGCTGCGGCTGGCGTGGTACGACGATTTCGGCGCCACCGAGCCCGGGCCGCGCGTGCAGGTGGGCGCGGGCGAACGCTGGCAGTTCCAGATCCGCGTGCGCGCGCCGCGTGGCCTGGCCAATCCCGGCGGCGTGCCCACCGAGCGCTACGCCGCGGCGCAGCGGATCAGTGCCACCGGCTATGTGCGTGAGGCGACGCGTGCGCGCCGGCTGTCGGCAGGGCAGGGCGTGGATGCGTGGCGCAGTCGCATGGCGGCGCGGATCGCGCAGGAGGTGCCGGATCGTCATGCGCGCTTCGTGCAGGCGCTGGCCCTGGGCGACACGCGCGGCCTCGACGACGTGGACTGGCAGGTGCTCCGGGCCACGGGACTCACGCACCTGATCGCGATTTCCGGGTTCCACGTCGGCATAGTGGCCGGCGCATGCGCGCTGCTGGCCGCCGCGTTGTGGTGGCTGTTCCCGGCGCTGGCGCGCCGCGTGCCGCGTCCGCAGGCGGCGGGCGCCGCGGCCTTGCTGGGCGCGGTGGCGTATGCGGCGGTGGCGGGATTCGCGCTGCCGACGGTGCGCACCGTGCTGATGATCGCGGTGGTGGTGGCGGCGCGCCTGTCGCGACGCCATGTCCGGGTCGTGGACACGCTGGCGCTGGCAATGCTGGCCGTGATGGTGTTCGATCCGCTGTCGCTGCTGGCCGCCGGCTTCTGGCTGAGCTTCGGCGGCGTGGCCTGGCTGGCCTGGTGCCTGCCGGCATCGCTGCACTGGGCGAAGGCGTTCCTGCCGGCGCAGGCCGTCGCGACTATCGGGCTGCTGCCGTTCACCGCGGTGCTGTTCGGGCAGGCCTCGCTGGCCGGTCCGGTGGCGAACCTGCTCGCGATCCCGTGGTGGAGCCTGGTGATCGTGCCGCTGTCGCTGCTGGGTACCGGCATGGAAGCGGTCCATGCCGGCGCCGGTGCCTGGGCGTGGCGGGTGGCGTCGGCCTGCTTCGCGCCTAGCTGGCAGCTGTTCGAGCACGTCGCGGCGCACCCGTACGCGCTGTGGTGGCTGCCGGAGAGTCCGGCGTGGGCATTGTGGCTGGCGCTGGCCGGTGGCTTCTGGCTGCTGCTGCCGCGCGGCGTGCCCGGCAAGTCGCTGGCCTTGCTGCTGTGGTTGCCGCTGCTGTGGCCGGACCGAGAACGGCCCCGCGTCGGCGAAGTGGAGCTGGTGGTGATCGACGTGGGGCAGGGGCTGTCCGCGCTGGTGCGCACGGTGAACCACACCCTGCTGTTCGATGCAGGACCCGCCGTCGAAGAGGGATTCGATGCCGGCGAGCGTGCCGTGGTGCCGGCGCTGCGCGCGCTTGGCGTGCCCCGCCTCGACGCGCTGGTGGTCAGCCATGGCGACAACGACCACGTTGGTGGCGTCGATGCGGTGCGCGGCAGCCTGCCGGTGCGCACCGTACTGGCGCCGCCCGGCAGTCCGGTGGACGCGCACGCGGCCTGCCTCACCGGCGCCACCTGGACATGGGACGGCGTGCGTTTCCGTTTCCTGCATCCCGGCCTGTACTTCCCCTACCTGGGCAACGAAGCCAGCTGCGTGTTGAAGGTGGAGACCGCCCACGGCGGCCTGATGCTGCCCGGGGACATCGGCGCCATCGTCGAGCGCGGGCTGGTCCATCGCGATGCGGCGGCCCTGCGCGCCGACGTGGTCGTGCTGCCGCACCACGGCAGTGCCGGGTCTTCCGATCCTGCGTTCGTGGCCGCGACCTCGCCGCGGCTGGTGCTGAACGCCAGCGGCGCCGGCAACCGCTTCGGCCATCCGCGCGCCGAGGTGGTGGCGCGCTGGCGAAGGCAGGGTGCCGAGGTCCTGGACACCCAGTCCGGCGGCGCGCTGCGCGTGTGGCTGGGCGCCGAGGGCCTGCAGGTGCGTGAGCGGCGTCACGACCGGGCGCACTGGTGGGACGCCGTGCGGCGCCAGCGGGCCGGTGGGCTATCCTATCGGCTGGAAGACGAACGGCCCGATGCGCCGGAGGACTGAACGTGCTGGAACTGGTGAAGGCCGGCGGTTGGCCGATGATCCCGCTGCTGCTGCTCGGCGTGCTGGCCCTGGCCCTCGTGGTGGAACGGTTCTGGTCGTTGCGGCGCAAGGAGATCCTGCCGCCCGGACTGGGCGAGGAAGTCCGTGCCTGGGCCGGCCGCGGCCAGCTGGAGCCGGCCCACATCGAGTCCCTGCGCCGCAATTCGCCCTTGGGTGAAGTCCTGGCGGCGGCGCTGGACGTGCGCAACAAGCCGCGCGACCAGATCCGCGAGCGCATCGAGGACACCGGGCGCCACGTGGTGCACCGCATGGAGAAGTTCCTCAATGCGCTGGGCAGCATCGCCTCGGCCGGTCCGCTGCTGGGCCTACTGGGCACCGTGGTCGGCATGATCCAGATGTTCCTGGGCATCCAGGACAGCGGCCTCGGCGACGTCAATGCGCTGGCCGGCGGCATCGGCAAGGCGCTCGTGTGCGCGGCGGCCGGCATGATCGTGGCGATCCCGGCGCTGCTGTTCCACCGCTATTTCCGCGGCCGGGTCACCGGCTACGTGATGGAGATGGAGAAGGAAGCCACGGCGCTGGTCGACGCGCTGGAAGCCCGCCATCCGCGTCCTGCCGCACGCCCTGCCGGCACGGTCGCGCCGGTCGCGGCGCCGACCAGCGCCTGAGGCCGGCGCATGCGCATCCGCGACGACCGTTCGCAGGAAGAACCCGAGATCAACCTGGTGCCGTTGATCGACGTGATCCTGGTGCTGATCATCTTCTTCGTCATCACCACCACCTTCGACACCCGTTCGATGCTGCAGCTGCAGCTGCCCAGCGCGACCGGCGAACCGGTCGCCGCGCAGGTCAAGGCGCTCAGCGTGCTGGTCAATGCCGACGGGCGCTACTTCGTCGACGAACAGGAAGTGCTGCGCCCGGACATCGACGCCCTGAAGCAGACCCTGCAGCAGGTCGCCGGCAGCGACCGCAGCCGGCCAGTGCTGCTGCGCGCCGACGCCCGCACGCCGCACCAGGCGGTGGTGACCGCGCTGGATGCGCTGGGCCAGCTGGGCTTCCGCAAGATCAACATCGCCACCGCGCCGGAGGCGCAGAAGTGAGCGGAATGGAATCGCCGTGGCAGGTCTACAAGCGGCTGATGGGTTTCGCGCGTCCTTACCGTGGCCTGCTGGTGCTGGCCGCCCTGGGCATGCTGATCGAAGCGGCGGCAGGCGGCGCCTTCAGCAAGCTGATGGAGCCGGTGGTCAACGAGACCTTCATCGACCGCGACAAGTCCAAGAGCCTGCTGCTGCCGCTGGCGATCGTCGGCCTGTTCGTGATCCGCGGCATTGCCGGCTACGTCACCGACATGGGCATGGGCAAGGCGGCGCGCAGCATCGCCCGCGACGTCCGGGTCAACGTGCTGGGCAAGTACCTGCGCCTGCCGGGTCTGCGCTTCGACACCGAGCCGGTGCCGGCGATGCTGGTGCGGCTGGGGTCCGATGCCGACCAGATGGCGCAGGCCGCCGTCGATGCGATGAAGGTGATGCTGCAGCAGGTGCTGCAGATCATCGCCGCGCTGGTGGTGATGTTCTGGACCAGCTGGCAGGTCACGCTGGCGATCCTGATCATGGCACCGCCGCTGGCATGGATCATGGACAAGGTGGCCAAGCGCTACCGGCGCATCAGCCATCGCATCCAGGAGAGCGGCGCCGAGATGATGCAGGCCGCCGACCAGACGCTGTCCAACCAGCAGGAAGTAAAGGTCTACGGCGCGCAGGGCAGCGAACTGGCGCGCTACGAAAGCCTGGCGAACGCCAACCTGAGGCTGGCGATGAAGGTCGAAGCCACGCGCAGCGTGTCCTCGGCGATGGTGCAGCTGATGGGCGCCATCGGCCTGGCGCTGCTGCTGTTCTTCGCCGGCCGCGAGGCGATAGCGGGCCGGCTGACGGCGGGCGGTTTCGTCACGCTGATGATATCGATGATGGCGATCATCCCGGCGCTCAAGCAGCTGACCAACGTGCAGAACATGCTGCAGCGGGGCGTCGCCTCGGCGCAGCGCCTGTTCTCGGTGCTGGATGCCGACGACGAGAAGGACACCGGCACGCGTCCGCTCGACCGCGCGCGGGGCCTGCTGGAGTTCCGCGACATCACCACCCGCTATCCCGGCCAGAGCCGGCCCGCGCTGGAAGGCATCAGCTTCACCGCGCGCCCGGGGACCGTCACCGCGATCGTCGGCCGCTCCGGCAGCGGCAAGTCGACGCTGATCAAGCTGATACCCCGGTTCTACGAATACGAATCCGGCCAGATCCTGCTCGACGGCCATCCGCTGCAGGACTACCGCCTGGCCGACCTGCGCCGGCAGGTCGCGCTGGTGGGCCAGCAGGTGATGCTGTTCGACGGCACCGTTGCGGCCAACGTGGCCTACGGTGAACTGCAGGGCGCCGAAGCGGTGGCGATGGAAGAGGCCGTGCGCGGGGCCAACGCCATGGAATTCGTGAACGAGATGCCGGACGGCCTGCAGGCGCCGATCGGCAACAAGGGCGGTCGCCTGTCCGGTGGCCAGCGCCAGCGCCTGGCGATCGCGCGCGCGATGCTGAAGGACGCGCCGATCCTGATCCTCGACGAAGCGACCGCCGCGCTCGACAACGAATCCGAACGGCTGGTGCAGAACGCGCTGCAGAAGCTGATGCCCGACCGCACCACGCTGGTCATCGCGCATCGCCTGTCCACCATCGAACACGCTGATCAGGTGCTGGTGCTGGACCAGGGGCGCCTGGTCGAGCAGGGCACGCATGCCGAGTTGCTCGCACGCGGCGGACTGTACGCCCACCTGTACCAGATGCAGTTCCGCGAGGGCGAGGCCGGGTGAGCAAGCGCGCGATGCCGCAGCCTCCCGAGTACTGGTTCGGCGAGGGCGCCGTGCCGGCGTGGGCGCGCGTGCTGTCCGGCGTGTACGGCACGCTGGTGGCACTGCGGAGGCGCCTGTATCGCGTTGGCCTGCTGCGCGCGTACCGCGTAGGCGTGCCGGTCATCGTGGTGGGCAACATCACCGCCGGCGGTACCGGCAAGACACCGCTGACTATCGCGCTGATGGAGCGGCTGCGTGCGGCCGGCTTCAAGCCGGGCGTCGCCAGCCGCGGTTACGGGCGCCGCGACGGAGGCCAGGCGCGCTGGGTGGATGCGGCCACGCCGCCCGCCGAGGGTGGCGACGAACCCGTCCTGATCGCGCGCCAGACCGGCACCCGCGTGCGCGTGGATCGCGACCGTGTCGCCGCGGCGAAAGCGCTGGTCGCGGCGGGCTGCGACGTGGTCATCTGCGACGACGGCCTGCAGCACTACCGTCTGCAGCGCGATGTGGAAATCGAAGTGATCGACGGCGCGCGCCGCTACGGCAATGGCCGCCTGATGCCGGCCGGCCCGTTGCGCGAACCGGCGGCGCGCGCAGCCGAGTGTGGGTTCCGCGTGGTCAACCTGCCCGATACCGAGGCGGCGGCCGCGTTCGGCGAATGGCCGATGCACCTTCAGGCGGACGACGCGCTGCCGTTGCGCGGCGGCCGGCCGAAACCGCTGTCTGCATTCGCAGGCCAGCGCGTGCATGCGGTGGCCGGCATCGGCAACCCTGGCCGCTTCTTCGCCATGCTGCGTGCCAAGGGGCTGGGGGTGGTACCGCACGCGTTCGCCGACCATCACGATTACCAGGCCGACGATTTCGCGTTCGGCAGCGAACTGCCGGTGCTGATGACCGAGAAGGACGCAGTGAAGTGCGTCGCCTTCGCCAACGCCTGGTTCTACAGCGTGCCGGTTGCGGCGAAGCTACCCGAGGCGTTCTGGATCGCCTTGCTGGAGAAGCTCGGACCCGCTGCGGGCGCCGGTGCGAAGTAGCGCATTCCTTTCCTGGAGTTCCGGATCCCGATGACCGATTTCATCGTCGCCATTCCCGCCCGTTACGCCGCTTCCCGCCTGCCGGGAAAGCCGCTGCGCCTGCTCGGCGGCACCCCGCTGGTGGTGCACGTGGCGCGCCGGGCCCTGGCTGCCGGTGCGCGCGAGGTGTGGGTCGCCACCGACGATACGCGCATCCGCGATGCCTTGCAGGACACCGGGGTGCAGGTAGCGATGACCTCCGAACGGCACGCCTCCGGCAGCGACCGTCTGGCCGAATGCGCCGATATCGCCGGCTGGGCCGATGACACGCTGGTGGTGAACCTGCAGGGTGATGAACCGTTCGCGCCGCCGGCGGGCATCCGTGCCGTCGCCGACACACTGGCGGCCAGCGGCGCGGAGATGGCGACGCTGGCCGTGCCGGTGGACGACGCGGCCACGCTGTTCGATCCGAACGCGGTCAAGCTGGTACGGGCGGCCAACGGCGATGCGCTGTACTTCAGCCGTGCGCCCATCCCGTGGCACCGCGATGCGTTCGCGCAGTCGCGCGACGTGCTGCCGCCGGGGCAGTGGCTGCGGCATATTGGCATCTACGCGTATCGCGCTGGGTTCCTGCGGCAGTTCTCCGCGCTGCCGCCGGGCGTACTGGAGCAGGTCGAATCGCTGGAACAGCTGCGGGTGCTGGAAGCCGGCCATCGCATCGCCGTGGCGCTGACCCCCGAGCCGTTTCCGCCGGGCGTCGATACGCCGGAAGACCTGGCCCGTGCCGAGGCCATCCTGCGGGCGCAGGCATGAAGCTGCTGGTCGTCTGCCTGGGCAACATCTGCCGTTCGCCGATGGCGGAAGGTGCGCTGCGGGCGCGGCTGGCGTCTTCGCCGCTGGCCGGGCGCGTGCAGGTCGATTCCGCGGGCACCGGCGGCTGGCATGCCGGCGAGCCGCCGGACCGGCGCGCCATCGCGTGCGCACGTGGCCACGGCGTCGACATCGGCGGGCAGCGCGCGCGCCAACTGTCGGAGGACGATTTCGAAGCGTTCGACTGGATCCTGTGCGCCGACCGCGCCAATGTGCGCGATGTTCTGCGCATCGCACCGGCGACCCGTCGCGATCGGGTGGCGCTGCTGCTGGACTGGGCGGGCGTGGAGGCGGAAGGCGAAGTTCCCGACCCTTATACCGGCGGGCCGGAGGATTTCCGGCAGGTCTGGCGACTGGTCGATTCGGCGGCACAGGCGGTCGTGGCGCGGCTCGCCGCTGGTTGAGACTGGGGCATAATCAGGGAGGATGACGGACATGACCTTGGCACCCGAACTGCCGCGTGGCCTGCAATGGCTCAACGCACCCGCCACCACGCTGCACGAGCAGCGGGGGCGCATCGTCGCGCTGGCCTTCGTCAACAGCGCCTCCGCCTGGTGTGCGCAGCGGATCAACGACCTGGCAGTGCTGCAGGCCCGCTACGTGGGCCGGCTGCAGGCGCTGGTCATCCACGTGCCGCGTTTCGACAGCGAGCGCGATCCGCAGGCCGCGTTGAAGCGCTTGCGCCGCCACGGACTGTCGTTGCCGCTGGCGCACGACGCGGACTGGGTGGCCTGGCAGCGTTTCGGGGTGGCGTCGTGGCCGACGGTGCTGCTGATCGACGGCGAGGGCAACGTTCAGCACCGCGCGGTCGGCGCCGAGGGGCTGGCCGATCTCGAACGGCAGATCGCCCGCCTCTGCGACGGCCTGCACGAACCCCCGGATGACGACCTGCGCGCCTTCCGCGAAGCCCATCCCGAGCCGCGCCTGCCGCTGTGCTTCCCGACCGGGCTGGTGGCCACGCCCGACCGCCTGTTCGTGGCCGACAGCGGCCACCATCGCGTGCTGGAGTGCAACCACCACGGGCGGGTGATCCGGCAGTTCGGCATGGGCACGCCCGACTTCGCCGACGGTGAACTGAACCACGCCGCCTTCCGCCGGCCGCAGGGCCTGGCGCTGGTGCGGGAGTCGCTCTACGTGGCGGATACCGGCAACCATGCCCTGCGACGCGTCAACCTGCCGACCAGCACGGTCGACACCCTGTGCGGCAACGGCCGCGCGGGCGAGCCGACCGAGGGCGTGGTCACCGCTCCGCGCGACGTGGCGCTCAACCAGCCGCAGGCGCTGGTGGTCAACAACAACCAGATCTTCCTGGCGATGGCCGGCGACAACCGGGTGTGGAGCTACGACCTGGGCACTCGCGAGATCCGTGCGCGTGCCGGCTCGGGCCAGCTCGACGTGCGCGATGGCAGCGGACCGATGGCCGCCTTCGCGCAGCCGGCCAGCCTGGCCACCACGCTGCAGATCCTGTACGTCTGCGATGCCGTCGGTTCGGCCGTGCGTTCGCTGCAGGTGCGCGGCGACACCGTGCAGACACTGGTCGGGCAGGGTACCTGGAGTTTCGGTGACGATGACGGTCCGCGTGACCGCGCCCGGCTGCAGCATCCGCAGGCGGTGGCGCTGAGTCCGGATTCGCCGGTCATGTGGATCGCCGACAGCGGCAATGGCACCCTGCGCACGCTGCGCCTGGGCGGTGGCGAACTGACCACCGTCGCGTTGCCGCGGCGGCTGCACGGCCCCGCGGGCCTGTCGGTGGCCGCGGGTGCGGTGTGGATCGCCGAGACCGATGCCCACGCGGTGCTGCGTTACGATATCGCCACCGGCGAATTGAGCCACGTTCCGATCGACGAATGAGCGGCAGTCCCCAGGCGGAATTCGACGGCAAGGCCTTCGCGGCCGGGCTGAGCACCGCGCCAGGCGTGTACCGCATGTACGCCGCCGACGACGCCCTGCTGTACGTCGGCAAGGCCGGCGCGCTGCGCAAGCGCGTGGGCAGTTACTTCACCAGCTCGCCGAAGTCGCCACGCATCCTGTCGATGCTCTCGCAGGTCGCGCGGATGGACGTGACCGTCACCCGCACCGAAGCCGAAGCGCTGCTGCTGGAAAACCAGCTGATCAAGTCGCTGACGCCGCGCTACAACGTGCTGCTGCGCGACGACAAGAGCTACCCCTACGTGCTGCTCACCCGAGAGGAATGGCCGCGGATCGCGTTCCATCGCGGCGCGCGCGCCGTGCCTGGCCGGTACTTCGGCCCGTATCCCGGTGCCGGCGCCGTGCGCGAGACGCTGAACCTGATGCAGAAGCTCTTCCGCATCCGCAACTGCGAAGACAGCGTGTTCCGCAACCGCTCGCGGCCGTGCCTGCAGTATCAGATCGGTCGCTGCAGCGCGCCGTGCGTGGGGTTGGTGCCGGAAGCCGACTATGCGGAAGCGGCGCGCCGCGCGACGCTGTTCCTGGATGGCCGCAGCGACGAACTGACGCGTGAGCTCGGCAGCGCGATGGAGCAGGCCGCCTCGAACCTGGAGTTCGAGCAGGCTGCGCGCTTGCGCGATCTGGTGGCGTCGATCCGGACCTTGCAGGCGCGCCAGTACGTGGACGGCCACGCGGCCGACCTGGACGTGCTGGCCTGCGCGATGCAGGGCAGTCAGGCCTGCGTGCTGCTGCTCGCGTTCCGCGACGGTCGCAACCTGGGTACGCGGACGTTTTTCCCCAAGACCAACGGCGAGGATTCGGCGGAAGAAGTGCTCGGCGCCTTCGTGTCGCAGTACTACGCCGAGCAGCCGGCGCCGCAGGAAATCGTGCTGGATCGCGAGATCCCCGACGCGGAACTGATCGAACATGCCCTGACCGCTGCCGCTGGGCGCAAGGTGCAGCTGAAGTGGAGCGTCCGCAGCGAGCGCGCGGGCTACCTGGATCTGGCCCGGCGCAACGCCGAGATCGCGCTGGTCACCGAACTGGGCAGCCGCAACGCGCAGACCGCGCGCAGCGAAGCGCTAAAGGAACTGCTAGGCCTGCCCGAGGTGGCCAAGCGCATCGAATGCTTCGACATCAGCCACACGATGGGCGAGGCGACCGTCGCGTCGTGCGTGGTGTTCGACGCCAACGGCGCCGTGCGGTCGCAGTACCGCCGCTACAACATCACCGGCATCACCCCGGGCGACGACTTCGCCGCCATGCACCAGGCCATCGAGCGGCGTTTCCGGCGCGCGGTGGAGGAGGGGGGAGTGCTGCCCGACGTGCTGCTGATCGACGGCGGCGCCGGCCAACTGGCGCAGGCGCAGACCGCGCTGGCGGACCTGGGCGTGGATGGCGTGACGCTGGTGGGCGTGGCCAAGGGCGCCGAGCGCCGGGCCGGGCACGAGGCCCTGGTGCTGCCCGACGGCCGCGAACTGCGGCCGGGCGCGGCGTCGCCGGCGCTGCAGCTGATCCAGCAGGTGCGTGACGAGGCGCACCGGTTCGCCATCACCGGCCATCGTGGCAAACGGCAGAAGGCGCGCATGACCAGCAAGCTGGAAGACATCCCCGGCATCGGTCCGCGCCGGCGCGCAAGCCTGCTCAAGCACTTCGGCGGACTGGCCGGCCTGAAGGCCGCCGGCGCCGACGAGATCGCCCGCGTCGAGGGCGTGAACGCCGCACTGGCCGAGCGAATCTACGCTAACCTGCACGGACTGCCGTCCCCCGCGGCAGGAAACGAGTAAGCCTGCGATGACGTTGACCGTTCCCACCTGGCTCACGCTGCTGCGGATCGTGCTGATCCCGGTGCTGGTGCTGGTGTTCTACCTGCCGTATTCGTGGACCAATTTCGCCGCGGCCTTCATCTTCGTGCTGGCGGCGGTCACCGACTGGCTGGACGGCTGGATCGCGCGCCGCTACCACCTGTATTCCGCGTTCGGCGCGTTCCTCGATCCGGTGGCCGACAAGCTGATGGTGGCGGTGTCGCTGTTCCTGATCGTGCAGGACAACCCCACCATGTGGATGGCGATCTGGGCCGCGGTCATCGTGGGACGGGAAATCGCGGTGTCCGCGCTGCGCGAGTGGATGGCGGAACTGGGTCAGCGCGCCACGGTGAAGGTCGCCTCGCTCGGCAAGATCAAGACCATCGTGCAGATGGTGGCGCTGTCCTGCCTGCTGTATGCCTCCACGCCGGGGAAGCAGTCGTTGGCCGACATCTGGATGGGACGCTGGGTATTCGTGCTGGGCGACTGGCTGCTGGCCATCGCGGCACTGCTGACGTTGTGGTCCGGCATCCAGTACCTGCTCGCGGCGTGGCCGATCCTGCGCGACGGTGAAAAGAAGCCTGTTGACATGCCGGAACAAGACGCTACAATTTCGTCTCTCTCGACGCGGGAATAGCTCAGTTGGTAGAGCACGACCTTGCCAAGGTCGGGGTCGAGGGTTCGAGTCCCTTTTCCCGCTCCAGATTTTCGTCCTGAGAGGGACGGTCCACAAAACCCCGTTCGCGGGGTTTTGTGTTGTAGGGCGCCTTGAAAACGCGTTCCGATTGCGCCAGTCTGGCGCAGTGGCCACCCGGGTGGTGGCACGTGTCCGTACAGTTTTGGCCTCGTGGCAGAGTGGTTATGCACCGGATTGCAAATCCGTTTACAGCGGTTCGATTCCGCTCGAGGCCTCCAGAGTAAGACCGGCGATGCGTGCATCGCCTTTGCGGGAATAGCTCAGTTGGTAGAGCACGACCTTGCCAAGGTCGGGGTCGAGGGTTCGAGTCCCTTTTCCCGCTCCATACATGCTCCTCGTGGAGCACGCACGAAGCCCCGTCCGCGGGGCTTCGTCGTTTCCGGCGCCAAGCGGCTTCGCGGCTTTCCAACGCCGCGGGAGTGAGGCAGGCTATCCCCGGGCCCGGATGGCGAAACTGGTAGACGCATCGGACTTAAAATCCGCCGGCCGCAAGGCCATGCCGGTTCGATTCCGGCTCCGGGCACCACGGCCGCGTTGTCGCCTCAACGCTTTGGCTTCTTCTCGTCCTCGCGCATCTTGCGGCGGACGAACAGCGCCACGAAGGCGCCGATCCCCACCATCACGATGCTGCCACCGATGGCCAGCCAGCCGACGGGTTCCATCAGGATCTCGCGCAGGATCGGATGCATGTCGGTTGTCTCCCCCGGTTGTGGTGCATCAACGTCGCATCGCGCGCGTTGGCGGGCATTGATCCGGATCAACCCCGTGCCGTGTTGCCGTCGGAGGTGCGGCATGCCGTCGCAGGGCATGGCATAGAATCATCGCTGGCCCTCGGGAGACTGCCGATGCAGCGTTACCTCGCCTATGCCGGCAGCATCGCGCTGGCGCTTGCTTCGTTCTGGCTGGCATTGACGTGGCCGGCGGCGTGGTGGGGCGTGGCCGCGTTCGGCGCGCTGGCGCTGCTGGGCACGTGGGACGTGCTGCAGACGCGCAGCACCTTGCGCCGCAATTACCCGGTGCTGGCGCATTTCCGCTATGGACTGGAATCGGTCGGTCCGGAGATCCGTCAGTACTTCATCGAGGGCGATACCGCCGAAGTGCCGTTCTCGCGGCAGCAGCGGGCACTGGTCTACCAGCGAGCGAAGGGCGTCAGCGACGTGGTGCCGTTCGGCAGCCAGCAGGACGTCTACGGCGTGGACTACGAGTGGATCAACCATTCGATGGCGCCGGCGCACGTAGACTCGCACGATTTCCGCGTGGTGATCGGTGCCGGCACGGCGCAGCCGTATTCGGCCAGTGTGTTCAACATCTCGGCGATGAGCTTCGGCTCGCTGTCGGCCAATGCGGTGCGCGCGCTGAACGAGGGTGCGCGGCGCGGCAACTTCTACCACGACACCGGCGAGGGCTCGATCTCGGCCTACCACCGCGAGAAGGGCGGCGACCTGGTCTGGGAGATCGGCTCGGGCTACTTCGGCTGCCGCGACGAACAGGGCCGCTTCAGTGAGGAGCGCTTCGTCCAGAACGCGCAGTCGCCGCAGGTGAAGATGATCGAGCTGAAGCTGTCGCAGGGCGCCAAGCCCGGTCACGGTGGCGTGCTGCCGGCGGCGAAGGTCAGTGCCGAGATCGCCGCCACTCGCGGCGTACCGATGGGGCACGACTGCGTCTCGCCAGCGAAGCACTCGGCGTTCTCCACGCCGGTCGAGCTACTGCAGTTCGTCGCACGCCTGCGCGAACTGTCGGGCGGCAAGCCGACCGGCTTCAAGCTGGCGATCGGGCACCCCTGGGAATGGTTTGGCATCGCCAAGGCGATGCATGAGACCGGGCTGCTGCCCGATTTCATCGTGGTGGACGGTGCCGAGGGCGGCACGGGCGCGGCGCCGGCCGAGTTCATCGACCACGTCGGCGTGCCGATGCACGAGGCGCTGCTGCTGGTCCACAACACGCTGGTCGGCCTGAACCTGCGCGACCGCATCCGGATCGGCGCGGCCGGCCGGATCATCAGCGGCTTCGATATCGCCCGCACCATGGCGATGGGTGCCGACTGGTGCAATGCCGCGCGTGGCTTCATGTTCGCCCTGGGCTGCATCCAGGCGCAGAGCTGCCACAACGACCGCTGCCCGACCGGCGTGGCCACCCAGGACCCGAAGCGCTGGAAACACCTGGACGTGGCGGACAAGTCGGTGCGCGTGCAGCAGTTCCACGACAACACGCTCAAGGCCCTGCGCGACATGCTGTGCGCGGCGGGGCTGGAGCATCCGCAGCAACTGGGGCCGGAGCACATCCTGCGGCGCGTCTCGCCGATCGAGGTGCGTTCGCTGGCCGCGCTCTACAAGTTCCTGGAACCTGGCGAACTGCTGGATGGGGTGCCCAGCCATGCGGTGTTCCGCGACTTCTGGCCGGATGCACGCAGCGACTGTTTCGCGCCACCGCGCCGGGTCAGTTCGCTGTGCGACACCAAGGACCGTTGACGGGCCGATGCGTTGACCGGGCCCCCGGTCCGCGCTTATCATTCGCGCCCCGATGATTTCGGGCGGTTAGCTCAGCGGTAGAGCACTGCTTTCACACGGCAGGGGTCACAAGTTCGAAACTTGTACCGCCCACCAGTTCCAGCGAAAAGCCCGGCCTTGGCCGGGCTTTTTCGTGTCTGTCCGGCAGGCGCGCGCGCAGACGTCCCGCCGGGCCGCGCGGCGCAGCCGATGCGCGGCCTTAAGTGCTTGTTTCGCGGGGTGAAACGGCCCGTCGGATGGGGTGTCTGTGGTACACTCGGCGCGCTGCAGAACCCGCCGGAATCCCCGCCCGATCCTGCCCCGCCGGACTTGTCCCGGCCAGGCATGCTTTGGCCCGGAGCCAGGCCCGAAACACTCTGAGAACACGGAACCCGAATGGCCGATACCGCCAAGGAAATCATCCCCGTCAACCTTGAAGACGAGATGCGCCGCAGCTATCTCGATTACGCGATGAGCGTGATCGTGGGGCGCGCGCTTCCGGATGTCCGCGACGGCCTGAAGCCTGTCCACCGGCGCGTCCTGTTCGCCATGAACGAACTGGGCAACCACGCCAACAAGCCGCACGTGAAGTCCGCCCGCATCGTCGGTGACGTGATCGGCAAGTACCACCCGCACGGCGACCAGTCGGTGTACGACACGCTGGTGCGCATGGCGCAGCCGTTCTCGCTGCGTTACATGCTGGTCGACGGCCAGGGCAACTTCGGTTCGGTCGACGGCGACTCCGCCGCCGCCATGCGTTACACCGAAGCCCGCATGGCCAAGCTCACCCACGAGCTGCTGGCCGACATCGACAAGGAAACCGTCGACTTCCAGCCCAACTACGACGAGAAGGAACAGGAGCCGACGGTCCTGCCGACGCGCTTCCCGAACCTGCTGGTCAACGGTTCGGCCGGCATCGCGGTGGGCATGGCCACCAACATCCCGCCGCACAACCTGTCGGAAGTGGTCAACGGCCTGATCGCGCTGATCGATAATCCGGAACTGGATGTCGACGGCCTGATGCAGTACATCCCGGGCCCGGATTTCCCCACCGGCGGCATCATCAACGGTACCGCCGGCATCATCGCCGGCTACCGCACCGGCCGTGGCCGCGTGCGCATGCGTGCCAAGGCCGACATCGAGATCAACGACGACAACGGCCGCGAGTCGATCATCGTCACCGAGATCCCGTACCAGGTGAACAAGGCGCGGCTGATCGAGAAGATCGCCGAGCTGGTGAAGGAAAAGAAGCTCGAGGGCATCAGCGAGCTGCGCGACGAGTCCGACAAGGACGGCATGCGCATCTACATCGAGGTCAAGCGCGGCGAATCGGCCGAGGTCGTCCTCAACAACCTGTACCTGCAGACGCCGATGGAATCGGTGTTCGGCATCAACATGGTGGCGCTGGTCGACGGCCGTCCGCAGCTGCTCAACCTGAAGCAGATGCTGGAAGCCTTCGTGCGCCACCGCCGCGAAGTGGTGACCCGCCGCACCATCTTCGAACTGCGCAAGGCGCGCAACCGCGCCCACATCCTGGAAGGCCTGACCGTCGCGCTCGCCAACATCGACGAGATGATCGAGCTGATCAAGACCTCGGCCAACCCGCAGGAAGCGCGCGAGCGCATGCTGGCCAAGACCTGGGAGCCGGGCCTGGTCGGTTCGCTGCTCGCCGCCGCGGGCGCCGAGGCCTCGCGTCCGGAAGACCTGCCGGCCGCGATCGGTTTCGTCGATGGCCGCTACCAGCTCAGCGAGGCCCAGGCCACGCAGATCCTGGAAATGCGCCTGCACCGCCTGACCGGCCTGGAGCAGGAAAAGCTCACCGAGGAATACCGCCAGCTGCTGGAAACCATCGCCGGCCTGATCCGCATCCTCGAGAACCCGGACGTGCTGCTGCAGGTGATCCGCGACGAGCTGCTGAACGTCAAGGCCGAGTTCGGCGACGAGCGCCGCAGCGAGATCCGCCACAGCGAGGAAGACCTCGACATCCTCGACCTGATCGCGCCGGAAGACATGGTGGTCACGCTGTCGCACGCCGGTTACGCCAAGCGCCAGCCGGCCAGCGCCTACCGCGCGCAGAAGCGTGGCGGCCGCGGTCGCAGTGCGGCGTCCACGAAGGAAGAGGATTTCATCGACCAGCTGTGGCTGGTCAACACGCACGACACACTGCTGACGTTCACCAGCAGCGGCAAGGTGTTCTGGCTGCCGGTGTACCAGCTGCCGGAGGCCGGTTCCAATGCGCGCGGCCGCCCGATCATCAACTGGATCCCGCTGGAGCCCGGCGAGAAGGTGCAGGCCGTAGTGCCGGTGCGCGCCTATGAAGAAGGTCGCTACGTCTTCTTCGCCACGAGGAACGGCACGGTCAAGAAGACGCCGCTCACCGAGTTCGCCTTCAAGCTGGCGCGCGGCAAGATCGCGATCAACCTGGACGAGGGCGATGCCCTCGTCGGCGTGGCGCTGACCGATGGCGAGCGCGACATCATGCTGTTCGCCTCCAACGGCCGTGCCGTGCGCTTCTCCGAAGCGCTGGTGCGCGCGATGGGCCGTACCGCCACCGGCGTGCGCGGCATGCGCCTGGTCGAGGGCGCCGATGCGGACGCCGACGGCGAGCATGACGAGGGCGAGGCAGCCGACGGCGAGAGCGCGGCACCGATCCTGGAATCGGGCTCGGAGGTGGTCAGCCTGGTGGTCGTCGACGGCGATGGCGACATCCTGACCGCCAGCGAGCGTGGCTACGGCAAGCGCACTCCGGTGGCCGACTACCCGCGCAAGGGCCGTGGCACCCGCGGCGTCATCGCGCTGAAGACCACCGAGCGCAATGGTCGCCTGGTCGGTGCGATCCAGCTGTCCGACCACCACGAGGTGCTGCTGATCTCCGATGGTGGCACGCTGGTACGCACCCGCGCGGCGGAAATCTCGCAGGTCGGCCGCAACACCCAGGGCGTGACCCTGATCCGGCTCTCCGAGGGCGAGACGCTGCAGGCGGTGGAACGCCTGGACGCGTCGCTGGACGACGAAGAAGGCATCGAGGGCGTGCCCGGCGTGGTCGCCACCACGCCCGAGGCGACCGACATGCCGCCGGAGGCCTGATCGGCGATTGATCGAAGGCGTGCGGGAGAATGACCCCGCCGCCTTCATCGCTGCGTTCTATACTGCCGGTACGACCACGGCAGGGAATGGCAGATGGGATCGGTAGACGGGAACAGCAACAACGCGCGCAGCCGCTGGATGCGCGCGTTTTTTATTGGCCTGCTCGCAGCGGCGGCACTGGCCGGCTGCAAGCGCAACGAGTCCGGGCAACTGCCCGAGGCCAGCGGCGAGCCGATCAAGGCGCAGGCCGCCCAGGTGGACGGCTTCGCGCTGGTCGGTGCCTATCCCGACCAGCATGACGGCGACCTCGCCATCGCGCTGGAATTCAGCCGGCCCCTGGTGAGCTCGCAGGACTTCGACGCGTTGCTGGTGGTGAAGGACGCCAACGGCGCCGCGGTGAAAGGCAGCTGGGTGCTGGACGACAAGGGCCTGGTGCTGCGCTTCCCGTCGGTGGAGGCGGCCAAGGACTACGAGGTCACGCTGAAGGCCGGCCTGTCCGCCGCCGACGGCACGCGCCTGGGCAAGGACGACACGCGCAAGGTGCACACCGGCGAACTCGATCCGGCCGTGGGCTTCGCCTCGCAGGGCAGCGTGCTGCCGGCGCGCGAGAGCCGCGGCCTGCCGGTGGTGTCGATCAACGTGCCGGAAGTGGATGTGGAATTCCTGCGCATCACCGAGAAGCAGTTGCCCAAGTTCTTCGCCGAGTACCAGCGCGGCGGCCGCCGCGGCAGCTGGGACCTGGACAGCGACTACGGCGACAGCACGCCGCTGGGCAAGCTGGCCGAACCCGTCTACCTCAACCGCTTCGTGCTGGGCGGCAAGCCCAACGAGCGCGTGCTGACCTACCTGCCGATCCAGGACATCCGCGAGTTGCAGGATCCGGGCCTGTACTTTGCGGTAATGAAGCGGACCGGCAAGTTCGCCGGCGAGTTCGAGACCGCCTTCTTCACCGTCAGCGACATAGGCCTGCACACGCGTGCGTACAAGGACAAGCTGTTCGTCCATACCGCCTCGCTGCAGGACGGCTCGGCCACCGGCGGCGTCGAGCTGAAAGTGCTGGACGCCCGCGGCGAAGCCATCCTGGCCGGTAAGACCGACGGCAACGGCAATGCGCTGCTGAACTACACGCTGGACGCCGGCCACGTACTGGTCGCCACGCGCGGCAAGGACGTGTCGATGCTGCCGTTCAACCAGCCGGCGCTCGATCTGTCCGAGTTCGCCGTGGCGGGCCGCGAGCAGGCGTGGTTCGATGTGTTCGCGTGGTCCGGTCGCGATCTGTACCGCCCGGGCGAGACCGTGCGCATCTCCGCGCTGCTGCGCGACAACGACGGCAAACCGGTGCCGGCCCCCAAGCAGGGCGGCGGCCAACCCGTCTTCCTGCGCCTGAAGCAACCCGACGGCAAGGTCTTCCGCGAGACGCGCCTGCAGCCGGGCGCGCAGGGCTATTTCAGTTTCGAGCAGGCGATACCGGTCGAAGCGCCGACAGGGCGCTGGCAGGTGGAGTTCCGTACCGACCCGGCCAGCAAGGAGGCCGTGCAGGGCATGACGCTGCGCATCGAGGAGTTCCTGCCCGAGCGCATGAAGCTGGACCTGGACGCGGCGCCGGTGCTCAAGCCGGGCCAGCCGTTGAAGCTCAAGGCGACGGCCGCCTACCTGTATGGCGCGCCGGCCAGCGGCAACCGCTTCACCGCCAAGCTGGCGGTGGCGGTGGAACAGCATCCGCTGGAGCAATTGCCGGGCTATTTCTTCGGCGATCCGACCATGGAACTGCCGAAGGAAGCCAAGGACGTCATCGACACCACGCTGCCCGAGAGCGGCGTGCTGGAAGAGGACATCGCGTTGCCGGCGGAAGCCAAGCCGCGCAGTCCGATCGCCGCCATCGTGTCCGGCAGCGTCTACGAGACCGGCGGCCGCACGGTCAACCGCACGCTCAAGCGCGTGCTGTGGCCGGCCGACGCGCTGGTGGGCATCCGTCCCCTGTTCGACGACAAGGACGGCGCCGATGCCAACGCCAACGCCGGCTTCGAGGTGGTGCGCATGGATGCCGCCGGCAAGCCGCAGCCCGGCAAGGGGCTGAAAGCCACGCTGGTGCGCGAGCTGCGCGACTACCACTGGAACCATTCCGACGACGGCGGATGGGATTACGACTTCACCCGCCGTTTCGAGAACAAGGAGACGCGTACGCTCGATGTCGGCGCGGGCGCATCGAAGATCGACTTCCCGGTGGAGTGGGGCGAGTACCGGCTGGACGTGTTCGATCCGGCCACCGGCCTGACCACACGCTATCCGTTCCGCGCCGGCTGGAGCTGGGACGACCAGAACCGCGGCCTCGACGCGCGCCCCGACAAGGTCAAGCTGGCGCTGGACCGGACCGGCTACAAGGCCGGCGACACGCTGAAGGTCACGGTCACGCCGCCGCATGCCGGCAAGGGCCTGTTGATGGTCGAGAGCGACCGCATGCTGTACGTGCAGGCGATCGACGCCAAGCCGGGCAGCACGTTCTCCATTCCGGTGACCAAGGACTGGGAACGGCACGACGTCTATGTCACCGCCCTGGTGTTCCGTGGCGGCTCGGCGCCCAGCAAGATCACGCCGGCGCGCGCGGTCGGCGTGGCGCACGTGCCGATGGACCGTCGCGATCGCCGCGTCGCGGTCGGCCTGTCGGTACCGAAACAGATGCGTCCCGAGCAGAACCTGTCGGTCACTGTCAGCGTGCCCGAACTCGCGGGCCAGACCGCGCATGTCACGGTCTCCGCGGTGGACGTGGGCATCCTCAACATCACCCGCTTCCCGGTGCCGGATGCCAAGGCGCAGTTCTTCGCGCAGCGCCGGCTGGGCGTGGATGCGTACGACATCTACGGCCGCGTGATCGAGAGCTTCGAGGGCGGCAGCGCGCGGATGCGTTTCGGCGGCGACATGGCGTTGGCCGCCTTGCCGCAGGCCAAGCGGCCGACCTCGCGCGTGCAGACGGTGGACCTGTTCTCCGGGCCGGTGAAGCTGGACGGCAAGGGCAATGCGCGCATCGCGCTGAAGGTGCCGGACTTCAACGGCACCCTGCGCGTCTCGGCGCTGGTCTATTCGGACACGCGCTATGGCAACCGCGATCGCGAGACCGTGGTGCGCGCGCCGATCGTGGCCGAAGCCAGCCTGCCGCGCGTGCTGGCGCCGGGCGACAGGAGTACGGTGACGCTGGACGTGCAGAACTTCACCGGCAAGGCCGGCGTGTTCAAGGTGCTGGTGAACGGCGAAGGCCCGCTCAATATCGGGGAAGGTAGCAAGACCGCGGATCTGTCGGTCGACGCCAAGCGCACGCTGACGTTCCCGATCACCGCGGGCGAGGGCTACACCACCGCGCAGGTGCGTGTGCGCGTGGAGGGCAACGGCTTCAAGGTGGACCGCCGCTACGACGTGCCGGTGCGCGCGGGCTGGCCGGCGGTGCTGCGTTCGCGCACGCAGGTGCTGGACAGCCTGGTGCCGGTCGAGATGGGCGCGGGCTTCGCCGATGGCCTGACGCCCGGCTCGGTGACCGCGCGCATGACGGTCAGTGCGCTGCCGCCGATTCCATTCGCCAGCGCGCTGAAGGGCGCGCTGGAGTATCCGTACGGCTGCGCTGAGCAGACCACCAGCAAGGGCTATGCGGCGCTGGAACTGGACGATGCTACGGCCAAGTTGCTGGGCATCGACGGACTGGAAGCGAAGAAGCGTCGCGAACGCATGGAGGGCGCGTTTGGCCGGCTGGCGTCGATGCAGGTGGCCAACGGCCACTTCTCGATGTGGGGCAACGACGATTACGTCAATCCGGGCCTGACGCCGTACATCGCCGAATTCCTGCTGGATGCGCGCGAAGGCGGCTTCGCCGTGCCGGACGCGGTGCTGCAGAAGGCGCTGACCCGTCTCAACGAAGACCTGCTGGCCGGCGGCGCGCAGTTCTACGGCTACGATCGGCGCGATCACCTCAAGTTCGCCAACCAGGCCTATGCCGGCTACGTGCTCGCACGCGTCAACCGCGCGCCGCTGGGCACGCTGCGCGCGCTGTACGACAACGAGCGCGGCAAGACGCTCACCGGCCTGCCGCTGGTGCACCTGGGTATCGCGCTGACGCTGCAGGGCGACAAGAACCGCGGCGCGAAGGCGATCGCCGAAGGCTTCGCCAAGACCGGTGATCGCCCTGAGTACCTCGGCGATTACGGGACCAAGCTGCGCGACGACGCGCTGATGATCGCGCTGGTGCACGAGCGCAAGCTCGCCAAGCCGGAGTACGACCGCCGCGCGATCTCGCTGGGTCGCGAACTGGATGCGCGCCGCAACAGCGGCTGGATGTGGCTCAGCACGCAGGAACAGGTGGCGCTGGCGCGGCTGGGCAAGGCGCTGATGGTGGACCAGAAGAAGCTGGTCTCTGGCCAGTGGAGCATCGGCGGCGATGCCGAAGCCGTCGCACCGGTGCGGCTGTTCGGCCGCAGCGTCGACTACGCGACGCTGGCCCTCGGCGCGCGCTTCACCCCGGAAGGCTCGCCGCCGCTGTACGCCTCGCTGGACGTGGCCGGCATCCCGCGCACCGCGCCGGCACCGGACGACCGCCAGATCGGCATCGAGCGCCGCTACTACACCACGGACGGAAAGGAGTGGAAGGGCGGCACGCTGAAGGAAGGCGAGGCGCTGATCGTGCGCGTGGGCATCACCGCCAATGTCGCGATGCCCGACGCGCTGTTCACCGACCTGCTGCCGGCAGGGCTGGAGATCGAGAACTTCAACCTCGGCGACGCCAGGCAGTGGGCGGACGTGGTGGTCGATGGCATCTCGATCAGCGATCGCGGCGGCGCGGCGGACGTCAAGCACGAGGAGTTCCGCGACGACCGCTATGTGGCGGCGCTGAAGCTGGAACGGGGCAGCACCGCCAAGGTGTTCTACCTGGTACGCGCGGTCACGCCGGGCACCTACAGCGTGCCGCCATCGCTGGTGGAGGACATGTACCGTCCTGACATCCGGGGTGTCGGCAGGGCGTCGCCGGCGACGATCACGGTGGTGCAGCCCTGAGGAGCAGGAGTGAGGAACAAGGAGTGAGTGGAGAGTACAGACCCATGCGTCTGCCGAATGTCGGATCGGGGCAGGAACCCTGCCGCTAGTGGACCTGGAAAAAGACAGGGCGGAGCGAAGGCACGGCTTTCGCTCACTCCTCACTTCTCGCCGCTCGCTCCTTGCGTCCCTGCGCTGGAGTACCGTGGGCCTGCTAATCGGCTTGCTGGCGCTCGATCTCGCTTTCCCACCCCCGCTGCCGAAGACCCGCGACACCAGCACGCTGGTCGTCGCGCGCGACGGCACACCGCTGCGGGCCTTCGCCGACCGCGAGGGCGTGTGGCGTTACCCCGCGTCGCCCGGCACGGTCTCGCCGCTTTACCTGCAGGCGTTGCTGAACTACGAAGACCGCTGGTTCTGGCAACATCCCGGCATCAACCCGTGGGCGCTCGTGCGGGCGGCCGCGCAGTTCGTGCAGCATGGACGCGTGGTCTCCGGCGGCTCCACGCTGACCATGCAGGTGGCGCGCATGCTGGACCGGCATTCGCGCACGCCATGGGGCAAGGCCAAGCAGATGCTGCGCGCGGTGCAACTGGAAGCGCACCTGTCCAAGCGCGAGATCCTGACCCTGTATCTGGAACGTGCGCCGTTCGGTGGCACCATCGAAGGCGTGGACGCCGCGAGCTGGGCCTATCTCGGCAAGCCGGCTTCGCGGTTGTCGCATGCCGAGGCCGCGCTGCTCGCCGTCTTGCCGCAGTCGCCCAGTCGGCTGCGTCCTGACCGCCATCCGGACGCCGCGCGCAACGCACGTGACAAGGTGCTGCAGCGCATGGCCGAGCTCGGCGTCTGGTCGAAGGCCGAGGTCGACGATGCCCGCATCGAACCCGTCGTCGCCCGCAGCCTGCAGGCACCCTTGACCGCCGCGCTGCTGGCCGAACGCCTGCGTCGCCAGCAGCCGCGCGCACCGCGCATTACCTCCACGCTCGACGCCGGTCTGCAGCGCACGCTGGAGGAACGGGTGCAGGGTTACTTTTCCACGCTGCCCGCCCGTACCTCCGCCGCACTGCTGGTGGTCGACAATGCCACGATGGAGGCACGTGCCTATGTCGGCTCGGTGGCGTTCGGCGATCGCGAGCGGCTCGGGCACGTGGACATGGTGCAGGCATGGCGCTCGCCCGGCTCGACGCTGAAGCCGTTCCTGTACGGGCTGGCCTTGGACGATGGACTGATCCACTCGGAAAGCCTGCTGATCGACGCGCCGCAGTCGTTCGGCGGCTACCGCCCCGGCAACTTCGATGCCGCCTTCAACGGCCCGGTCAGCGCAGCCGATGCGCTGCGGCTGTCGCTCAACGTGCCGGCGGTGGACCTGCTGGACCGGGTCGGGCCGGCGCGCTTCTCCGCGCGACTGGCGAACAACGGTCTGGTCCTGCGCTATCCGCGCGGTGCGCAACCGAACCTGTCGCTGATCCTCGGCGGCACCGGTGCACGGCTGGAGGATCTGGTAGGGGCGTACGCCGGACTGAACCGCGGCGGGCTGTCGGGCCGTGTGCGCTACACCGCGCAGGATCCGGCGTCCGACCGGCGCCTGCTGTCGCCCGGCGCGGCGTGGATCATCCGCGAGGTGCTGGAAGCGAATCCGCGTCCCGGCTACGGCAGTGGCGTGCTGGATATCGGCCACCGCCCGCGCGTGGCCTGGAAGACCGGCACCAGTTACGGTTTCCGCGATGCCTGGGCGCTCGGCAGCACGCGGCGCTACACGGTGGGCGTGTGGGTCGGGCGGCCCGACGGCACGCCTTTGCCCGGCCAATACGGCGCCGTCACGGCGCTGCCGTTGATGTTCGAAGTGATCGACAGCCTGCCGCGCGCGCAGGGCGATGCCGGTCCGACGCCGCCGCCTGCCGATGTGGCGGAGCAGGCGATCTGCTGGCCGCTGGGCACACAGGCAGACGCCGACTCGCCACAGCTCTGCCAGCGCAGGCGCGATGCATGGACGCTGGGCGGCAACGTGCCGCCGACCTTCGCCGAGCGCGACGCGCGCCTGTGGAATGCCGGGCGCGAACGCTTCGAGGTGGATGCCCGCACCGGCCTGCGCCTGTCGGGCGAGTGCGCACGCGCGCATGAAGCGCGCAGCACCGAAATCGCGCGCTGGCCCGCACTGGCTTCGCCGTGGCTGCCGGCGCGTGAGCGGATGGCGTCGCGGCTGCCGCCGCTGTCGCCGGATTGCCAGCCCGATGGCCGCGACGCGGCCGAGGAGCTGCGTATCGACGGTCTCAACGACCTCGCCACACTGGCCCGCGCACCCGGCAGCGAGCATGGCGTGCGCCTGCAACTGCGCGCGCTGGGCACCGACGCACGCGTGCAGTGGCTGCTGGACGGCCGCTGGATCGCCGAGACGCGCGGCGCGCAGGCGTTCCAGCAGGATTTCACCGAGCCGGGCGAGCACCAGCTCACTGCGTTGGCCGACAGCGGCGCCTGGGCGCGGGTGCGGTTCAACGTGTTGCGGTAGGGCGGATGCCCTCCGTGTAACGTGGTAGGAGCGGGCCATGCCCGCGATGCTTGTTCGTGGGATAGAAAGGCATCGCGCCCGAGGGCGCTCCTGCAGCAAGCCGGATGCGTGAACTCAGCCGATCTGTTCCAGCACGTGCTCGGCGCCGGAGACCTTGTATTCGCCCGGGGCTTCGACGAACACGTTCTTCACCACGCCGTCTTCCACATACAGTGCGAAACGCTTGGCGCGGATACCCATGCCGTAGGCGCTGGCGTCCATCTCCAGGCCCAGCGCTTTCGCGAAGTCGGCGTTGCCGTCGGCCAGCATCTGCAAGCCGTCCGGCACGTGCTGGGTCTTGCCCCAGGCCTGCATGACGAACGGGTCGTTGACCGACACGCAGAACACCTCGATGCCGCGGCTGCGGAAGTCGTCGAAGTGCTGCACGTAGCTGGGCAGGTGCTTCTCCGAGCAGGTCGGGGTGAAGGCGCCCGGCACGGCGAACAGCACCGCCTTGCGGCCGTCGAACAGGGTGGTGGTATCGACCGTCTCGACGCCTTCGCGGATACGCTTGAGAGTGACTTCGGGGACGCGCTCGCCAACCTGGATGCTCATGGGATTGCCTTGTGTGGACGGAAACTGAATGCAGTGTAGCGCGCACCCGTGGCGGGGCCGTGACGGCCTTGAAAGCCCGGGCGTCGCGCCTACTTTCCCGGGCACAGGCGGCCGGCGTGGCCGGCGCCACTTCCCGAGGAGACATCGACATGAGCATCGTGCAGTACAACCCCTGGGGCAACGCCCGTGGCCTGCAGGACGAGATCAAGCAGGTCTTCGACCGCTTCCTGGGCGAAGCCGACGCCGACCAGTCCAACGTGGTGACCAGCCAGTGGGCGCCGCGCGTGGACATCCGCGAAGACGGCGACCGCTTCGTGATCCTGGCCGACATTCCGGGCGTGGACCCCAAGGACATCGAGATCCACATGGACAAGGGCATCCTGACCCTGCGCGGCGAGCGTGCCGCGGAGAAGAAGGACGAAGGCACGCGCTTCTCCCGCGTCGAGCGCGTCTACGGCACGTTCTACCGCCGCTTCTCGCTGCCGGACAGCGCCAATCCCGACGGCATCACCGCCAGCGGCAGGCACGGCGTGCTGCAGATCGACATTCCCAAGAAGCCCGAAACCACGCCGCGGCGCATCCAGGTGCAGTGACCCGCGCGTCCCGCCGTCGCTGCACGGCGGGGCCACGGGCGTAGCGATAGAATCGGCCCGTGGCGCCCGCGTCGCGGGCCGTTCTTTTTTCAGGATGTCGTGCGTCTGCGCGCATCCGCGTGATCCTGCGGAGATCCCATGCAGTTCAAGGACTATTACGCGGTACTGGGCGTGGAGCCCACCGCTGGCGATGCCGAGATCAAGACGGCATACCGGCGGCTGGCCCGCAAGTACCACCCGGACGTCAGCAAGGAAGCCGGCGCCGAGGACCAGTTCAAGGCCGTCAACGAGGCCTATGAGGCGCTGCGCGACCCGCAGAAGCGGGCGGCCTACGACCAGTTGCGCGCGCGCGGCTACCGGCCGGGCGAGGAATTCCGGCCGCCGCCGGATTTCGGCCGCGGCGGACCCGGTGCGCAGGAGTTCGATTACGACGAGATCTTCGGCGGCGCAGGTGGCGGCAGCGGCGGCTTCAGCGATTTCTTCGAAGGCCTGTTCGGCCGTCGGGCACGTGCGGAGCAGGGCGGCCCACGGGGGCCGCAGCCCACGCGCGATTCGCGCGCCAAGCTCGCTGTGCCGCTCCAGGCCGTGCATGACGGCGGCAGCGTGCGCGTGAACGTCAACGACAGGCAGCTGGACGTGAAGGTGCCGAAGGGCGTCAAGCCCGGCCAGGTGATCCGGCTGACCGGGCAGGGCGTGCAGGGCGGCAACCTCTTGCTCGAAGTGGAGTACGCGCCGCATCCGCAGTTCGAGGTCGACGGCCGCAACATCATCCATGTGCTGTCCCTGACGCCGTGGCAGGCCGCGTTGGGCGCGACGCTCAGCGTGCCCACCCTGGGCGGCGAGGTCGAACTGAAGATCCCCGCCGATTCCGACACGGGCCGCAAGCTGCGGTTGCGGGGCCGCGGCCTGCCCGGCACGCCGCCGGGCGACCAGATCGTGGAACTGGAAGTCACCGCGCCGCGCGCCGAAACCGAAGAACAGCGCAAGGCGTACACCAAGCTGGCCAAGGCTTTCGGTAACGCCTGAGGCAACCCGCTATCCGCTCGCAGGAGCGGGCCTGGCCCGCACCTACCGGTCTAGCGGTCGGGACGGTTGCAGCACAGTCCACCGTCACGGGGGCAAGAGCATGGCGAAAATTTCGCCATCGATCTTGACAGTCCCGCCGTGCAAGGCGGCTACGCGGTTATACACAGATTGGTGCACGCGTCATCCACATGCCCTGTGGAAAACCCGGCGGCGGGCGACGGCTTTCCGTGGCCCGGAAAGCACCACGCCACCCGAAGGTGGCGTGGTGGAAACCGTCGGGAAGCGTCAGGCGCTTACTTGACCGGCTTGCCCGCCGGCGCGCTTTCCGGTGCGGTCAGGCCACGCTTCTCCAGCAGCGGCTCGATCTTCGGATCATGCCCGGCGAAGTCGCGGAACAGCTTCATCGCATCCTGGCTGCCGCCCTGCGACAGCAGCGTCTTGCGGAAGTGGTCGCCGTTCTTGCGGGTCAGGCCGCCGTTGTTCTTGAACCATTCCACGCTGTTGGCATCCAGCACTTCGGACCAGATGTAGGCGTAGTAGCCGGCCGAGTAGCCGCCCATGATGTGGCTGAAGTACGGCGTCTTGTAGCGCGGCGGCACCGGCGCGTAGTTGATGCCGTCGGCGGTCAGTGCGGCGGCTTCGAACTTCATCACGCCGGCGGCGTCGGGCACCTGGTCGGCGGTGATCTGGTGCCAGCGCTGGTCCAGCATCGCGGCGCCGAGATACTCGGTGGTGGCGAAGCCCTGGTTGAACTTGGACGCGGCGATCACCTTGTCCAGCAGCGCCTGCGGCATGGCTTCGCCGGTCTTGTGATGCTTGGCGTAGTTGGCCAGGATCGACGGCCAGTCGGCCCACATCTCGTTGACCTGCGACGGATATTCCACGAAGTCGCGCGGCACGCTGGTGCCGCTGAAGTACGGGTACTTCACGTCCGAGAACATGCCGTGCAGCGCATGGCCGAACTCGTGGAACGTGGTGGTCACTTCGTCCCACGTCATCAGCGTGGGCTCGCCGGCCGGCGGCTTCGGCACGTTCAGGTGGTTGGCGACCACCGGCTTGTCGCCGCTCAGGCCGGACTGCGACACGTACGAGTTCATCCACGCACCGCCGCGCTTGGAGTCGCGCGCGTACGGGTCGAAGATGAAGATCGCCAGCTGAGAACCGTCGGCGTTGAACACGTCGTAGGTCCACGTGTCGGCGTGGTACTTCGGCAGGTCGGTGCGTTCCTTGAAGGTCAGCCCGTACAGCTGGGTGGCGGCGAAGAACACGCCGTTCTCCAGCACGTTCTTCATCTCGAAGTACGGCTTGAGCTGGGATTCATCGAAGTTGTACTTCGCCGCGCGCACCTTCTCGGTGTAGAACGCCCAGTCCCACGGCTCCAGCGCGAAGGTCGGCTGGCCCTTGGCCTTCTGCTCCTGGTCGATCATCGCCTGCAGGTCGGCGGCTTCGCGCTTGGCGTTGGCCACGGCGGCCGGCGCCAGCTTGCCGAGCATCGCGTTGACCGCTTCCGGCGTGCGCGCGGTCTGGTCTTCCAGGCCGTAGGCAGCGTGGTTGGGGTAGCCGAGCAGCTTCGCGCGGTCGGCACGCAGCTTCATGATGCGCGAGACCAGCGCGGTGGTATCGAACTCGCCGCCACGGCTGCCGCGCGCGACCGAGGCTTCGTGCAGGCGCTGGCGCAAGGCGCGATTGGTCAGCTGCGACTCCGGCGGCTGGCCGGTGGTGTTGAGCAGGGTCAGCACGTACTTGCCTTCGTGGCCGCGCTTCTTGGCGGCTTCGGCGGCGGTGGCGATCTGGCCCTCGGTCAGGCCATCGAGCTGCTTGACGTCATCGACCACGATGGCCGAGGCATTGACTTCCTTCAGCACGAAATCGCTGAACTTCGTGCCCAGCGAGGCGAGCTCGGCATTCATCGCCTTCAGCGTGGCCTTGTCGGCATCGTTGAGGTTGGCGCCGGAGCGGACGAAGCTGGTGTGGTAACGCTCGATCAGGCGCACGCCCTGCGCGTCCAGGCCCAACGTGTTGCGCTGGTCGTACAGCGCCTTGATGCGGGCGAACAGCTTCGGATTCAGGCTGATGGCATCGCCATGGGCGGCGAACTTGGCCGAGTAGTCGGCACGCAGTTTGTTGCGCGCGTCATTGGTGTCGGTGCCAACGAGGTTGAAGAACACGGTGGTGGCACGATCCAGCACCTGGCCGGACTTCTCCAGCGCGATGATGGTGTTGTCGAAGGTCGGCGCGGCCGGGTTGTTGGCGATGGCGTCGATTTCCTTCAGCTGCTCGGCCATGCCGGCGTCGAAGGCGGGGGCGAAGTCGCTGTCCTTGATCTTGTCGAACTGCGGGTAGTGCAGCGGCAGCGGGCTTTCGGCGAAGAAGGGATTGGCCGCCTGGGCGGTCTGGGTGGCCGGCGTGGCGGCCTGGCTGTAGGCGGGCATGGCGAGTCCGAGGGTCGCGGCAAGCGCGATGGCGAGGCGGGTGGTCATGAAGCGCTACGTCCTTACAAAGGTGGATTCCCAAGGGTAACCCAAGGGGGAAAGGCCGGACCCATGACGAAAGGCATGGGCGGCTGGCCCGGCGGCGGCCCAAGCTCCGGCAGAATGGCGCCTACGCCTTTGTCGGAGAGACCTGTGAAGCCTGTCCTTGCCTTCTGCTGCGCCTTGTTGCTGAACCCCGCCGCGCTGGCAGCCGAAACGCTGAAGTACGTCGCCCTGGTGGACGGCGGCAAGCAGGCCGGCGAACAGACGGTCACGGCGAGCGACGACGGCACGACCCGCGTCGATTTCATCTTCAAGGACAACGGGCGCGGGCCGGATTTGAAGGAGGAATTCCGGCTGCGCGCAGACGGTACCTACGACCGCTACCAGGTGAAGGGCGCCTCGACGTTCGGCGCGCCGGTGGACGAAACGTTCACGCGCAACGGCGATACCGGCACCTGGAAAAGCACCTCCGACAGCGGCACGCATGCGTTTTCCGGCACGGCGCTGTATACCCCGCTGGGTGGCACCCCGGCCGCGATGTCGGTGGCAGTGGCCGCATTGGCCAAACGCCCCGACGGCAAGCTGCCACTGGTTCCCAGCGGCACGCTGACGCAGCGCAAGGTCGCGTCGATGGACGTCGCCAGCGGTGGAAAGGCGCAGACCGTCGATCTGCTGGCGCTGACCGGCATCGGCTTCACGCCCAGCTTCGTCTGGGTCACGCGCGGTGCCGAGCCTCGCCTGTTCGCCTACATCTATCCCGGCTTCCTGCAGTTGATCGAGGACGGCTGGCAGGGCAGCGCAAACGCACTCGAGGCGCGCCAGAAGACCGCCGAGCGCGAAGCGCTGGTGGCGTTGCAGCAACGCTTGGCGCATCCGCTGTCGGGCACCACGCTGATCCGCAACGCGCGCGTGTTCGACAGCGAGAAGGCGGTGCTGGGTCCGGCGTCGGACGTCGTCGTGCGCGATGGCAAGATTCTTTCCGTATCGCCTGCGGGGCAGTCGAACGTCGCTGCGGACCACGTCGTGGAAGCGGGCAACCGCGTACTGCTGCCGGGCCTGTACGACATGCATGTGCATGCCGGCAGCTGGGAGGGCGGGCTGCACCTGGCCGCGGGCATCACCAGCGCCCGCGACATGGGCAACGACAATGCCACGCTGCAACAGCTGATGGCGGAGGAGAGGGACGGCACGTTGATGCACCCGCGGGTGATCCCGGCGGGTTACATCGAGGGCAAGAGTCCGCACTCGTCGCAGGGCGGCTTCGTGGTGGAGGATCTGGCCGGTGCAAAGCGGGCCATCGACTGGTATGTCGATCACGGCTATCCGCAGATCAAGATCTACAACTCGTTCCCGAAGGAGATCCTGCGCGACACCACCGCCTACGCCCATCAGCGCGGCATCCGCGTCAGCGGCCATGTGCCGGCGTTCCTGCGCGCGCAGGACGTGGTGGAGCAGGGTTACGACGAGATCCAGCACATCAACCAGGTGATGCTGAACTTCTTCGTCACGCCGGATACCGACACCCGCACGCTGGCGCGCTTCTACCTGGTCGCCGACAAGACCGACGCACTGGATTTCGACAGCAAGCCGGTGCAGGACTTCATCGCTGAACTGGCGAAGAAGCAGATCGTCATCGATCCGACGCTGGCCACGTTCGAGTTCCTGCACCAGCGCGAGGGCCAGCTGTCGCCGATCGTGGCGAATGTCGCCGACCACCTGCCGCCGGACGTGCAGCGCAGCCGGCGCGCCGCGGAAATGGATATTCCGGACGATGCCACCGGCGCGCGCTACAAGCGCAGCTTTGACAAGCTGGTGGAGTTCACCGGGCGGATGTACCGAGCGGGCGTGCCGCTGGTGGCAGGCACCGACGAACTTCCGGGCTTCACCCTGCAGCGCGAGCTGGAACTGTACGTGCAGGCGGGACTGACGCCCTCGCAGGTGCTGAAGGTGGCGACATGGAACGGCGCGAAGTACAGCCGCACGCTCGACGACGCGGGCTCGATCACTCCCGGCAAGCGCGCCGATCTGCTGCTGGTGGACGGCGACCCGACCACCAATATCGCCGACATCCGCAAGCTCGCGCTGGTCATCAAGGACGGTCGCGCGTACTACCCGGCCGAGATCCATGAGGCGCTCGGGATAAAGCCGTTCGTGCCGGCGCTGAAGGTGCAGTCGGCACGCTGACGCAGCTGTTGTAGGAGCGACGGCAGTCGCGACAGCAGATCGGGAGTGCGCACGGTGCGTGGTCGCGACTGACGTCGCTCCTACAGAAGGGCAGGGCTACGTCAGGATGTCGTAGCGCCGCCAGATCCACGACAGCTCGTAGAGCAGCGCCATCACCGCGAACGCACCATGGAAGCGCGGACTGCGCGTGGCGATGGCCACCAGGCTCCCGACGATGTACAGCGCATTGCGCACCCAGTACTCCAGCCCCAACTGCTGGGCATACGCCTGGCCTTTGATCAGGGTGTCGCCGATGTCCACCAAGAACATCAGCGCCAACAAGCCAAAGAACCAGTGCTTTCGCCCGTAGTAGTACTCGCGGTAACCCCCGCCTTCCGGTAACGATTCAGGGAAAACCAGCGCGCACAGCAGGTACAGCAGCAGTGCGTACAGCGTGACGTACAGGTAGAGGCTGAAGTTCCAGTGCGCCTGGTGGGAGAGGCTGAATTCCCACCACCAGAAGTGCAGGAGGTAGGTGAACATGAAGGCGGCCCAGACCAGATGGACGCTGTAGATGCGATGTGTGTTGGGTCGCTCCACCAGGCGCGCGACGTGGCGCAGCAGGTGGGTCAGGCCCAGGCCGACGATCATGCCCAGCAGGATGCGGACATGGATGTAGAGGCTGGCGTGGCTGGCGGGATCGGCAGCTTGTTGCATGGGCGGCCTCCAGGATCCGGTGCGCGGCCACGTTAGCCGATCATCGGAGGCTTGGACAGCCGCCGGGTGCATGCCTTGCCCTGCGCGCGTGCGCGGTGTCTGATAGCGGCTTCCACGGAGCCCACCATGACCACCGCCTACGACTTCTCCGCCCAGGACCTCAACGGTCGCGAGCGATCGCTGTCCGAGTACCAGGGCAAGGCCCTGTTGATCGTCAACGTCGCATCCAAGTGCGGCTTCACCCCGCAGTACACCGGTCTGGAAGCGCTGTGGCGCGAGTTCGGCCCGCAGGGTCTGGTCGTGCTGGGGTTTCCCTGCGACCAGTTCGGGCACCAGGAGCCCGGCGATGAGGCTGAGATCCGGAATTTCTGCTCGCTGAACTACGACGTGACCTTCCCGATGTTCGCCAAGGTGGAAGTGAACGGCAACGGAGCGCATCCGCTGTGGACGTGGCTGAAGCAGGAGAAGAGCGGGCTGCTCGGCATCGGTGCGATCAAGTGGAACTTCAGCAAGTTCCTCGTCGGCCGCGACGGCAAGGTGATCAAGCGCTATGCGCCCACCGACACGCCCGAGTCGCTGGCGGGCGACATCCGCGCCGCGCTGGGCTGAGCACGCCATGAGCGGTGCCGACGCGCGCGCGTTCCATATCGAGTTCGGCAGCACCGACTACGGACTGCGCGCGTGGGTGACCGGCACCAACGGCACGCTGGAAACGACACTGGCCTGCTGGCGTGCCATCGCCGACGAGGTACGCCGGCTGTCGCCCTCCGGCCTGCTGGTGGTCGACGACATGGAAGGCCTGCCGCCTCCGCCGGAGCAGTTGCTGGTGTTCGTGCAGTCGATGCGCGGGCAGGGCATGGAGGCGGTCCGCATCGCGTATGTCGAGAAGCACGCCGAACAGATCCCGGAAGTCGAGTTCGCCGGGCTGCTGGCCAACGAGCATGGGTTCGTCGCCCGCGTGTTCGCCGACGAAACCGATGCCGTCCGGTGGCTGCGCTACGGTGAGCGCTGAGCGTCCAGCCGCGCCGGACCCGCGGCGGCCAGCAGGCGCCGGGCAAGGGGCGACCACACCTTCCATGCGTGGCCGCCTTCCACCACCACCGTCTGGTCCTCCGGCAGCAGCGCGGCGAGCGGCGGCATCGCTCCCGCCAGCCGGTCGTCGGCCCCGTAGCCCAGCCAGACCGAGCGCGTGCGCGCAGGATCGTTGCGCCAGCCCTGCAGATGCCGCCACAACTCGCGCTGGTAGTTGCCGGCGTTCACCTCGGCGGGCACGGGACCCGCATCCCACTGCATCAGTCCGCGGGTACGGATGTCCTCCACCAGCGTGCGATCGCCCAGGTAGGGCGCCAGCAGCACCAGTCCGTCGGCGTCGCCGGGATACGCGCGGTCGTACATCAACGTGCCCATGCCGCCCATGGACGCACCCATCAGCCACACCTCGCGGTAGCCGCGGGTGCGCGCCGGCACGATCACTTCGTCATGCAGCCGTTGTGGTGCGCGTCCCTGCATGTAGTAGCCGAAGCCGAGCCCGGTGAGCACGACATCGGCGTCGGGCCATGCGGACTGGATGGCCGCCGCGATTCCGCTGTCGCGCAGCGCTTGCACATCGTCGCCGCGGCCGGGCAGTACCACCACCAGTCGTGTCGGTGCGACGTCCGACGGTACGAGCGCCTGCGGCACCGGTGCCTGCGGGTTGACCGCCGGCAGACAGCCCGCCAGGGCAAGAGAGACTGCCAACCCTACCCAGGACCACCGCCAGCCTGCCGTCATCGCATCGTCTCCCTGCATCGAGGCGGCGAGACTAGCATCGCCCGGACGAGGGCGGCGTGGACGCGCGCGGCGGGCGTGTCAGCGACTGCGCGGTGGCGCGCGGCCCTGCAGCGCCTCTTCCGGCAGCAGCGCCATCAGTTCCCGCGCGAAGGACTCCAGCACCGCCTCCGAGTAACCACGGTGCGTCTGCACGATCAGGCCATCCTGGCCGATGATGAACATGTTGGGCAGCGCGGTGACGCCGTAGCGATCCGTCACCACGCCACGCACGTCGTGCACGAAGGTCAGGTCCAGGTCCTTGTTCGCACGCAGCACGTCGAGGTAATCGCTGCGCGGCTCCTTCATGTTGATGGCGATGACTTCCAGGTACTCGCGCCCGACCAGCTTCTGCACGTGGCCGAGCATCGGCAGTTCGCGCCGGCAGGGGCCGCACCACGACGCCCAGAACGTCACCACCACGACCTTGCCCTTGAGCGCATCGAGGTCGACCGGATCGCCTTCGCGATCCTTCAGCGTGATCGGCGGCGGCAGCTCGCCGATCCCTGGTTGCTTGACGGCGTCGGCCGCCTGCACGCAAGGAGACGCGGCCAGCAAAGCGGCCAGCAGGAACAGGTTGCGGATCACGGCAGGTCCTCCCCAGGACGTCGTGGGCGCAGCCTAGCACCCGTCGCGGCCATGGGGCGAGCGCGCGCTACTTCTCGACGAACGCGCGCTCGAACACGTACTGGCCGGCGGTGCCGATGCGGGGTGCGGCAGCGAAGCCGCGGCCGTCGAGCAGGGCGCGGAAGTCAGCCAGCATCTGCGGGCTGCCGCAGATCATCGCGCGGTCGTGTTCGGCATCCAGCGGCTCGATACCGAGGCTGTCCATCATCGCGCCGCTCGCCATCAGGTCGGTCAGGCGGCCCTGGTGGACGAAGTCCTCGCGGGTGACGGCCGGGTAGTACAGCAGCTTCTCGCGGATGGTCTCGCCGAGGAACTCGTGCTGCGGCAGTTCCTTCTCGAAATAGTCGCGGTAGGCCAGGTCTTCGGCATGGCGCACGCCATGGGTCAGGACGACCTTGTCGAAGCGCTCGTACGTTTCCGGGTCCTTGATGATGGACAGCCACGGCGCCAGGCCGGTGCCGGTGCCCAGCAGGTAGAGGTTGCGGCCGGGATGCAGATCGCTGATCAGCAGCGTGCCGGTAGGCTTGCGCCCGATCAGCACGGTGTCGCCGGGCTTGATGTGCTGCAGGCGCGAAGTCAGCGGACCGTTCTGCACCTTGATGCTGAAGAATTCGAGCTGTTCTTCCCAGTTGGCGCTGGCGATCGAATAGGCACGCAGCAGCGGCTTGCCGTCGACTTCCAGTCCGATCATCACGAACTGGCCGTTCTCGAAGCGGAAACCGTCGTCGCGGGTGGTGGTGAAGCTGAAGTAGGCGTCCGTCCAGTGACGGACGTCGAGCACCGTCTCGGTGCCGAACGCAGAGGACATGGGGGAATGGGGGCGAGTGAAGCGACGCGTCATTGTAGCCGACCGGCGCGGAGCGGCCTTGATCGTGCTCAAGCCGGACCGTCCGGATCGGGCACGCGCCCGCCGCGCCGGTGGAAGCAGAGTTGCTCGACGAGGCGGCGTACCGGGCGCGCCGTCAGCAGCAGATCCATCGGCGCATCGAACTGCCCGTGATCGAAGGCCCAGCGCAGCAGGCGCTTGAGCGCGAAGCCCGGAACGGGTGGCGTCATCGCCACATCCGTGGCCACGACGCCCGACAGTCGGCTGGCCAGCAGGCGTCCTGTCATGGCGCCGTGGCGTAGGCCTGAATGGATGCCGCCGGCCGTCAGCGGCGACACCATGCCGGCGGCATCGCCGACGAGCACCACGTCATCGCGCCCCATCGGGCGGACGGGCCCGCCGCACGGAATCAGGCCGGCACGGACGCTGTCCGGCCGTCGCGTGGCCATCAGCCCCGTCATCGGCGCGATGTGGTGCAGGAAGCCGACCATGTCCGGCGCCTGCGTGCTGCCCGGTCGGTACCGCCGCGCCAGACCCGCCTGCACGCCGGTCGGTGTCTGCGCCACCCAGCCCAGGTAGCCGGGCGCGAAGCGCTTGCTGACAAAGCAGTGCAGGGCATCGGGTTCGCGCAGGGCCACGCCGTCGAACTCGTATTCCACGCCGTGCAGGAACTGGTTCACCCGGCCCAGTCCCAGCCGCTGCGCGACCCGCGAGCGTGCGCCATCAGCGCCGACCAGGAAGCGGGCGTGGCCGACGCCTTCGACCTGCCATCCCGTCGAGATACGCACTGCGTTGCGGAACCCGCACCCCCGCTTCAGTTCCACGCCGCACGCTTCGGCGCGTTCGCCCAGCCAGCGCATCAGCGCCGGCGTGTCGGTGGTGAAGAAGCGGTAGCCATCCGCACCCAGCCGGACGCTGCGCAGGTTCGGGGCGTAGAGGCGGACGTGGGGGACGGCACGCACGAGGGTCGGCGGCAGGCCGGCCAGCAGCGGGGCGTCGCACGCTTCCTGCACGAGGATGCCGGTGGTGTGGAGGCGTTCGCCGAGATCCTGCTTGCGATCGATCACGCAGGCGCGGAAACCACGGAGGGCGAGTGCGTGCGCGCAGGCGAGGCCGGCGAAGCCGGCGCCCACCACGATCACGTCATAACGTTGGTCCTGCATCGGTGGGCACGCGCTCCATCAAAGATGCAGTGCAGCGTGCAGGCCTGACGCGGAGTGGCGATGAAGTCGCCATGAAGTCACGGCGACCAACCCCCGAAAAGGAAGAAGGCGCCGATGGGCGCCTTCTCCGTGTTGCTTCAACCGTGGCCGCCACCGCCGCCACGGGGGCCGCGCTGGCCGCCGCCGCCGGGACGACCGCCGGGGCCACGTCCACCCGCAGGACGTCCACCCGGTCGCGGACCGGCCTGCTGCGGGCGGTTGCCGCCGCCACCGGGACGCCCCTGCGGACGCGGGCCGCGCGGCTGCTGGCCGTACGGACTGAAACCGGGATTGGCATGGTCGGAGGGGAAGCTCGGCGCGCTGCCGGGATGACCGTAGGGGCGCGCCGCGCGCTGCGGCTTGCCAGCGCCGCCTTGCGCACCACGCGGTCCGCGTTCAGCACCGAAGCCGGGACCGCGCTCGTTGCCGAAGCGGTCGCCCCCGAAGCCGCCGGGACCGCCGCCCGGACCACGCTTGCCGGCACCGCCACCAGGCTTGCCGCCGGCACCGGGAGGCCCGCCCGGCTTGCCGCCGTAGGGCTTCTTCGGGCCGCCGGGACCGGCGTTGCGGTGACCGGCCGGACCGGTGTCGACGCCATCCGGGACGTACCAGCTACGGAACGCGGCGGGGTTGCCATCCGGCAACGGCTTCGGCCCCTTGGGCGTGCGCTGCTTGAACGGACGCTGCGACTGCTTGGCCGCCTGTTCGCCGCTGACGGTCAGGCCGCCATGCGGCTTCTTGCCGCGACCACCGCGGCCGCGGTCTTCGCGCACGTGGTCGAAGCGGCGCAGTTCGCGGCCTTCGTCGGCGCTGTTGTGGCCGTTGACGTAGGCGCTGCCGCTGCGGCCGCCGCCCACGTGCACGGTGGACTTGGCGGCCTTGCGCTGGCCGATCACCGGCTGCAGGGTCAGCGCGGCGGGCGCGCCGACGTCCAGGCCCAGGTCCTTGCGCAGCGCTTCGACCTGCGCGTCCGGCAGTTCCTGCGTCTGGCCGCGCAGCAGCGGCTGCGGCAGGCTGACCTTGCCGTAGCGCACGCGCTTGAGGCGGCTGACCTGGCAGCCCTGCGATTCCCACAGGCGGCGCACTTCGCGGTTGCGGCCTTCCTTGACCACCACGCGGAACCAGTCGTGCGAATCGGTGCCGCCGATGCGGTCGATCTCGTCGAACTTGGCCGGGCCGTCGTCCAGCGCCACGCCGCGGCGCAGGCGGTCGACGATGTTGTCCGGCACGCTTTCCTGGCCTTCCGGCGCACGCACGCGCACGACGTATTCGCGCTCGACTTCGTACGAGGGATGCATCATCGCGTTGGCGAGTTCGCCGTCGGTGGTCAGCACCAGCAGGCCGGTGGTGTTGATGTCCAGGCGGCCGATCGCGATCCAGCGCGCGCCTTTCAGCGAGGGCAGCGCTTCGAAGATCGTCGGACGGCCTTCGGGGTCTTCGCGGGTGGTGACTTCGCCTTCGGGCTTGTTGTAGATCAGCACGCGGGCCGGTTCTGTCAGCGCGCTGGCGACGAAGGTCTTGCCGTCCAGTTCGACGCGGTCGCCGCCCTTGATCGACATGCCGGTCTGCGCGACTTCACCGTTCACCTTGACCAGGCCCTCGGCGATGCGCTGCTCCAGCGCACGGCGCGAGCCCAGGCCGGCCTGGGCCAGCACCTTGTGCAGGCGTTCTTCCAGGCGAGGCGTTTCCACTGCCTCGGTGCCTTCGCCGCGCTTCAGCGACAGCTTGCCCAGGGAGGTTTTCTTCGGAGGGGTGTTGCTCATTGTTTCTGCTCCGACGGTGCCCGGTCTTCCTGGTCGGAAGCAGCGGCGTCGTCATCTTCGGGTTGAGGTTCATCGTGATGGCTGGCGTCGTCGCCAGCGTCGTCCGATGGGGTGTCGTCGTCGGCATCGTCCGATGCCGCGGTGTCGTGGTGTTCGTCGTCCGTGGCGCCGTCATCGTCCGCGACGGGCGTGCTTTCGTTGTGCGTGTCGTCGTCCTGGGGGGCGTCGACGGCATCGCCACTGGCGATGCTGACCGGCAGCGGCGCACCGTCCAGCGGCAGCTGCGGTTCCAGTTCGCCGATGTCCTTGAGTTCGGACAGCGGCGGCAGTTCGTCCAGGCGCTTCAGGCCGAAGTAATCGAGGAAGCTCTTGGTGGTGCCGAACAGCGCCGGCTTGCCGGGCACGTCGCGGTGGCCGACCACGCGGATCCATTCGCGTTCTTCCAGGGCCTGGATGATGTTGCTGCTGACCGCCACGCCGCGGACCTGTTCGATCTCGCCGCGGGTGATCGGCTGGCGGTAGGCGATCAGGGCCAGCGTTTCCAGCGTGGCGCGGGTGTACTTGGTCTTGCGCTCGGTCCACAGGCGCGCGACCCAGGCATGCACGTCGGCCTTGACCTGATAGCGGTAGCCGGAGGCGACCTCGACCAGTTCCACGCCGCGGTCGGCACAGGCGTCGGCGAGGTCCTGCAGCGCCTGTTCGACGCTGCCTTCCGGCGCGGGGTCGTCCTCGGGGAACAGGCCATGCAGCTGCGCCAGCGTCAGCGGCTGGGTGGCGGCCAGCAGGGCGGCCTCCACGATGCGGTTGATGAGCGATTGATCCATGCGGTCCTGTCGTTCGGAAGTGCGGCGGGCGGGCGCCCGGCCGCGGTCACGGGCTGTCGTTGGCGGCGTCGCTGTCGTCGAATTCGCTGGAGAACTGCAGCGGTTCGTTGGTGTTGTTCAGCGCCAGCGACTTGATGTAGATGGGAGCGAGCGGGGCTTCCTGCACGATGTCGAGCAGTTGCTCCTTGGCCAGTTCCAGCATGGCCAGGAAGGTCACCAGCACGCCCAGCTTGCCTTCCTCGGGGGTGAACATGCTCTCGAAGCGGTGGAACTTGCCGTCCTCCAGTCGGGTAAGCACGTCGCCCATCCGCTGGCGCACGCTGAGCGCCTCGCGCTTGATGGCGTGGCCGGTGAACAGCTCGGCGCGCTTCAGCACGTCGTGCAGCGCCAGCAGCATTTCCTTCAGCTCGACCGGCGGCGGCAGTTTGACCGAGGCGCGGTCCGGCACGTCGGCATGCACCGGGGTGGTGTCGCGATCCTGGCGGGGCAGGGCGTCCAGGTCCTCGGCGGCCTGCTTGAAGCGCTCGTACTCCTGCAGACGGCGGACCAGTTCGGCGCGCGGGTCGCCTTCTTCGCCTTCCTCGCTCACCGGCCGCGGCAGCAGCATGCGTGACTTGATCTCGGCCAGGATGGCGGCCATCAGCAGGTATTCGGCGGCCAGCTCGAACCGCAGCTCCTGCATCACATTGATGTAGGCCACGTACTGCCGGGTGATCTCGGCAACGGGAATGTCCAGGATGTCCAGGTTCTGCCGGCGGATCAGGTACAGCAGCAGGTCCAGCGGGCCCTCGAAGGCATCGAGGATGACTTCCAGCGCGTCCGGCGGGATGTACAGGTCCTGCGGGATCTGCAGGACGGGCTGGCCATGCACCACCGCCAGCGGCATTTCCTGCTGCTGCGGACGCGTGGACGGGGATTGTGGGTTCGCGTCGGACGCGAGTTCTGGGCTCATCAAGAAACAGCCATCGTGCGGGTCACCCTGCGGGCCTGCACGTGGCAGGACGGCGCGGCACCGGCAATGCACCAACCATCATCATCATGCGTCGCAGGGCGAACGCTTCCCTTACAGCAACCAGCAAAACACACCGCAGGACTGCGGTGGCGGACAGCGAGAGGTCGTCGGGCGCGGGCGGGTGGGGGCAGCGAATCGAACGTCCCGGTAGTCCCTCGACGGGGCAGGGAGGTCGGCATCGCCGGTCTTCCCCTGGACGGGCCGCTGCTTCCGGCCGTGCAATGGAGCACAGGGTAAGCCTTGGCCCCCACCGTGTCCAGCCTCGACGCGCGGGCCGGCCCGTACAATTCAGACTTCGTCCCCGGAGTGAACACCATGTGGTATGCCATTGAAGGCCATGACGGCCCCGACGTTCTGGCCCGGCGCCTGGCCGCGCGGCCGGAGCACCTGGCGCGGCTGACCGCGCTGCGCGACGAAGGGCGGCTGCTGCTGGCCGGTCCATGCCCGGCGATCGATGCCGAAGATCCGGGCCCGGCCGGGTTCAGCGGCAGCATCGTGATCGCCGAGTTCGATTCGCTGGAAGACGCCCGGGCCTGGGCCGATGCCGACCCATACGTCGCCGCCGGCGTCTATGCCCGCGTCGACGTGCGTCCGTTCCGCAAGGTCCTGCCGTGAGCCGCGTCGAGCGCATCCGCGACGCGCTGCAGGCCGCCCTGCAGCCGGCGTCGCTGGAGGTCCTGGACGACAGCCACAAGCACGCGGGCCACGAAGGTGCCCGTGACGGACGCGGTCACTTTACCGTCCGCATCATCAGCGACGCCTTCGCCGGCAAGGTGCCGCTGGCCCGCCACCGTGCCGTGTATGCCGCCCTGGGCGAGATGATGCAGACCGACATCCACGCCCTGGCCATCGAGGCCCGCACACCGGACGAAGCCGGCTGACGTCCCCTCTTCGGCAGCGCGGCATGCGCCGGCCGATGAAAACGTTTACATTCGCCCCCTTTCGTCACGCCGGGAGGGCGCCATGTCCACCAACCACCTTTCATCGCGGCCGCTGCTGGCCGGCCTGATCGCCACCTTGCTGGCCGCCCCGGCCGCGGCCGCGCCACCGGCGTATGCCACGCCGCAGGAGAAAGCCTTCGTCGACGCCCTGATGGCGAAGATGACCGTCGAGGAGAAGCTGGGCCAGTTGAACCAGCCCGCCGGCGTGGGCAACAACACCGGTCCGGCCGCCATGACGGGCAACGAGGACCAGATCCGCAAGGGCGAGATCGGCACCTACCTGGGTACCCAGGGCGCGGTGCTGACCTGCCGCCTGCAACGGATTGCGGTGGAAGAGTCGCGACTGAAGATCCCGCTGATGTTCGGCTTCGACGTGATCCACGGCCACCGCACCGTCTTCCCCGTGCCGCTGGGCGAGTCGGCAAGCTTCGACCCGGTCGAAGTGCAGAACGGCGCCCGCGTGGCCGCGGTCGAAGCCGCGGCGCACGGCATCCACTGGACCTACGCGCCGATGGTGGACATTTCCCGCGACCCGCGCTGGGGACGTATCGTCGAGGGCGCGGGCGAAGACCCGTACCTCGGCTCGGTGCTGGCCGCGGCGCGCGTGCGCGGTTTCCAGGGCGACGACTTGCGCGCGCCGGATACCATCCTGGCCACCGCCAAGCACTTCGTCGCCTATGGCGCGGCCGAGGGTGGCCGCGACTACAACGTGGCCGACATCTCCGAGCGCGCGCTGCACGAGGTCTACCTGCCGCCGTTCAAGGCCGCCGTGGAGGCTGGCGCACAGTCGATCATGGCCGCCTTCAATGAAGTGGCCGGCGTGCCGATGCATGCGCACCGTCCACTGATCGAGGACGTGCTGCGCAAGCAGTGGGGCTGGGACGGCCTGCTGGTCAGCGACTACACCGGCGTGATGGAACTGATGCCGCACGGCGTGGCCGCCAACCGCGAGGAGGCCGGCATCCTGGGCCTGCGTGCCGGCGTGGACGTGGACATGGTCAGCCAGATCTACGTGAAGGACCTGCCGGCGGCGGTAAAGGCCGGAAAGATCCCCATGGCCGAGCTGGATGCGTCCGTGCGCCGCGTGCTCAATGCGAAGTACCGGCTGGGCCTGTTCGACGATCCCTATCGTTACTGCACCGACGACGGCGCCCGCGAGCGCGCGCTGACGCTGACCCCAGAGCATCGCGCGGCCGCGCGCCGCATGGCGCAGAAATCGCTGGTGCTGCTGGAGAACGATCGCAACGTGCTGCCGCTGTCGAAGTCCGTGCGCACGCTGGCCGTGATCGGCCCGCTGGCCGACCATCGCCGCGCCATGCTCGGCAACTGGGCGGTGGCCGGGCGCGAGGAAGACGCGGTGACGCCGGTGCAGGGTCTGAAGGCTGCGTTGGGCGAGGGCGCGCGGCTGATCGTCGCCAAGGGCGCCGACATCGACAGCCAGGACACGTCCGGCTTCGCCGAGGCGCTGGCGGCGGCCCAGCAGGCCGACGCGGTGGTGATGTTCCTCGGCGAACATCCCGACATGAGCGCCGAGGCGCACAACCGCACCACGCTGGACCTGCCGGGCGTGCAGGAACAACTCGCGCTTCAGGTCGCCGCGACCGGCAAGCCGGTGGTGCTGGTGCTGCTGAACGGGCGTCCGCTGTCGATCGGTGCGCTGAAGGGCAAGGTGCCGGCGATCCTGGAAGCGTGGTTCCCCGGCGTGGAAGGCGGACATGCCATCACCGACGTGCTGTTCGGCGACGTCAATCCGTCGGCCAAGCTGCCGGTGACGTTCCCGCACAACGTGGGCCAGATCCCGCTCTACTACGCGCACCGCAACACCGGCCGTCCGCCGAGCGACACCGACAAGTACACCAGCAAGTATCTGGATGCGCCGTCCACGCCGCTGTACGCGTTCGGCCACGGGCTCAGCTATACGACCTTCCGTTACGACGCGCCGGTGGTGGCGAAGAAGACGCTGGCGCCGTCCGCCCTGCAGCAGCAGGTCAGCGTGCGTGTCACCAACACCGGCAAGCGCGCGGGCGAGGAAGTGGTGCAGCTCTACGTGCGCGACGACGTGGCCAGCGTCACCCGCCCGGTCAAGCAACTGCGCGGCTTCCAGCGCGTCGCGCTGGAGCCGGGCGAGTCGAAGACGGTCACCTTCGAGCTCGGCTTCGAGGATCTGGCGATGTACGACGCGCGCATGCAGCAGGTGGTGGAGCCGGGCACCTTCACGGTGTTCGTGGGCGGAAGCTCGGATCGCACGCAACAGGCCGCGTTCTCGGTGGCGGCGCCCTGAAGGACGACGGCGGCGTGGCATCGGCGATGCTGCGCCGCAATATTTTCTGCCGGATCAAGGTGCGCGCAAACGACTGAATTCACAGTGTATTTCGCACCAACTAACGCGGGCTTTACACGTTTCCGTGAAAACGGTTACAGTCCGCGCCACTCAAGGCTGTCATCACCGCGGAGGGGCGGGGAATGGCGAGAACCTCGGTCACCATCAAGGATGTCGCACGCGAGGCGCGGGTCTCCGTCGCCACCGTGTCGCGTGCCTTGAACGGGCATGAGAACGTCGCCGACTCCGTTCGCCAGCAGGTCCTGGCCACGGCCGACCGCCTGCGCTACCAGCCGCATGCCGCCGCGCGCAGCCTCAGCAGCCGCCGCACGCAGACCATCGGCGTGGTGTTGCCGGACCTGTACGGCGAGTTCTTCTCCGAACTGATCCGCGGCATCGACCAGGTCGCCCGCGCACGCCGCCAGCATCTGCTGGTGTCCAGTTACCACGGCCATCCGGAAGAGCAGGGCGAAGCCCTGCGCGCCATGCGCGGTCGCGTCGACGGCTTGCTGGTGCTGTCGCCGTATACCGACCGTCCGGGCTTCCTGGTCGACAACCTGCCGTCGTCGCTGCCGGTGGTGCTGATCAATACCGATGTGCAGGACTCGCCGTACCCGGCATTGACCATCGACAACTACAGCGCCGCCGTGGCGATGGTCGAACACCTCGTCCAAGCTGGCCATCGCCGCATCGCGTTCATCGGCGGGCCGGAGGGCAACTTCGATGCGCGCGAACGGTTGCGCGGCTACCGCGATGCGATGGCGCGTCTGTTGCCAGGTGCGCAGCCGCAGGAGTTTTCCGGCGATTTCAGCGAGTCCGCCGGCTACGAAGCAGGCAGGCACATCGCGCATGCGCCAGACAGGCCGCAGGCCGTGTTCGCTGCCAACGACATGACGGCGCTGGGCTGCCTGTACGCCTTCAACGAAGCCGGTGTGAGCGTGCCGAAGGACGTGGCCCTGGCCGGTTTCGACGACATCCCGCTGGCGCGCTTCGTTCACCCGACCTTGACCACGATGCGGGTGAGTATTGCCGAGCTGGGGGGGCAGGCGATGAGCCGTCTGCTGGAAACGATCGAATCCGATGGTGCGCGTGTGGCGCCTTCGGCCATGTTGACGCCGGAGCTGATCGTCAGGGCGTCCAGCGTGGGAGAGGGCCGCCGCACACAGACATAGGGAAAGCGTGACCGCTTTTTTTTGGAGCGGGCTGTAATCGATTACAAGCGGCATCAAGCCGATTTGCAGTACATCAATCTTTGGAGGGAGAGCCAATGAATAAGCGCAACCGCACCACCACATTCCGACCCAATCGCAAGCTGTTGTCCTGTGCCCTGGCGAGCTGCCTGGCCATGGCCGCGCCGCAGGTGATGGCGCAGTCCACCTCCGCCACGCTGCGTGGTGCAGTGACGGCGGACTCGACCATCACCGTCACCAACGTGGATACCGGCCTGACCCGTACCGCGAAGGCGGCGAACGGCAGCTACAACATCGGCGGCCTGCCGCCGGGCACGTACCGGATCGATGTCAACGCCGGTGGACAGACCAGCAGCCGTGCGGTGACCTTGGCCGTGGGCCAGACCGCCACGCTGAACCTGCAGGACGCACCGCCGGTCTCCGCGCCGACGGGTGACGCGACCACGCTGGATACCGTGCGCGTGACCGCGCCGATGCTGGTGGAAACCAAGACGTCGGAAGTGGCGACGTACGTGTCGAACAAGCAGATCGAACTGCTGCCGCAGAACTCGCGCAACTTCCTGGCGTTCGCCGATATCGTGCCGGGCATGGCGCTGCAGACGCCGGTCAATGGTCAGGAGACCCAGATCCGCAGCGGTGCGCAGGGCGCGAATGCCATCAACGTGTACATCGACGGCGTTGGCCAAAAGAACTATGTCACGCCCGGCGGCGTTACGAGCCAGGACGACAGCGAAGGCAATCCGTTCCCGCAGTCCGCGATCGGCGAATACAAGGTCATCACCTCGAACTACAAGGCAGAGTACGACCAGATCAGCAGTGCAGCCATCACGGCCGTCACCAAGTCCGGTACCAATGAATTCGAGGGCAGCTTCTTCGTCGATCGCACGTCGGAGGCCTGGACACAGTCCACGCCGCAGGAGCTGAGGGATGGCGAGAACGAGGAGAAGGTGGAGCAGTACGGCATCACGTTTGGCGGCCCGATCCTGCGCGACAAGCTGCACTTCTTCGTGTCGTACGAAGCGAAGGACATCGTACGCCCGGCTCCGATCCTGCCGCCGACGGAGGTACTGAACAACAACGTGGTCCTGCCGTCCGAGATCACCCAGTACTACGGACCTGCGAGCCGGCCGTTCAACCAGGACGTCTATTTCGGCAAGCTGAGCCTGCAGGCCAGTGATGCGCACCTGATCGAGCTGATCGGACGGGTCCGCAAGGAAACCGGTGTGTTGGGCATTGGCGGCGTCAACGTTCCGAGTGCCGGCACAGCGCTCAACAACGATGAAACCCGCATTGACCTGCGTTGGCAGTACTCCTCGCAGGATTGGCTGGCCGACAGCCACCTGACGTTCGAGGAGGCGGCCTACAATCCGAGTCCGGTCAACCCGATCAACTCGGCCCGCTACACCATCGTCAATCCGCAGAACCCGAACCAGCGCGATTTGCAGGTCCTGAATCTCGGCGGCGGCCCGAACTTCCAGGACAAGGGTCAGAAGGGCGTCGGTATCCAGAGCGATGTGACGTTCTATGGTTGGGAAAATCACACCATCAAGATGGGCGTGAAGTACAAGCAGGTGGATCTGAAGGCCTTCCAGCAATTCCCGCCATTCCCGCGCTACTGGTATGACGTCAACGAGAGCCTGACCCAGCCGTGGCGCATCGAATTCACCGCGCCGCGCACCGGCCGCGACCCCTTCGTAAGCTCGGAGAACAAGCAGTTCGGCATCTACATCCAGGACGACTGGCAGGTCAACGAGAAGCTGACGCTGAACCTCGGCATCCGCTGGGATTACGAACAGAATCCGGCCTACACCGACAATCGCCTCGACCCGGCTATCGAGGCCGCGCTGCGTGGTTGGACGAACATTCAGAACACCGACTACAACATCGATAACTACATCCCCGGTCCGGGCAAGCGCGACAACTTCAAGGACGCCATCCAGCCGCGCCTTGGCTTCTCGTACGACCTGACCGGTGACCAGCGTCATGTGATTTTCGGCGGTGCCGGGCGCGCCTATGACCGCACGCTGTTCGACTACCTGGCGCGTGAGTACTACGCGGGTGCCTTCACCACCTACACGATCAACTTCCCCACCGCGTTCCATCCCTGCTCGGGCACCAACTGCATACCGTTCAATCCGGCGCTGATGACCGACGCGGGACTCGATGCCTATCGTGCGGCGAACCCTGTGGCTGGCGGCGAGATCCAACTGGTCAACAACGACTTCAAGACGCCGTACTCCGACCAGTTCAGCCTGGGCATGCGCAACGCGGTGACGCTGTGGGGGCACGACTGGAATACGGCGGTGACCCTGCAGCACATCCGCGCGCGTGATGGTTTCTATGGCCGCCTCGGAAGCCGTCGCCCGGATGGCAGCTTCCATCAGTTCCAGTCGCAGGGACAGACGTTTGGCGGTTCGCCGTTCATCGCAGTGCCTGGCTACGGCAACCTGATCCTGTTGGACAATGGGTTCTCTTTCAACCAGAACTCGCTGCTGCTGTCGGCGGACAAGCCGTTCACGCAGGCATCGCCGTGGGGCGTCAACATCGCCTACACGTACATGGATGCGGAGGAGAATCGTCCGGAAGCCTCGCTCGGCGAGACGTTCCTGTTCGATTATCCGTACGTCACGGATGATTACTACGTGTCCGTCGGCGTGCCGAAGCATCGCCTGGTCCTTTCCGGCATTTATTCGCCGGGCTGGGATCTGACCTTCAGCGGCAAGTTGATTTTGGAGACGCCGAAGCCGAAATCTGCTGTGAATAGACTCAATTCACCGGCTGACGGCACGTGCCAGCCCATCACCGGAGCTGCGAACTGCGGTGACCTGCGTGCGTTCTATGCGCCCGTCACGCCGGAGGGCACGATTGGGTACAAGCGCTTCGATCTGGCGGTGCAGAAGCGCTGGAATCCCAGCGAAGACCTGTCGGTCTGGGTGCGTGGCGACATGATCAATGTCTTCAACTGGGAGAACTGGAACCAGTTCAACACCAACTGGGGCTCGCCGGGTGGTCCGCAGAACCCGAACCTCGGCACGCGTAGCGGCATCGAAGTGTACGAACCCATGCGAACCTTCAAGCTGTCTTTCGGCTTCGACTGGTAATACACACCCGCCCTCGGGCGGCGCCTCCGGGCGCCGCCTGACCGGCGGGTTTGTTTTGTGCTCTTTTGTAATCGGTTACAACGGGATAATGTTTTGAACAAGATCACCCCAGCCCCGCGCGCGCCCTGGCTCATCGGCGTTGTGCTGACTCTGTTGATCGCCGGCTGCCAGAAGGCGCCGGAAGAGAAAGCCGCACCCGCCGCGAAGCCTGCCGCTCCCGTCGTGGCCGCCAAGCCGGAACCGCCGGCGAAGCCGGAGTTGCCGCCCCTTTTCCGCGACATCGAACGTCGCACGTTCCAGTTCTTCTGGGACACCACCAACGAAGTGAACGGCATGACGCCGGACCGCTATCCGTCGCGTCCGTTCGCCAGCATCGCCTCCATCGGCTACGCGTTGACCGCGTATCCCATCGGCATCGAGAACGGCTGGGTCAGCCGCACGCAGGCGGTCGACCGCACGCTGACCACGCTGAAATTCCTGCGCGACATCCCGCAGGGTCCGCAGAAGGAAGGGAAGGGCGGCCACAAGGGCTTCTACTACCACTTCCTCGACATGAACACCGGCGAGCGCTTCAACACCTGGGTGGAACTGTCCAGCGTGGACACCTCGCTGCTGCTGATGGGCGTGCTGTTCGCGCAGTCCTACTACGACCGCGACGACGCGCGCGAGAAGGAGATCCGCGACCTTGCCGACACCCTCTACAAGCGCGTCGACTGGACCTTCCTGCAGAACAACAAGCCGCTGATCTCGATGGGCTGGTTCCCGGAGAGTGGCGTCATCCCGCACGACTGGAAGGGCTACAACGAGGCCATGATGGTCTACGTGCTGGCGATGGCCTCGCCGACGCATCCGGTGGGTCCCGAGGCATGGGAAGTGTGGACGCGCAGCTACAGCGAACTCTGGGGTGTTTTCCAGGGACAGGAATACCTGACATTCGCACCGCATTTCGGTCACCAGTACAGCCATGTCTGGATCGACTTCCGCGGCATCCAGGACGCGTACATGCGCGAGCGCGGCATGGACTATTTCGAGAACAGCCGCCGCGCCACCTACGCCCAGCGCGCCTACGCCATCGAGAACCCGATGAAGTGGAAGGACTACGGCGCGAACGTGTGGGGCCTGACCGCCTCCGACGGACCGCAGCAGACCACCCAGGAATACCGCGGCGAACAGCGTCCGTTCCGCCATTACTCCGCACGCGGCGCCGGCTTCCGCGAGAACTTCGATGACGGCACCATCGCGCCGACGGCGGCCATCGCCTCGCTGCCGTTCGCGCCGGAGATCGTGATTCCCGCCACCGAGGAAATGCATCGCCGTTACGGCGACTACCTGTACTCGAGCTATGGCTTCCTGGATTCGTTCAATCCCAGCTTCGACTACGACATCCCGCTGAAGACCGGCCGCATCGTGCCGGGCAAGGGCTGGGTGGCCAGCGACTATATCGGCATCGACCAGGGCCCGATCCTGGCGATGATCGCGAACTACCGCAGCGATTTCGTCTGGAGCGTGATGAAGAAGAATCCGTACATCCGTGACGGATTGAAGAAGGCCGGCTTCCAGGGCGGCTGGCTGGATGCGAAGAGCGAGCAGGCGAGCGGCGCCAGCGCCGTGGCGGCGCCGACCGCACCGCCGGATCTGGACGCCGCGGCGGCGCGCGCGCTGGGCACCGCAGAATCGCGCGCCAACCAGGCCTCGCAGCCCGAGGCGACGCGCCCGCAGCAGCCCGAGTAAGCTGTCCGCATGGATCGGCGTGCACCAGCAAGGGTCTCTCCAGCACGCATCAGGGTCTTCTCCGGTGGAAGGAGGGCCCTGGTGCGCTGCTGTTTTGCTGCACTCCTGACGTTGCTGGTGCTCGCGATCGCCGGCTGTGCACGCCCGCAGGACGACCGCAGCACCGTGCGGTTCTGGGTGATGGGCTACGAAGGCGAAGTCGTCGCCAGGCTGCTACCCGAATTCGAGCGCCAGCACCCGGATATCCGCGTGGACCTGCAGATCGTGCCGTGGCTGTCGGCACACGAGAAACTGCTGACCGCCTTCGCCGGCGAGTCGCTGCCGGACGTCAGCCCGATCGGCAACACGTGGATCCCGGAATTCGCCGCGTTGGGTGCGCTGGAACCGCTGGATGACGAGATCGCCGCGACACCCGGTTTCGACCAAGCGGATTTCTTTCCCGGCGTCTGGGACACCGGCGTGATCGAGGGCCGCGCCTACGCGGTGCCGTGGTATGTCGAGACCCGGCTGCCGTTCTATCGGCGCGACATGCTGGCCAAGGCGGGCGTGGAGACGCTGCCGGTGAGCTGGGACGACTGGCGGGTCGCGATGCGCGAGGTCAAGCAGGTCGCGGGGCCGGGCAACTATTCCATCCTGCTGCCACTCAACGAGTTCGAGCCGCTGTTGAGCCTGGCGATCCAGCAGCCGGAGCCGTTGCTGCGCGACGGTGGCCGCTACGGCAACTTCCGCAGCGAAGGCTTCCGGCAGTCGCTGGGCTTCTACAAGGAGATGTTCGAGCAAGGGTGGGCGCCGGTCGTCACCAACAACCAGATCTCGAACGTCTGGGACGAGTTCGGCAAGGGGTTCTATTCGTTCTACATCTCCGGCCCCTGGAACATCGCCAAGTTCAAGGAACGCTTGCCGGCCGCCCAACAGAAGGACTGGGCGACGATGCCTTTGCCGGGTCCCAACGGCCCCGGCGCATCGCTCGCCAACGGCACCAGCTTCGTCGTGTTCAAGGATTCGCCCAACAAGGCGGCGGCGTGGCAGCTGATCGCGTGGTTGTCGTCGCCGAAGGTGCAAGCCGAATTCCATGCCTTGACCGGCGACCTGCCGCCGCGCCGCTCGCCGTGGCAGACGCCCGCGCTGGCGAATGATCCCTACGCCAAGGCCTTCCGCGAGCAGCTGGAGCGCGCGGTATCCACGCCGAAGGTACCGGAGTGGGAACGCATCGCCACCGAGATGCGGCTGGTCGGCGAACAGGTCGCCAATGGCCGCATGAGCGTGGACCAGGCGGCCGAGGAACTGGATCGTCGCGCCGACCGCATCCTGGAGAAACGTCGCTGGATGCTGGACCAGGCGGCCGAGCATGGGGCGGCACCATGAGGTCCACGCATTCGCTCGCCGGCTGGCTGTTCGCCGCGCCTGCGCTGACGGTGATCGTGGTGTTCTTCGGTCTGCCAGTGCTGGCCGCACTGGCGCTCAGCCTGACCGACTTCGATATCTATGCGCTGGCCGACATCGGCAACCTGCGCTTCGTCGGCGTCGACAACTACGTTGGCCTGCTGCAGAACCCGATGTTCTGGAAGTCGCTCGGCAACACGGTCTATTTCGTGGTGGTCGGCGTGCCGCTGTCGGTGGCGCTGTCGCTGGGCGCGGCGCTGCTGCTGCACTCCAAGCTCGGCCGATTCAAGAGCTTCTTCCGCACGGCGTTCTTCGCGCCGGTCGTCACCACGGTGGTGGCGGTGGCGGTGATCTGGCGCTACCTGTTCCACACCAAATACGGTCTGGTGAACTGGGGCCTGTCATGGGTCGGCATCGACCCGGTCGACTGGCTGGGCGATCCCACCTGGGCCATGCCGACCATCATCCTGTTCGCCGTCTGGAAGAACTTCGGCTACAACATGATCATCTTCCTGGCCGGCCTGCAGAGTATTCCGGAAGACCTGTACGAGGCGGCGCGCATCGACGGTGCCTCGCGCTGGGCGCAGTTCCGCCACGTCACCCTGCCGCAGCTCGGCCCCGTGCTGCTGCTGGTCGGCATCCTGACCATGGCCGGCTACTTCCAGTTGTTCGCCGAACCCTACGTGATGACGCAGGGCGGCCCGCTGGAAAGCACCAAGAGCGTGCTGTACCTGATGTACGAGGAAGGCTTCAAGTGGTGGAACCTGGGCAATGCGTCCGCGGTGGCCTTCCTGCTGTTCGTGCTGATGACGGCGGTGACCAGCGGCCTGCTGTGGTTCGCCCGCAAGCGGGGCGTGGAATGAGTCCGCGGATCGCCACCGTCGTCGTCAACGCCTTGCTGGTCGCGCTGGCGATCGTCAGCATCGGTCCGCTGCTGTGGATGCTGTCGGTATCCTTCATGCAGACCGGTGAGGCCGGCCATTTCCCGCCCCCGCTGCTGCCATCGGCACCGACGCTGGACAACTACCGCGAACTGTTCGTGCGTGCCGGCATGGGGCGTTACCTGCTCAACAGCTTCATCGTGTCCACCAGCGTCATGCTGCTGTCGCTGCTGTTCAACACCATGGCCGGTTATGCCTTCGCCAAGCTGCGCTTCAAGGGACGCGACCGCACGTTCCGCGTGCTGCTCGCCGCGCTGGTGATTCCCGCGCAAGTCGCGATGATGCCGCTGTTCCTGCTGCTCAAGCAGATGGGCCTGGTAAACACCTACGCCGGCGCCATCGTGCCCGGCATGGCGGCGATCTTCGGCATCTTCCTGGTACGCCAGTACGCGCGCTCGATCCCGGACGAACTGCTGGAAGCCGCGCGCATCGACGGCGCCAGCGAAGCACGCATCTTCTTCCAGATCGTGTTGCCGGGATTGAAGCCGATCCTGGTGACGTTGGCGATCTTCAGTTTCCTCGGCGCATGGAACGACTTCATGTGGCCGCTAATCGTGTTGAGCGACGACAGCCTGCAGACCCTTCCGGTCGCGCTGGCAGGCCTGTCGCGCGAACACGTCATGGACTACGAACTGATGATGGCCGGTTCGGTCGTCACTATCCTGCCGGTGCTGCTGCTCTTCCTGGCCTTGCAGCGCTATTACATCCAGGGCCTGTTGCTGGGCAGCGTCAAAGGCTGACCGGGGAACCGGATCGTCGCGGAGCTTGAATCACCATGAACATCGAACCGTCATTCCCGCGCAGTCGGGAACCCCGTGACTTCGCTTCCCGCAAGGCTGCACTGGCTTGCGGCGTGCTGCTCGCGTGCGCGGCGCCTGCCTTCGCCGCACAGGAGGGCGTCCGCATCCTCGACGACTTCAGCGATGCCTCCGCGTGGCGCGTGGTGACGTCCAACCAGGTCAGTGGTGCGCTGCGTACGGTCGACGGCGTGGACGGCAAGGCGCTGTGCCTGGACTACGACTTCAACGGCGTATCGGGCCATGCCGGCATCCAGCGCGACCTGCCGTTGTCCTATCCGGCCAACTACCGGTTCGGCTTCCAGCTGCGCGGGGATTCGCCGCGCAACGATCTGCAGTTCAAGGTGGTCGATGCTAGCGGCGACAACGTCTGGTGGGTCAACCGGCCGAAGTACGAGTATCCGATCGTGTGGACGCCGGTGCGTTACAAGCAGCGGCAGATCGACAAGGCCTGGGGCCCGGACCCGGATCGTGTTCTGCGACGGAGCGAGAAACTGGAGTTCACCGTCTACAACAACGCGGGGGGCAAGGGCTCGGTCTGCTTCGACCAGCTGACGTTCGAGTCGCTGCCGGTCGACGATGGTTCGCCACTGACGGGCAAAGCGAGCGCATCGCTCGCCTTTCCGGCCGGCGCCGCGGGGTTGGCCGTCGATGGCAACTCCGACAGCGCGTGGGCAGCGGATCTGCGCGGCGAACAGGATCCGCAGCTGACGCTGGACCTCGGCAAGGTGCGCGAGTTCGGTGGCCTGGTGCTGCGTTGGAAGCCAGGTCAGCATGCGTCGGACTATCTGGTGCAGTTGTCCGACGATGGCGTGCGCTGGCGCGATGTCCGTACGGTCGTCGGTGGCAACGGGGGTGTGGACTACCTGGCGCTGCCGGAGTCTGAGGCGCGATACGTGCGCCTCGCAATCGGCGACGGGCCCGATCATGCGTTTGCGCTGGCAGAGCTGGAAGTGAAGCCACTCGCCTTTGCCGCGCATCCCAACGATCTGTTGAAGGCGATGGCGGCGGAATCACCCAAGGGCTGGTTCCCGCGCGGCTTCAGCGGCGAGCAGCCGTACTGGACCATCGTGGGCCTGGATGGTGGGCGAGAGCAGGGGCTGATCGGCGAAGACGGTGCCATCGAGATCGCCAAGGGGGGCATCAGCGTCGAGCCGGTCGTGCAGGTCGATGGTCGCTGGATCGGCTGGGCCGACGTGGTGTCCACGCAATCGCTGCAGGACGGCTATCTGCCGATCCCGACGGTGGCGTGGAAGCACGCGGACTTCGCGTTGACGACCACGGCGTTCGCTGCGGGCACGGTCGGCGACTCGCGAGTGGTCGCCCGGCATCGGTTGACCAACACGGGCAAGCTGTCGCGCGAGTATGTGCTGGCGCTGGCCGTGCAGCCGTGGCAGGTCAATCCGCCCAGCCAGTTCCTCAACACGACCGGCGGTTTCAGTCCGATCAACGATCTGGCGATCCGCGATGGCGTGGTCAGCGTGAACGGGCGCGACAGTCTGCGTTTCGCCAGGCCCGATGCGTCATTGGCATCACGATTCGACGAAGGGCTGGTGCGTGAGCAGCTGGCATCGATGGAGGCGATGGGCGACGGTACCGACGTGCAAGTGACAGGAGAGGCGAGCGGACTCGCTTCCGCCGCCGTGCTGTACCGCATCACGCTGGCACCGGGTGAGAGCCGGGACATCGACTGGGTCGCCCCCCTCGAAGGTACGCTGCCCGCGACGATCGACGCGATCCGAGACCAGCAGGCCACAGCGGCGATGTGGCGCGGCAAGCTCGGCGAAATGAAGCTGCAGGTCCCCGCCGAAGGCCAAGCCATCGCCGACACCCTGCGCACCGCGCTCGCGCACATGCTGATCTCGCGCATCGGCCCGCGCTTGCAGCCCGGTACGCGTTCGTACTCGCGCAGCTGGATCCGCGATGGTGCGATGATCTCCGAGGGCCTGCTGCGCCTCGGCCGTCCGGAAGTGGTCAAGGAGTACGTCGAGTACTACGCGCCGTACCAGTTCGAGAACGGCAAGGTGCCGTGCTGCGTCGACGACCGCGGCAGCGATCCGGTGCCGGAAAACGACAGCCACGGCGAGCTGATCTTCAACATTGCCGAGTACTACCGCTACACCGGCGACAAGGCCTTCCTGAAGAAGATGTGGCCGCACGTGCAGGGCGCTTTCGTCTACATGGAGGCACTGCGACTGAGCGAGCGCACCGAGGCCAACCGCGCGGTCAATGCGGCCTTCTACGGCATGATGCCGGCGTCGATCAGCCACGAAGGCTACTCGGCCAAGCCGATGCATTC